>NZ_JBEPSM010000001.1:0-309533 GCF_040548815.1 Kaistia defluvii | reverse complement strand
CCATGCAGGCGCTGCAGTTCGAAGCCGGTCGCCTCCCCGGCCATCTCCAGAATCGTTGCGACGGTCAGCGCATTGTGGGTGGCGAATTGCGGAAATATGCGCGGCCGCAGGTCGAGCAGTTTTCGCGCGCAAAAGAGATAGTTTTGGTCGGTCGCGGCCTTGCGGGTGAACACCGCATAGTCGTCGAGGCCGCGCTCCTGCGCCCGCTTCACCTCGGTGTCCCAATAGGCGCCCTTGACCAGGCGGACCATCATCTTGCGATCCAGCCTCGAGGCCAGTTCGCCGATCCAGTCGATCACCGCGCCGGCACGCTTCTGATAGGCCTGGATGGCAAGGCCGAAGCCATCCCAGCCGGCAAGCGACGGATCGGCGAACGCTGCCGCGATCACGTCGAGCGACAGTTCCAGCCGGTCGGCCTCTTCGGCATCGACGGTGAAGTTGAGGTCATAGCTCTTCGCCTGCGCCGCCAGCTTGACCAGCTTCGGCGTCAGCTCCGCCATGACCCGCGCGTGGTTGACCGCCTCGAAGCGGGGATGCAGCGCCGAGAGCTTGACCGAGATGCCCGGCCGATCGGGCAGCGCCTTCTTGCCGGCCGCCTTGCCGATGGCGTCGATCGCCATGGCATAGCTGTCGAAATAGCGCTGCGCGTCGTCGGCCGTGCGGGCGCCCTCCCCCAGCATGTCGTAGGAATAGCGGAAGCCCTGCTTTTCCAGCGTCCTGGCGCGCTTCAGTCCATCCTGGATGGTCTGGCCCAGCACGAAATGGTAGCCGAGAAAGCGCATGGCCTGGCGCGTCGCGGTGCGGACGGTCGGGGTGCCGACGCGCTTGACGAGGCCGGCGATGATGCCGTCGGCGCTGTCGGTCGGCGTCACGATGCGCGCCGAGAGCCCTAGCGCCCAGGTCGAGGCAGACACGAACCAGCCTTCCGCCTTGCCACTATGCTCGCTCCAGTCAGCGCCACCGAGCTTGTCCTCGATCAGTCGGTCCTGCGTCGCCGAATCCGGGACACGCAAGAGCGCCTCGGCCAGCACCATCAGCGCCAGCCCCTCGCGCGTCGAAAGCCCGAACTCCCGCAAAAAGTCCTCGATGCCGCCGACAGCGCCGGATTGGCCGCGGATCGCCTCGATGAAGGCGGTGGCGCGGCGGTCGGTGCGCGCTTCGGCGGCGGCGTCGAGCATCGAACCGCGGATCGCCTGGCGCATCAGCGCGGCGTCGTCGCCGGCATAAGGAGCACGAAAGGGTTCGATGGCGACGGTAGGCATGCGGGCACTCCGGATTGCGAAGTCCGCAGAATATCGCCGATCCCGGCGGGGCTTTGGGGTTTGATGCAAGTTCAATCCGTGATTTTCACGGTTCATTGGAATTTTTCCGCGAATGTCTCTACCGTCCAAGGATCTACCTTCTAAGCCGGGGAGCGACACACCGTGGACTTCAGCGACGACGATCTCCGCCAGTTCGACGAGAACGGCGCGCCGCCCCTGCCCGCCACCGGCGAAAGCTTTACAGTCGAGACCAACGGCGCCCGCATCTGGGCCGCCAGCTTCGGGACCGGACCGGCGGTCGTGCTGCTGCATGGCGGTCTCGGCAATGCCGGCAATTGGGGCCATCAGGTGCCGGCGCTCGTGGCCGCAGGCTTCCGCGCGATCGTCATGGACAGCCGGGGTCATGGCCGCAGCAGCCGCGACCAGCATCCCTTCTCCTATGGGCTCATGTCCTCCGACGTGCTGGCGGTGATGGATCATCTGCAGATTGCCACCGCCCCGATCATCGGCTGGAGCGACGGCGCCTGTACTGGCCTGGTGCTCGCCCGCCGCCATCCCGAACGCGTTACGGGCGTGTTCTTCTTCGCGTGCAATATGGACCCGAGCGGCGCCAGGCCCTTCGTGCCAAGCCCGGTCATCGACCACTGCTTCGCGCGCCATGTGAAGGACTATGCGGCCCTCTCCCCGACGCCGGACGATTTCGGTCCATTTTCCGCAGCCGTATCGCTGATGCAGCAGACGCAGCCGGATTATTCGGCGGCCGACCTTGCCGCGATCACGGTGCCGGTGGCGATCGTCCAGAGCGAGAGCGACGAGTTCATCCATACCGAGCATGCCCGCTATCTCGCCCGAAGCATTCCCGGCGCGACGCTGACGCTGCTCGACGGCGTCAGCCATTTCGCACCTCTGCAGCGGCCGCGCCTGTTCAACGAGGCGATGCTGGCCTTCCTCGCCAGCCTCGAACTGCGCTGAGCCCGTTCTTCCAGTCCATCCAGAAAAGCCGAACCGACATGGACCGCACCGACCGCGCCATCCTGAAAGCGCTCCAGGCCGATGGCCGCATCACGACGCTGGAACTGGCGGCCAAGGTCAATCTGTCGCCGACCGCGACGGCCGACCGGGTCAAGCGCCTGACGCGAGAAGGCTATATCGAGGGCTATCACGCCCGGCTTTCGGCGGAAAAGCTCGATCTCGGGCTGCTGGTCTTCGTCGAGGTCAAGCTCGACCGGACGACGCCGGATGTGTTCGAGCATTTCGCAATCGCCGTGCGCCGCGCCTCCGAGGTGATGGAGTGCCACATGGTGGCCGGCGGGTTCGACTATCTGATCAAGGCCCGCGTCAGCGACATGAACGCCTATCGCGCCTTCCTGTCCGAAAGCCTGCTGTCGCTGCCCGGCGTGCGCGAAACCCACACCTACGCGGTGATGGAAGAGGTCAAGAATACGGATCTGCTGCCGCTTTAGGGCGCTGGGCCTACGGCATCGACAGAAGAGCCTCCGGCGTCATTCCTCCTCGAGGGCATCATCCCCGCGAACGGGGGATCCATGCGGCGGAGGTTTCCGGCGTTTCCGATCCTGCCATCCCGGCTGAATGGATCCCGGGTTCGGCCCGGGAAGACGACGAGGGTGCGGGACCGGCCCGCGCCCAACGCGTCGCCCCCACAAAAAACAAAAAACCCTCCCCCGCGCGCGGCGGGAGAGGGTCTGGACGTTCAGACGGGCCGATTAGAACGGCGAGTCGGGGTAGTAGAAGTCCTTGGCGTTGTCCTTCGTCACCAGCGTGGCGTCGAGGATGTAGCTGCCACGGACCGGCAGGTGGTCGTAGAGACCGGCAGCCGTCAGATCCATCGCGACGGCGACCATCGCCGGCGGATAGAGGATGTCGACCGGGATCATCTTGTCGCCGTCCATGACCTTCTTGATCATGTCCTTCATGCCGGCGCCGGCGACGACGAACTGGATGTCCTCGCGCTTGGCCTGCTTGATGGCCTCCAAAACGCCGACGGCCATATCGTCGTCCTGGGTCCAGACTGCGTCGATCTGCGGATACTTGGACAGGTAGTCCTGCATCACCTTGAACGCGTCATCGCGGCTCCAATTGCCGAACTGGCGATCGAGAACCTTGATGTCGCTGCCGGCGATGCCCTCGTCGAAGCCCTTGTTGCGCTCTTCGTCGATGACGATCGGCAGGCCGCGAATGACGACGACGTTACCCTTGCCGTTCAGCTTTTCCTTGATGTACTCGCCGGCGACGCGGCCGAGGGCCGGGTTGTTGCCGGCGACGTAGAGGTCGGCAACAGCGTTGTCGGTGAGCGCGCGGTCGACGACGGTGATGAAGACGCCCTTTTCCTTGACCTGACGGATCGGGTCGGTCAGCTCATCGGAATTGTGCGGCAGCGTGACCAGGGCGTCGATGCCCTGGGTGGTCAGGTCTTCCAGCGCGTTCGCCTGCGACGCACCATCCGGCGACGTCTTGACGATGACCTTGAGGCCGGGATAGCGGGCCTCAAGGCGCTTGGCCTGTTCCTGGGCGTGGTAGACGACGCCGCCCGTCCAGCCATGGTCAGCCGCCGGAATGGAGACGGCGATCGTCTTGGTTTCCTGCGCCTGTGCGACGCCGGCGACGAGCATCAAGCCCGCCGCGACCGATCCGAGTAGAAGCTTCCGCATTTCTCTCTCCCAAATTAGCCCAATGCAATGCGGAGTTGATCTCCGCTCTTCCCCTCACCGCCGCCGGACGAGCGAGCGCTGGACCAGCATCGCAATGATGATGATGGCGCCCTGTACGGCTCCGATGAGGTATTCGCTGACGAAGTTGGACAGCACCATGATGTTGCCGACCACTTCGAGAATGAGGGCGCCGCAGATGGTGCCCCAGATCCGGCCGACGCCGCCCTTGAGGGCGGTGCCGCCGATGACTACCGCGGTGATGGCCTGCAATTCCCACAGCAGGCCGGTCGTCGGCGTGGCGGCGCCGAGGCGCGGCACGTAGACGAGAACCGCGATGGCGACGCAAACGCCCTGGATGACATAGGTCAGGGTCCGGACCCGGTTGACCGGGATGCCGGAATAGCGCGCCACGTCCTCATTCGACCCGACGGCGATGACATGCCGGCCGAAGGCGGTGCGATACAGCAGGAACGCGCCGATCAACGCGACGGCCAGGATGACCAGCACCGGGATCGGCACGCCGAAGACATTGCCGAAATAGACCGGGCGGTAGGCGGCGCGCAGATCCGGCGCCTTCATGGCAATCGAGCCGCCCTCGGCCAGGTAAATGGTGAGCGCCCGGAAGATGCCCATCGTGCCCAGCGTCACGATGAAGGGCTCGATCCGCCCTTGCGTCGTGATCACGCCATTGGCGAGGCCGCAAAGCCCGCCGACGCCGATCGCCAGCAGCATGGCGACCGCCAGCATCGGGATTTCGCCCGAGACGACGCCGGTATTGAGGAACAGGATCATCACGCCGGCGACGAAGGCCGACATGGCGCCGACCGACAGATCCAGTCCGCCGGCCGAAATGACGAAGGTGGCGCCGACCGCGATGATCGCGATGAAGGCGCTGCGCGTCAGCACGTTGAGAAGGTTGTCGACCCCGAGGAAATTGGGGTTCACCAGCGCGCCCAGCACCAGCAGCACGGCGAGCGCGACGAAGGGCGCCACGGCGCGGAGATCGATGTCGCCGAACGAGCGGCGGGCGGGATTCTTGTTGGCGGTGGTGTCGGTCATGCCTGCTCCGCCATCGAGGCGGCCTCCCTCGATGTAACGCCCGTCGCCAGAACGACGATCTCGTCTTCGGTCATGCGGTTGCCGGTCACCTCGCCCACGATGCGCCCGTTACGCATGACGAGGATGCGGTCGCAGATGCCGATCACTTCCTGCATCTCGGACGAGATGACGATGACCGACTTTCCGCTTTCCGCCAGTTCGGCGATGAACTTGTAGATCTGTTCCTTGGTGCCGATGTCGATGCCGCGCGTCGGCTCGTCGATGATGACGATCTGCGGGTTCAGCAGCATCATCTTGGCGAGCAGCAGCTTCTGCTGGTTGCCGCCCGAAAGCTGGCCGGCGAGCAGGTCCTTGTTGCGCGTGCGGATGTCGAACTCGGTGATCGCGCCGTCGAGCGCCTTGGTTTCCCGGCCGCGGTCGATCAGCAGCCCGCGCACGAACTGGCCAAGAGCCGCCAGCGTCAGGTTGATGCCGAGATTCTGCGCCAGCAGCAGGCCCTTGCCCTTCCGGTCCTCGCTCAGATAAACGATGCCGGCGCGCATGCTGTCGCGAACGGTGACGAAATTCACCGGCCTGCCGTTCAGCTTGACCTTGCCATGCGACGGACGCAGCCCGACCGCGCCTTCCAGCAATTCCGTGCGGCCGGCGCCGACCAGCCCGGCAAAGCCGAGGATCTCGCCCTTGCGCAGCTTGAACGAGGCGTCCTGCGCATAGCCCGGGACCGTCATGTCGTCGACTTCCAGCGCGTAGTCGACGGCCTGGGTGGCGACCCGGTCCGGATAGAGCTTGGCGACGTCGCGGCCGACCATCAGTCGCGCCATGTCGACCGCTTCCAGCCCCTCTGCCGGACGCGTGGTGATCAGCTTGCCGTCGCGCAGCACGGTCACGCGGTCGGCGATCTCCTTCACCTCGGGCAGACGATGCGAGATGTAGAGGACGGCGGCGCCCTTCTTCTTGATGTCCAGGATGACGCGCAACAGCGCGTCGGTCTCGGTCAGGGTCAGCGAGGCGGTCGGCTCGTCGAAGATGACGATCCGGTGCGGCACCAGCAGCGCGCGGGCGATCTGCACCAGCTGGCGCTGCGCGATCGAAAGCCGGCCGACGATGGTGGTCGGATCGATGTCGATGCCAAGGGCGCGCACCGCTTCGGCCGCGCCCTTGTTCATTGCCTTGTCGTCCAGCGTCAGGCCCTTTCGGACCTCGCGGCCGAGATAGATGTTCTGCGCGACGGTCAGGTCGGGCGCCAGGAGGATTTCCTGGTGCACGAGCACGATGCCGCGATGCTCGGCATCGACGGGGCCGGCCATGACGACCGGCTGCCCGTCGATCCGCAGTTCCCCCTTCGTCGGCATCAGATGGCCGGCGAGGATCTTCATCAGCGTGGACTTGCCCGCGCCGTTCTCGCCGATGATGGCGTGGACCTCGCCGGGCACAAGAGCCAGGTTAATGTCTCCCAGCACCTCGACGGGGCCAAACGACTTGGAAATCCCGACCGCCTCCAGGAGAGGCGGCTGCGCACTCGTCCCCATCTCTCTCCCCTCGGCGATCGCCATCAGCCTACCTTGGTCCAGACGTTGCCGGCCTTGGACGATGCCACGGCGGCTTCGATGAACTGCATGCCGACCAGGCCGTCTTCGACGGTCGGATAGGTCACGGCCGGATCGACCTTGCTGCCGTCGCGGGCAGCATGAATGGCCCGGGCCGCCTCGGTGTAAATGTTGGCGAAGCCTTCCAGATAGCCTTCCGGATGGCCGCCCGGCACGCGGCTGACGCGGGCCGCCTCAGGCCAGGCACCGGCGCCGGCGCGCGTCAGCAGTTGCTTCGGCTCGCCGAACTTGGTGAACCAGAGATAGTTCGGGTCCGCCTGCGTCCATTCAAGGCCGCCCTTGGTGCCGTAGACACGGAGCTTCAGGCCGTTCTCGTTACCGACCGCGACCTGGCTCGCCCAGAGCATGCCCTTGGCGCCGCCCTTCCACTTCAGAAGGATCTGCACGTCGTCATCGACCTGGCGTCCCTCGACGAAGGTCGAGAGCTGGGCCAGCAACTGGTCGATCTCCAGGCCGGTGACGAAGCAGGCGAGATTATAGGCGTGGGTGCCGATGTCGCCGATGCAGCCGCCGGCGCCCGTGCGGGCCGGATCGGTGCGCCATTCGGCCTGCTTGTTGGTGCCGGTGGCTTCCGCCCGCTCGGTCAGCCAGTCCTGCGGATATTCGGCCTGCACCAGGCGGATCTCGCCGAGATCGCCATTGGCGATCATGGCACGCGCCTGCCGGATCATCGGGTAGCCGGTGTAGTTGTGCGTCAGCATGAAGATCTTGCCGGACGACTTCACCAGTTCGACGAGTTCCTTGGATTCCTCGACCGTCAGCGTCATCGGCTTGTCGCAGATGACGTGGATGCCGGCCTTCAGGAATGCCTTGGCCGCGGGCGCATGGACATGGTTCGGCGTGACGATCGACACGACCTCGATACCGTCCGGACGGGCGGCCTCGGCCTTGGCCATCTCCTCATAGGAGGTGTAGGCGCGATCCTCGGCGATGCCGAGATCGGCGGCCGACGCCTTGGCGCGGGCCGGGTCCGACGAGAGCGCGCCGGCGACCAGGTCATACTGGTCGTCCATGCGCGCCGCGATGCGGTGGACGGCGCCGATGAAGGCGCCCTGCCCGCCGCCGACCATGCCGAGGCGGATGCGACGGCCGGCGGCTTCTTCCTTGCTGGCTCCGATTGCCATTGTTTTCTCCGATCCGTGTGGTTGCCGAGGGTCAGGCGATGCCGAGAATGCGGCGGTTGGCCGCCTCGTCGGTGCCGGAACCGGCAAAGTCGTCAAAGGCGTGTTCGGTGACGCGGATGATGTGGTGCTTGATGAACTCGGCACCCTCGCGCGCGCCGTCCTCGGGATGCTTCAGCGCGCATTCCCATTCGAGCACCGCCCAGCTGTCGAAATCATAGGCCGTCAGCCTCGAGAAGATCGCGCCGAAATCGACCTGGCCGTCGCCAAGCGAGCGGAAGCGGCCGGCGCGGTTGACCCAGCTCTGATAGCCCGAATAGACGCCCTGGCGGCCGGTCGGGTTGAACTCCGCGTCCTTGACGTGAAACGCCTTGATGCGCTCGTGATAGATGTCGATGTATTCGAGATAGTCGAGCTGCTGCAGCACGAAGTGCGAGGGATCGTAGAGCAGGTTCGCGCGGGGATGGTTCTTCACCTCCGCTAGGAACATCTCGTAGGTGATGCCGTCATGCAGGTCTTCGCCCGGATGGATCTCGTAGGCGACGTCGACGCCATTCTCCTCGAACACGTCGAGGATCGGCGTCCAGCGGCGGCCGAGTTCGGCGAAGGCTTCCTCGACCAGGCCGGCCGGGCGCTGCGGGAACGGATAGAGGAACGGCCAGGCGAGCGCGCCCGAGAAGGTCGGATGCGCCTGGAGGCCGAGGTTCTTCGAGGCGCGGGCGCAGCGCTTCAGGTGGTCGACGGCCCATTCCTGGCGCGCCTTCGGGTTGCCGCGCATCGCCGGAATCGTGAAGCCGTCCATCAGCTCGTCATAGACGGGATGAACCGCGACCAGCTGGCCGATGATGTGCGAGGCGAGTTCCGTGATCTCCAGGCCATGCCTGGCAGCGGTGCCGGCGAGCTCGTCGCAATAGTCCTTGGAATCGGATGCCTTGTTGAGGTCGATCAGGCGGCTGTCCCAAGTCGGGATCTGCACGCCCTTATATCCGAGAGAGGCTGCCCAGCCACAGATCGCGTCGAACGAATTGAACGGGGCGGCATCGCCCGCGAACTGCGCCAGGAAGATCGCCGGCCCCTTGATCGTCTTCATCGAAAACCTCCTTCGGATACTGCATCCCGGACTTGCGCCCGGGTCGGATGAAAATGAGAGCAAGCGCCCCGCTACGGCACGTTGTCCCGGATGAAAATATCGATCTTGATCCGTTCCTGACCGGGAACGATCTCCATATCCTCGCGCATCGCCAGCAGGATGCGCGCGGCGCTACGGGCCATGTGGCCCGGATCCTGGTTGATGACGGCGTCGATGGAGCCGCGGATCAGGTTGCGGCGATTGGTGGTGGTGAGTTCATGCGCCACGAAGATGATGTCGCGCGTGTGCCCGGTCTTCTGCAAGGCGGTCACGACGCCGGTCGAACCGGCGCCGACATTGTAGATGCCGACGAGATCGTCATGCTCGGCCAACAGCGCCTCGGCGACGTGACGCACGCGGTCGTCCTCGTCGCGCCCCTCGCGAACCGGCAGCACTTCCAGATCGGGATATTCGCGCGCGACGACCTGCTCGAAGCCGTACTGGCGCTCGATGTGGTCGCGCAGCGCCAGCGAGCCGGCGATCAGCCCGACCTTGCCCTTGCGCCCACCGAGAAAGCGACCGAGCAGGCTGGCGGCGGTGCGGCCGGCGGCGGAATTGTCGATGCCGACAAAATGCGTGCGGCGGGTGCCGGGCAGGTCCGACACCAGCGTGACGACCGGAATGCCCTGATCGGCCAAGGTGTTGATGGCTTCGGCAACGGCCGGATGATCGAGCGCCACGACCGCGATGCCGTCGACATCGGCCGGCAGGCTCTCCAGCGCGACGGCCAGCGCCTCGCCGTCGAACACGTCGACGAGCGTGATGTTGAGGAGGACGCGCTCATGCACGTAGCGCTCCGCCGTCGCCCGAAACTCGGTTTCGAGCATGCGCATGAATTCGTTGGCGCCGATCGGAAGGATGATCTCGAAGCGATAGTCACGACCGCGTGCGAGGCGCGACGCCATCCGATCCGGCTGATAATTCAGCCGATCGACAGCGGTCTGCACCTTCTCGACCGTTCGCGCATGGACGCCGGCTCTCCCGTTCAGCACGCGATCAACCGTCGCGAGACTGACGCCAGCCTCCCGGGCGACGTCTTGCAGCGTCGTCTTTCCCACGAGGTATCCTCCCTCGTGATGAAATAGCATCAGGAAATGAGGTAGGCAACTCAGAGATGAAACTCCGCCGCACAACACGGTGGAAACCGTTGCGGCATGCGCCCGCCTAAAGCCCCAGACGCATCGAGCCCTGCCCCGTAGAGACAATCCGGAGTTTCGGGGGAATTCGGCCTTTGCCATAGCGACACCCGGCCGAACCCCCTATCTTGCAGCCCTGTGAAACCGGCCCTTGCACAGCCGGTCACCACCGACGGGAGTATTGCCTCATGAAGACCGAAGCCGCGCCGTTCCGGCTCGAAGACTATCGCGCTCCCGCCTTCACCATCGATACGGTCGGGCTGGATTTCCAGCTTGCGCCCTCTGCAACCCGGGTTGTCGCCACGATCGCGCTTCGGCCCAACACGGACGAGGCCCGCAACGGGCGCCTGGAACTGGTCGGCGACGAGATCACCCTGAAGGGATTGAAGCTCGACGGCGCGACGCTGCCCGAAGGCCGCTACACCGCGACGCCGAGCCTGCTGACGCTGCATGACGTGCCGAACCGGCCGTTCACGCTCGATATCGAGACCCTCGTCGATCCGGCCGCCAACACGAAGCTGATGGGGCTCTACCGGACCAGCGGCACCTATTGCACGCAGTGCGAGGCCGAGGGCTTCCGCCGCATCACCTACTTTCTCGACCGGCCGGACGTTCTGGCCGTCTACACGACGCGCATCGAGGCTCAGAAGTCCGATGCGCCGATCCTGCTCGCCAACGGCAATCCCGTCGAGAGCGGCGACGTTCCCGGCACCGATCGCCATTTCGCCGTCTGGCACGACCCCTTCCCCAAGCCGTCCTACCTGTTCGCCATGGTCGCGGGCGATCTCGGCGTCATCACCGACAGCTTCACCACCTCGTCCGGGCGCGAGGTCGAGCTGCGCATCTATTGCGAGCACGGCAAGGAAGCGCGCTGCACCTATGCGATGGACGCGCTGAAACGCTCGATGAAGTGGGACGAGGACGTCTTCGGCCTCGAATACGACCTCGACATCTTCATCATCGTCGCCGTGTCCGACTTCAACATGGGCGCGATGGAGAACAAGGGCCTCAACGTCTTCAACGACAAGTACGTCCTGGCCGACCCGGATACCGCGACCGATGCCGACTACGCCAATGTCGAGGGCGTCATCGCGCACGAGTATTTCCACAACTGGACCGGCAACCGCATCACCTGCCGAGACTGGTTCCAGCTCTGCCTGAAGGAAGGGCTGACCGTCTTCCGCGACCAGGAGTTCTCGTCCGACATGCGCTCGCGCGCGGTCAAGCGGATCGCCGATGTGCGCACGCTGCAGGCGCGGCAGTTCCCGGAGGATGGCGGCCCGCTGGCCCATCCGGTCCGGCCCGAAATCTACCACGAGATCAGCAACTTCTACACGCCGACCGTCTATGAGAAGGGTGCGGAGGTCGTCCGGATGCTGAAGAGCATTCTCGGCCCCGACGACTTCCGGAAGGGCATGGACCTCTATGTCGAGCGGCATGACGGCGACGCGGCGACGATCGAGGATTTCCTGGCGAGTTTCGCCGATGCGACCGGCGCTGACCTGACGCAGTTCAAGCTCTGGTATTCGCAGGCCGGCACCCCGCAGATCATTTCCCGCGGCGCCTATGACGAAGCCGACCGCACCTACCGCCTGACCTTGAGCCAGAGCATTCCGGCGACGCCCGGCCAGGCCCGCAAGCAGCCGATGCATATGCCGATCCGCTTTGGCCTGATCGGGCCGAATGGCGAGGACATGGAGTTTAGGTCGGTCAGCGGCGGCCGCGTCGAGGGCGACATCATTCATCTGACGGAAGCCAGCCAGACGCTGGTGTTCGAGGGTGTCGGCGGGCGCCCGGTGCCGTCCCTTCTGCGCGGCTTCTCCGCACCCGTCCGCCTGGCGATCGACATCTCGGCCGCGGACCTGCTGTTCCAAGTCCGCACCGATGCCGACCCCTTCAACCGTTGGCAGGCGGCCCAGACGCTGGCCATGCGTAATCTCGTCGCCAGCACAACCGAACAGATCGCCGGCCGCCCCGCCAAGGCCGAGCCGGCCCTGATCGACGCGCTCGGCAGCGTGCTGGACGACGAGACGCTGGAGCCGGCCTTCCGCGCCCAGGTGCTGCAGCTTCCGAGCGAAGCCGACATCGCGCGCGAGCTTGGCCAGAATGTCGATCCCGATGCGATCGCGGCGGCGCGGCGTGAGCTTCGCCTGGCGATCTCGACCGGTCTCGGCAACCGGATCGAGCGCCACTACGGCAGCCTGTCGGGGGCGGAATCCTTCCGGCCGGATGCGGCGAGCGCCGGAAAACGGGCGCTGCGCAACACCCTGCTCGATCTGCTGCTCGCGCGCCGTTCGCCCGAGGCGATAGCCGCTGCGCTCGCGCATTTCGAAACCGCGAACAACATGACGGATCGGCTGGCGGCGCTTTCCGCGATCACGCAGGCCGCCCTGCCCGAGCGCCGCGCGGTGCTCGACGCTTTCTACAAGCGCTACCAGGACGACGCGCTCGTGCTCGACAAGTGGCTGACGCTGGAGGCGACCGTGCCGGCCTCGGATACGCTGGACCGGGTGAAGGCGCTGCTGAAGCACCCCTCCTACTCGCCGAACAACCCCAACCGGGTGCGCGCGCTCGTCGGCAGCTTCGCAAGCGCCAACCAGACGCAGTTCAACCGGGTGGACGGCGCCGGCTACGATTTCCTCGCCGATTTCGCGCTGGAGCTGGACAAGCGCAACCCGCAGACCACGGCCAGGTTGCTGGTCAGTTTCCGCTCGTGGCGGGCGCTGGAGCCGGTTCGCCGGACCCGTGCCGAGGCGGCACTGCGCCGGATCGCCGCGGCGCCGGACCTGTCGCCGGACACGCTCGACATCGTCACGCGGACGCTTGCCTGAGCGTCACGCAGGCGAAAACGGCGCCATTCGGCGGCAGACGAATCCGGGCCCGCCGAACCCGGATTCCCCAAGGCCGGAGCCATAAAATTATGCTTAACGAAACCCTAACACACCTCTGGACAATGTGATTCGCGTCGATTCAAATGGGGGTGATTCGGGGCAAGGGACTGACCCGATGATAGCCGACATCGGGGGGCTGAGATGGCGCGGGCAGATACAGCCAGTGCGTCTGCGAGCGAGCGCATGCCTATTGCAGGGGTACTGTTTCGACGCAAGCAGATGATCAAGGGTCACGCTCGGCTTCTGGCCAAGCCGGCCTACGAAAAGCTCGTCTCGTCCGAGCCGATCCTGCGTCGCTGCATCCCTGTCCTCATCATCATCTTTCTGATGATCGTCGCGCTGGCCCGCTTCGTTCAGCTTTACGACCTGCGCATGGAGCGCGAGAACCAGGCGCGCGACCTGATGGGCATGGTGGCGTCCTATCTCGCCCTCTCGCTCGACCAGGCGGAGCCGACGCTGTCGACCGATCGCTACCAGATGGCGGTCCAGAACACGCTCGACAATCTCGTGCCGCAAAGCGCCGCCGATGCCGGCCAGCGCATCTATGTCGCCGACGCAACCGGCCGCGTCATCGCCACCTCGCCGCGCTCCGCCACCGAGGAGAACCGCAGCTTCACCGAGATCGTCAGCGGCGCCCAGCCCCTGGTGATCTTCGGCGACCGCGCCGGCGTGCTGAAGATCAATGTCGATGGCGACCAGCCGGCCTTCGCCACGCTGCGCCACCTCAACGGACGCCTCGGTTTCGTCGCCGTCGCAACGCCCTTCCCGGCGATCTACCGCGACTGGCGCGCCGACGTCTCGCTCAATGTCTCGATCTTCGTCGGCACCAGCGGCATCCTGCTCGTCATCCTCTACGGCTATTTCTCGCAGTCCGCCCGCGCCCAGGAAGCCGACATCATCTACCAGGAGACCTATGACCGCTTCGACACGGCGCTGCGCCGGGGCCGCTGCGGACTCTGGGATTGGGACGTCGCGCGCGGACGCCTGTTCTGGTCGAAATCGATGTTCGAGCTGGTCGGACTCCCACCGCGGGACACGCTGCTCGGCTTCGGCGAGGTGAACGAACTCGTCCATCCCGACGATGGCGACCTGATGAACCTGGTCGAGGCCCTCTATGAGGCCAACGAGACGACCGTCGACCGCATGTTCCGCATGCGCAAGGCGGACGGCAGCTATGTCTGGCTCCGGATCCGCGTCGAGCTGGTGGATGCCGATGGCACAGAGCCGCACCTGATCGGCATCGCTGTCGACGTGACCGAGCAGATGCGCCTGGCCGAAAGCTCGCGCACCGCGGATATCCGCCTGCGCGACGCCATCGAGACGATCTCCGAGGCCTTCGTGCTCTGGGATACCCAGAACCGCTTGGTCATGTGCAATTCGAAGTACCAGCAGCTGCACGGCATTCCGGATTCGGCGCTGGAAGCCGGCACTCCCTATGCCCAGGTGATCGCAGCCGGCCGCCAGCCCGTGGTGCAGGCCCAGATCCCCAACGAAGGCCGCGCCGAAGAAGGCGCGCGCTCCTTCGAGGCGCAGCTGAATGACGGCCGCTGGCTGCAGATCAGCGAACGTCGCACCAAGGATGGCGGCTTCGTGTCGGTCGGCACCGACATCACCACGATCAAGCGCCACGAGGAAAAGCTGATCGACGGCGAACGCCGGCTGATGGCAACGATCGCGGACCTGCGCCAGTCGCGCCAGAAGCTGGAGCAGCAGGCGCAGGAAATGGTCGATCTGGCGGAGAAATACTCCGAGCAGAAGGACCGCGCCGAGGCCGCCAACCGGACCAAGTCCGAGTTCCTCGCCAATATCAGCCATGAGCTGCGCACGCCGCTCAACGCGATCATCGGTTTCTCGGAGATCATGAAGTCGGGGCTGTTCGGCCCGCTCGGCTCGCCGAAATACGGCGAGTATTGCCAGGACATCAACGCGAGCGGCAACTTCCTGCTCAACGTCATCAACGACGTGCTCGACATGGCCCGGATCGAGGCCGGCCGGATGACGCTCGACATGCAGCCGCTGATGCTCGACGAGATCGTCGACGAGGCCGCGCGCGTGATGTCGCCGGAAGCGTCGGCCCGCAAGGTGACGATCGAGGCCGACCTCGAAAGCTCGCTCGGCCTCCATGCCGACCGTCGCGCGGTGAAGCAGATGGTGCTGAACCTTTTGTCGAACGCCGTGAAGTTCACGCCGGAAAACGGTCACATCAGCGTCCGCGCCCGCAAGATCGGCGGCGCCGTGACGTTGACGATCGAGGACAACGGCATCGGCATTCCGAAGGAAGCCCTGAAGAAGCTCGGCCGGCCGTTCGAGCAGGTGCAGAACCAGTTCACCAAGAGCCACAAGGGCTCGGGCCTCGGCCTCGCCATCACCCGCTCGCTGGCGGAACTGCATGGCGGCGCGATGCGCATCCGCAGCCATGAGGGCAAGGGCACGATCGTCTCGATCCGCCTGCCGCTGCTGCAGACCGCGCAGTTGGAGCCGCCGACCGGCGCTTCGGCCGGCGTCGCTCTCAGGCTCGGGGCTTCCGCCGAACCTTCCCGATAATCCGCTCGAACGAAGCGCGGACATCCTTCTGCGTCGCCTGGACATGGGCGTCGAGCGTGGCGAAATCGGGCAGTTCGCCCGCCCTGGAGAGCAGGTCCAGCAGGCCGCGCGGCGCCTCACTCGCCCGGAATGGCCCATCGACACAAAGCCGCAGGATCAACACCAGCCGCTGATAGAGGCGGAGCGCGGGAAGCAGGATCTCTGCTTCGGTCGCCGGCAGCAGACCGCTGCGCGACGTCGCCGCCAGCACGGTCTCCGTCTCGACATCGAGGATCTCGGGATGGGTAGCGCCATGCACGAGCTGCAGATATTGCGCGATGAACTCGATATCGATCTGGCCGCCCGGCACCTGCTTCAGGTCCCACGGCCCTTCGGCGGTCTTCTCTTCCTCGAGCAGCACGCGCATTTCCAGCACGTCGCGCCTCACCTTCTTGGGATCGTGCGGCGTGGAGAGGATCGCACGGATATCCTCGACGGCCTCGGCGACGAGGCTCGCATCGCCATGGATCGGCCGCGCCCGCGACAGCGCCATGTGCTCCCAGGTCCAGGCTTCCTTGTTCTGATATTCGACGAAGGAGCGGATATGGGTGGCGAGCGGGCCGGAATTGCCCGAGGGACGCAGACGGAAGTCAACCTCGTAAAGCGAACCCTCCGCCGTCGGCGCCGAGATGGCCGCGATCAGGCGCTGGGTCATGCGGGAATAATACTGGCTGCCGGAAAGCGGCCGCGCGCCGTCGGAGCCGGTCTCCGTCTCGGGAAAATCGTAGAGCAGGATCAGGTCGAGATCGGATGAGGCGGTCATTTCGCGCCCGCCGAACTTGCCCATCGCCAGCAGGGCGATCCGGCTGTTGGCAATGCGGCCGTGCTGGGCTTCGAGCGCGCTCTTGACGTGGTCGAGCAGGGTCGCGACCAGCAGGTCGGCCAGATCGGAATAGGCGATGCCGGCGGCACGCGTGCTGACGGAGCCGGCGATGACGCGAACGCCGATCAGGAAGCCCTGCTCCTTGCCGAAGATGCGCGCGCGATCGAGCACATCTTCCAGCGACACCGCCTCGGCCAGCATGTTCTTCAGCCGCGCGGTGAGGATCGTGCGGTCCGGCAGGCGGCCGAAAAAGGCCGGATCGAGCACGGCATCCAGCACATGCGGACGCGCCGTGACGATCTCGGCCAGGCGGGGGGCCGTGCCCATGATGGTGGCGAGGAGATTGAGAAGGCCCGGATTGGAGCCGAGCAGCGCAAAGAGCTGAACGCCGGCCGGCAACCGGGCCAGGAAGCGGTCGAACGAATTGAACGCCGCATCGGCATTGTCCGTGGTGGCGAAGGCTTCCAGCAGCGCCGGCGTGATCTCGGTCAGGCGTTCGCGCGCGGCGGCCGACCGCATGGCGGCGTAGCGGCCGAAATGCCAGCCCCGGATCGTGCGGCTGACTTCGCGCGGATTCTTGTAGCCGAGGCTTGCCAGCGTCGCGACCGTTTCGGGGTCCTCGTCGTCCCCGGTGAAGACCAGGCTGCCCAGCGTCGAGGAAAGCGAGGGCGCCGCCTCGAACAGCTGGATGTAGTGGTCGCGCACGGTCTCCAGCGTCTCGACCAGCGCCTTGGAGAAGGCCTTGACGGTCTTGAACCCCATCAAGCGCGCGACGACGTCCAGCCCCTCCTCGCTGTCGGGCAGCGTGTGGGTCTGTTCGTCGGCGATCATCTGCAGGCGATGCTCGATGGCGCGCAGGAAGCGGTAGCAGCGCGCCATGTCGGCCGCTGCCTCGTCGGCGATCCAGCCCTTGGCGCGCAGGATCTCCAACATGTCGAGCGTCCGCCGGCCGCGCAATTCGCGGTCGCGGCCGCCGGCGATCAATTGCTGGGTCTGGACGAAGAACTCGATCTCGCGAATGCCGCCGCGCCCGAGCTTGATGTTGTGGCCCGCCACCGCGACCGCGTCATGCCCCCGATGATCGTGGATCTGGCGCTTGATCGAATGGATGTCGGCGATGGCAGCGAAATCGAGATATTTGCGCCAGATGAAGGGCGCGAGCTCCGAGAGGAAGGCATCGCCGGCCTCGATATCGCCGGCAAAGGGCCGCGCCTTGATCATGGCGGCGCGCTCCCAGTTCTGGCCGCTCGCCTCGTAATAGAGAAAAGCTGCCAGCGTCGAGATCGCGACCTGGGTGGAGCCCGGGTCCGGCCGCAGGCGAAGATCGGTGCGGAAGACATAGCCGTCGGGCGTGCGCTCCTGCAGGATCTTCACCAGCCGGCGAGTCATGCGGACGAACAGCGCACCGATCTCGTCGGGGTCGGCCACCTCGGCCCGCTCGGGATCGAACAGCACGATCAGGTCGATATCGCTGGAATAATTCAGCTCGCGCGCGCCGCACTTGCCCATGCCCAGCAGGATCCAGCCCGAGCCGCGCGAAGGCTGGTCCGGGTGCGGGAGCGTCAGCTTGCGGGAGGCGTGCGCCTCGGCGAGGAGGAAGTCTACCGTGGCGCTGACGGCGGCCTCGGCGAAGGCGGTGAGCGCGCCGGTGACGCGCTCGACCGGCCAGATGCCACCAAGGTCAGCGAGCCCGACCAGCAGCGCCACTTCGGCGCGCGCCTGGCGCAGCCGGGTCATCAGCGTCGTTTCGTCGGTCTCGCGCCAGAGCGCGGCGACTTCGGCCATGCGGCGGGAAAAGTGCGCGTCGGGGTCTGCGGTGAGGATCGCGACCAGACGCGCGGGATCGTCGAGCGCGATCTGCCTCAGGAAGGGCGACGCATCGAACACGGCCGCCAGGAACGAGCCCAATCCCTTGCGGGCATGCAGCAGATCCGCCCAAGCGGGCCCGATGTCGGCCTCCTTGGCGGCTGCCTGCAGGTCCTGAAGGATTTCCCGCGTCCTCGCTGCCTTGGGCGGCCGGATCTCGGTCTGGATGGATGTGGCAAGCGAAGCGCCAACCGACGCGTCTGCCGGTTGCGAAAGAGTGGCGGCCATCATCCCGTCCTTCAGGTCTCGGCCGGGAATCGCAAGGTCACCACAAGTCCCGGTCCGCCATCGCTCATGGCGACCGTACCATGGTGGAGCTTCACGACGGCGTCGACAAGGCTGAGGCCGAGGCCGCTACCCGGCTGTGAACGACTCTTTTCCAGCCGGACGAAGCGCTGGAGGACGCGAAGCCGCTCGGATTCAGGGATTCCGGGGCCATTGTCGCTGACGGAGACGACGATCTCGTTTTCAACCTGTTGCGCAGCGACGGTCACGACCGGCGTCTCAACCGCCGGCTCGCCGGTCTGAACATACTTGATCGCATTGTCGAGCAGGTTGGTCAGGGCCTGGCTGATCAGCTCGCGGCTGCCATGCAGCGGCAGCGGGCCTTCGACGGAGAGCTTCAGCGCGACCCCGGCTTCCTCGGCCACAGGCTCGTAGAACTCCACGACATCGGCCGCGATCTGTGCCACGTCGAGAGGCCCGAGCGCGCCGTCTGGCGAACCGGCCTCGACGCGCGCGATCATCAAAAGCGCGTTGAAGGTGCGAATCAGCTGATCCGATTCCTCGATCGTGGCTTCCAGCGCCGCACGATAGGCCTCGACTTCCGCCGGCCCCGCGAGCGTCGTCTCGACGCGGGTGCGCAGGCGCGTCAGGGGCGTCTTGAGGTCGTGCGCGATGTTGTCGGAGACATCCTTCAGGCCGTGCAAGAGATGCACGATGCGATCGAGCATGGCGTTCAAGTTTTCCGCCAGGCGATCGAACTCATCGCCCGCGGGCGTCACCTCAAGCCGACCGGAAAGGTCGCCCGCCATGATCTGGCGGCTGGTCGCGGTGACGGAATCGATCCGCTTCAGCACGCGGCGGCTGACGAAGAACCACGATACCAGGGCGAGGAAGATCAGCAGCACCACGGCGCTGATCATCGCTTTGCCGATCAGTTCGCGGATGCGCTCGATCTCGCTGATATCGCGACCGATCAGCATGCGGAAGCCGTTCGGCAGCGGCAGCACCTGCACCATGGCGATATGGTGCGAGGTCTCGCCTTCCAGCCGCTTATAGGGAACGGTGACGGGTTCGAGACCGCTCAGCTTGAGCAGCGCCGGCGGCACCTCGGTGACGTTGCCGGCCACGACACGACCCTCGGAGTCGGTCACGACATAGAGGCTGGCGCCGGGCACCCGGCTGCGCTGCTCGATGGAAGCGACGATGCCAGTGAGCCCGCTGCGCAGGCCCTCGTCGGCCAGCACGCCGATCTCCGCCTCGATCGTGTCGCGGACCTGCTGCGTGAGGAAGCGGTCGGTCTCGCGCGTGATCCAGCCGACAAAGGCGATCGCGAAGACCGAGAAGACGACGAAATAGATCGCGGAGAGCTTGAACGCGGTGGTGCGGACGACCTTACCGAACGCCGTCACGGACCATGTATCCTGCGCCCCGAACCGTATGCAGAAGCGGCTCGGAGAATCCCTTGTCGATCTTGGAACGCAGCCGGGAAATATGAACGTCGATGACGTTGGTCTGCGGATCGAAGTGATAATCCCAGACATTCTCGAGCAGCATGGTGCGGGTCACGACCTGGCCGGCATGCTTCATGAGATATTCGAGCAGGCGGAATTCGCGCGGCTGCAGGGGGATATTGATGTCGCCGCGGCGAACCAGATGGCTGAGCCGGTCGAGCTCGAGCTCGCCGACCTTCAGCATGGTCTCCGCCTCGCCGGGCTTGCGGCGGCGCGCCAGCACCTCGATGCGCGCCAGCAATTCCGCGAAGGCATACGGCTTGGCGAGATAATCGTCGCCGCCGGCCCGAAGACCGGTGACCCGGTCGTCGACCTGGCCGAGCGCCGAGAGGATCAGCACGGGCGTATCATTGCCCTTGCGCCGCGTCTCCTCGACCAGCGTCAGGCCGTCCTTCTTGGGCAGCATGCGGTCGACGATGATGACGTCATATTTGTTGGCATCGAGGAGAAACGCGCCCTCCTCGCCATCGGCCGCGTGGTCGGGAACATGGCCGACCTCGCGCAGGGCCTTCACCAGGTAGCTGGCAGTCTCACGATCGTCTTCGACAAGCAGGATTCGCATGGGTTTACGATAGCCGTTTTTGCAACCGGAGGCACAACTGCCTTGTCATAAAAAGGCGGGCAGGCGGAATAAATCCCGCCTGCCCCAAGCCCGCCGGAAGTGTCGCGGGGCTCACACTGCACTCCCGTGGGCCGTCGAGACGAGGCTTATGCCTTGCCGAAGGGGAGCGCCACGAAGCGCGTCTGGTCGCCAGACTTCACCCGCATCAGCACGGCCTTCATGCCCTGCTTCTTGGCGTCCACGACTTCACGCTCGACGTCGCCGGGACGCGCAACCTCACTGCCGCCGACTGCGAGAATGATGTCGCCCGTCTGGAGGCCCTGCTCCGCGGCCGATCCGTCGGGATCGACATCGGAAACCAGGACGCCCTTGCCATCCGGCGACACGGACAGCGACAGTCCGAGATCGGCGACCGAAGCCGACTTGTCCTCGGCCTGCTTGGCGCTGGCCTGCTTCTCCGAACCGGGGAGCTTGCCGAGCTTGACGCTGACGTCCTCAGCCTTGCCACCGCGCCAGATGCCGAGCTTCACCGTCGTATCGGGCGAGTAGCCCGCGATGATCTGGGCCAGGTTGCGGGCGTCTTCGACCGTCTTGCCGTCGACCGTCAGGATCGCGTCACCCGACTTGATGCCGGCGGTCAGCGCGGGGCTGCCTTCCTGCGGCTCGCTGACGAGCGCGCCCTTGGCTTCTTTCAGGTTGAGGCTGTCGGCGATATCCTTGGTGACCGGCTGGATCTGGACACCGAGCCAGCCGCGCACGACCTCGCCGTGATCCTTCAGGTCCTTGATGACACGCTCGGCGGTCGCGGCCGGAATGTCGAAGGCGATGCCGACGCTGCCGCCCGACGGCGAGTAGATGGCGGTGTTGATGCCGATCACTTCGCCGGCGAGGTTGAAGGTCGGGCCACCGGAGTTGCCCTTGTTCACCGATGCGTCGATCTGGATGAAGTCGTCATAGGGACCGGCGCCGATCTCACGGCCGAGCGCCGATACGATACCGGCCGTCACCGTGCCGCCGAGGCCGAACGGGTTGCCGACTGCTACGACCCAGTCGCCGACGCGGGAATGACCCTTGGCGAAATCGACATAGGTGAACTTCTCGGCGTCATCGACCTTCAGAAGCGCAAGATCGGTCTTCTCGTCGGTGCCGATCAGGCGGGCGCTGAATTCCTTGCCGTCCGAATTGCTGACGGTGAATTCGGTCGCGCCGTCGACAACGTGGTTGTTGGTGACGACGTAGCCGTCCTCGGAGATGAAGAAGCCGGAGCCGAGCGCCACCGACTGGCGGGGCTTCGGACGCTGCATGCGGTTCGGGGCCTGACCCTGCGGGCCACGCTGGTCCTGGAACTGGCGGAAGAAGCGCTCCATCGGCGAGCCGGGCGGGAACTGGTCCGGATTCGGGAAGCCGAATGCGTCAGGGCCGCCGGACGCATCCGCCTCGGTGACCGTCGACTTGACGCGAACGCTGACGACGGCCGGCTTCACCTTCTCGACCAGGTCGGCGAAGCTCGGAAGCGTCTGCGGCTGGACGTGAACCGCCTCGGCATAGGCCGGAGTGTGCGAGCTGACCACGGCCTGTCCCGCGATTCCGCCGACGATCAGGGCGGCAAGCGCCGTGCCGAGCAGGGCGCGGCTGCGGAGCCGTGTCTGAGTGGACTTCGGAGCGGGATTCTGTTCGGTCATGATGGTCTCCGTCACGTACAAAAAGGAAAGCAACGCGGGGGGGTCGCTGCTCATACGCCGGAGAATGGATCAATGAACGTTACAGCCGCCTGTCACCATCATGAAACGTTGGTAATGTTTGGAGAGGCGTCGAAGACGCCGAACGAGCGAGGCGGAGAGATCCGCGAAAATGCTCTTCAAGTCAGGGAGATAGCTGAAACGGCGCTAATTCGAAATATAGCGTAGCGGTCGTCTAGTCCTCGCGCGCCAGCAAGGCCTCGACGCGGGCTTCCTCGTCGGCCGTCAGGCCGGTCACCGCGGCGACGCGACGGCGCCGGAAGACGCCGATCGCAAAGGCTCCGCCTACAACGAGCAAGGCCGGCGGGGCGCCCCAGAGCACGATCGTGTGCCAGGTCAGGCGCGGTTTCAGCAGGACATATTCGCCGTAGCGATCGACCAGGAACGCCTTGACCGCCGCATCGCTGTCGCCGGCCTGCAGGCGCTCGCGAACCAGCACGCGCAGGTCGCGGGCGATCGTCGCGTCCGAATCGTCGATCGACTGGCTCTGGCAGACCAGGCAGCGCAGTTCGGCCGACAGCGCACGGGCGCGCGCTTCCAGAACGGGGTCCTTGAGGATCTCGTCCGGCTGGACCGCGGCAAAGGCCGGCCAGGCGGCGACGAGCAGTCCCAGCGCAAGCATCATCCGGCGCATGGCGCTACTCCGCCGGGACGGCGACAGAGCGCCGGGCCGGCTTCGGGGCGCCGACCCTCAGACGACGGTCGGAAAGCGAGAGCATGCCGCCCGCGGTCATCACGAGCGCGCCCAGCCAGATCAGGGCGATCAGCGTCTTCCAGTAGACGCGGACAACGGTCGAGCCATCGGCCGAGATGTCGCCGAGCGAAACATAGAGCTGGGAGAAGCCGAAGGTGTTGATCGCTGCCTCGGTGGTCGGGGTGTTCGGGACGGTGTAAAGCCGCTTTTCAGGCTCCATCGTCGCCACGACATTGCCCCCCTGGCGAACCGTGAAGCGCACGCCCGTACCGGTATAGGTGCCGCCGCTGATCGGCACGAAGCCTTCCATGGTCAGCGTCCGCGATCCGATCGTTACCGCCTCGCCGGGCTTCAGCGTGACGATGGTCTCGCTGTTCCAGGCCGTGGATCCGATGATGCCAAGCACGGTGACGCCGACGCCGAAATGCGCGACCATCGTGCCCCAGGCCGAGCGCGGCAGTCCCGCGCCGCGCCGCCAGCTTTCCGCCGGCGAGACGCGACCGAGCTTGATGCGGAAGGCGATTTCCGACAGTGCACCGACCATCAGCCACACCGCGAGCGCAACGCCGAACAGCGCCAGCGCCGAGGGCGTTCCCATCAGCGCCAGACCGAGGATGACCACCGCCATGGCCGCGCCAAAGGCGAACAGCAACCGCTGCCCCGCCGCGACGATGTCGCCGCGCTTCCAGGCGAGCATGGGGCCGAACGGCACGGCGATCAGCAGCGGCACCATCATCGGGCCAAAGGTCATGTCGAAGAATGGCGCGCCGACCGAGATCTTCTCGCCCGTCAGCGCTTCCAGCGCCAACGGATAGAGCGTGCCGACCAAGACGGTCGCGCAGGCGGCCGTCAGCAGCAAATTGTTGAGGACGAGCGCGCCCTCCCGGCTGATCGGGGCAAACAGGCCGCCCTGGCTGAGCTGACCCGCCCGCGCCGCGAACAGCGAGAAGGCGCCGCCGATGAAGACGCAGAGAATGCAGAGAATGAAGATGCCGCGCGTCGGGTCGGTGGCGAAGGCGTGCACCGAGGTCAGCACGCCGGATCGCACCAGGAAGGTGCCGAGCAGGGACAGCGAGAAGGTGAGGATGGCGAGCAGGATCGTCCAGATCTTCAGCGCCTCGCGCTTCTCCATGACGATCGCCGAATGCAGCAGCGCGGTCGCGGCGAGCCAGGGCATGAAGCTCGCATTCTCGACCGGATCCCAGAACCACCAGCCGCCCCAGCCGAGTTCGTAATAGGCCCAGTAGGAACCCATGGCGATGCCGAGCGTCAGGAAGCACCAGGCCGTCAGCGTCCAGGGCCGCACCCATCGCGCCCAGGCAGCGTCGATGCGGCCGTCAATCAACGCGGCGATGGCGAAGGCGAACGAGATCGAACAGCCGACATAGCCGAGATAGAGCAGCGGCGGATGGATCGCGAGCCCGACATCCTGCAGCAGCGGGTTGAGGTCGCGCCCCTGCAGCGGCGCCGGATCGAGCCTGAGGAAGGGATTGGAGACGATCAGGATGAAGAACAGGAAGGCCGCGCTGATCCAGGACTGGACCGATAGCACCAGCGCCTTGAGCTTCAGCGGTAGGTTCTCGCTGAACACCGCCACGAGCGCGCCGAAGAGCACCAGGATCAGCACCCAGAGCAGCATCGAGCCTTCATGGTTTCCCCAGACGCCAGAGATCTTGTAGAGCAGCGGCTTCAGCGAATGGGAATTCTCGACCACGTTCTGGACCGAGAAATCGGAGACGACATAGGCGTATGTCAGCGCCGCGAAGCTCATCCCGACGAACAGGAACTGCGCCACCGAAGTGGTCGAGGCGACCGCCATCAGCCTGGTGTCGCCGCGCAAGGCGCCCCAGAAGGGCAGCGTGCCGCCCGCCAGCGCCAGAACCAGCGCCAGGACGAGCGCGTAGTGGCCGATCTCGACGATCATCGCTGCACCGTCTCCGGCGCAGGGCCCTCGCCGTTCTCAGGCCGCCATTCGCCACTCTTCTTCAGGGCCTCGACGACTTCCTTGGGCATGTAGGTCTCGTCATGCTTGGCCAGCACCGTGTCGGCCACGAACAGGCCGCTGCCATCGACCTTGCCCTCGGCCACGACGCCCTGCCCTTCGCGGAACAGGTCGGGCAGAATGCCGACATAGCGCGCCGGCACCGTCGCCTTGCCATCCGTCACGGCGAAGCGGACGACGCCGTCCGCCTCCTTGACGATCGAGCCCCGCTCGACGAGGCCGCCCAGGCGCACGCGCTGATCCAGCCCCGGCGGCTTCGCCAGCACATCCGAGGGCGATGTGAAGAAGGTGATGCCGTCCGAGAGCGCAAAGAGGACGAGCCCGACGGCGCTTGCCAGCACGACGCCGGCAAGGCTGATGAGGGTCAGGCGGCGCTGCTTACGCGTCATGTCGAACGATCAATCCTTGCCGATGCCAATGTCACGGGCCGCCTGCTCGACGACGGCGAGAAGTTCCGGCTTTTCAGCCAAGCTGGCGCGAGCGCGAGACAGTGCAGCGCGGGCCTCGTCCGGCTTGCCAAGCACCATATAGGCACGGAACAGCCGCTCCCAACCGGTCGTGTCGCTGGGATCCGCGTCCAGCCTAGCCGCGAGGCCCGATACCATGCCCTCGATCATCTGCTGCCGCTCGGCCGGGCTCTGCTGCGCGGCGGCGGCGATGTCGGAGGCCGTCGGACCGGGCGCGACCGGCCCCGCCGACGGCGCTGTTGCGGCGACAGTCGAGGTTGGCTGGAACTGCGCCAGCTCGGCCTGCGCTGCCGAGAGCCAGGGCGCATCGGCCGGCGCGGAAGCAATCAGCGCCTTCCAGGCCGCGATGGCGTCGTCCTTTCGGCCGGCCTGGCCCAGCGCCATGGCGAGGAAGAAGCGGGAGCGCACGTCGTCGGGGTCGAACTTGAGCGCCCGGTCGAAGGCGGCGCGGGCGTCCTCGGTCACGACATTGCCGCTCGCCCGCGTCAGCGCCTCGCCATAGAGCGACTCGCGCTCGGCGGTGGATCCGAGCAGGCGCTTGGCGTTGCCGAGGGCGCGGACGGCGTCGTCGAAACGGCCGAGCCGCATGTAGATCGGCGAAAGCACCTCCCAGCCGCGCCCATCCTCGGGATTGGCGGCGAGATGGGATTCGACCTTGGCGATCAGGTCGTCGACATTGCCCTGGGCTGTCGGCTCGGCCTCGCGGCTGCCAATCGGCCGGTCGGCCAGTTGCGGCGAGCCGACATAAAGATAGGTGCCGATGGCCAGCAGCGGGATGAGGACCAGCGCTCCCAGCCGTTCGACACGGTAGGCGGGCCGGGATGGGGGCGTCTCGGCCGTCGCACCGGAATCGCTGTTCAGAAGCCTGCGTGAAATCTCGATGCGGGCCGCATCCGCCTCGGCATCGCCGATCAGGCCGCGCTCGCGGTCCCGCGCGAGTTCATCGAGCTGGTCGCGGTAGATCGAACGGGCAGCGCCGGCATGGGCGGCGGCGTGCGTCTGCCTGCCCAGGGGAATGAGCACGGCAAGCGAGGCGGCGGCCGTCAAGGCGGCCATGACAATCCAAAGAAGCATGGTCTGTTCCTGGACGCGTTCTAGCCTTTCCGCCACCGACGCGCACGCCGCATTCTGTCGCGGCAGGAACGCGGCTACTAGCTGATGGGACGCCAGCTGCCTTCGGCCTGGCGACAGGCCGTGCCGCGCGCGGCCTGCGGTTCGCCGCCCGCCCAGATCCGGTGCGTGTAATCGCGGCAATCATAGGCGTTGACGCGGTAGCGCGGCCCGGGAACCACCTCGCCGCGAAAGCCCTCGCGGTCGCCGCGCCACTCGACGGGCGAACCGGGGCGGCCATATTCGAGCGCCTGGAATTCCGCCTGCTCCGCGCGCTGGCGCTCCCGGTCGTCCAGTCCCCGGCCGATTGACTGTCCCGCGACGCCGCCGTTCAGGGCGCCCGGCGGTGGCGCGGCGGGCCGTCCGGCGCCGCTGCCGGCCGCGCTGCCGAGGCTCTCATTGCCGCCGGGGCTGATGCAGCCGGCCAAGCTCGTCGCAACCAGTCCCAAGACAAGCCAAGCACCCAGCCGCATGATCAACCACCCCGTATGTCCCTGCGATTCGGAAGAACGCCCCCCGAACCGCGGATTCGCAGATCCGATACCAGCATGGCGGAAATGCGTTTCCAAACCAACTCAGGCGGCGGGCAGCCGGACTTCCGCGCGCAATCCACCGAGCGGTGAACGATCCATCTCGAACGCCCCCTCATAAAGCGAGGCCAGATCGGTGACGATCGACAGGCCCAGGCCGGAGCCCGGCTTGCTCTCGTCGAGCCGCTTGCCGCGCCGCGTCGCCTCCAGCCTCTCGGCTTCCGTCAATCCGGGGCCGTCATCATCGACGCGAATCACCAACGACCCGTCGATATCGCCGGCCGCCGGGATATAGGCGACCTCGATGGCGACCTTGGACGCGGCCCATTTGCAGGCATTGTCGACGAGATTACCGACCATCTCCTCGAGATCCTGCTGCTCGCCGCGGAAGCGCGCATCCGGCGCGGTGCGCAGGTCGATGGTCAAGCCGCGATCTTCATGGATGCGGCGCATGGCGCGAACCAGCCGCGCCAGAACCGGCTCGACCTCCGTCACGGCGCCGATCACCTGCGAGCGCGCCGCGATCCGGGCGCGGTCAAGGTGATGATTGATCTGCATCCGCATGATCTCGGCCTGCTCGCCGACCTTGGCCGAAAGCCCACCCTGGTCCGAGCGGGCCTCGTTGGTGATGACGCTGAGCGGCGTTTTCAGAGCATGCGCAAGATTGCCGACATGGGTTCTCGCGCGCTCGATGATCTGCTGGTTGGAGGCCATCAGGGCGTTGAGCTCCTTGGCGAGCGGCTCGATCTCGGCCGGGAACGGGCCATCGAGGCCCTGCTCCTTGCCGCTTCGCAGCGCCGCGAGCCCACGACGCACCTTCTCGAGCGGCCGCAGGCCCCAGCGGATCTGGAACGCCGTGGAGGCGACCAGGCCGATGCCGAATACAGCCAGCGTCAGCGCGACACTGGTGCGGAAATCGGCGATCTCCTCCCGCAGCTCGGACGCGTTGCCGGCGATCAGCACGTCGTAGCGGTGGTCGACGTCGAAGGTGATGGTCCGCTGCAGGACGCGCAATTGCTGCTTGTCCGGCCCCTCCATCGTCGCCTGCTCGACGCCGTCGACGGAGTTGCGCGACGTCGCATTGGCGATATCCAGCGTGTCGGTGGAAAGCGAGCGCGAGGCGAGCAGCACCGGGCCATTGACCTGGCGGATCTGCCAGTACCAGCCGGAATAGATCAGCTCGAAGCGCTGTTCGCCGAGATTGCCGGGGTCGCCCAATTGCCCGGGCGCCTGGGTGGCGAGGTTCCCGACCAGGGTCTTGAGATAGACGGAAAGCCGCTCGTCGAAGGCGCGTTCGACCGTATCGCGGTAGAGCGAGGTCAGGATCACGCCGGCCACGACCAGCGCGATCGCGCTCCAGAGCGACGCGCCGGCAATCAGCCGAAACGCGAGCGAATTGACGCGCATGTCAGTCGGCGCCGCCGCCGGCGGCCGCCGTGCCCGGCGTCACCACACGGTAGCCGAGGCCGCGCACCGTCTCGATCAGATCGCCCGAAACCTTCTTGCGCAAGCGGCCGACGAACACCTCGATGGTGTTGGAATCGCGGTCGAAGTCCTGATCGTAGAGATGTTCGATCAGCTCGGTGCGCGACACCACGCGGTCGCGATGGTGCATCAGATATTCGAGCACCTTGTATTCATGCGCGGTCAGCTTGACGGGATTGCCATCGACGGTGACGCGGCCGGACTTGGTGTCGATGCGGACCGGGCCGCATTCGATCTCGTTGGTGGCGTGGCCGGCGGCGCGGCGCACCAGCGCGCGGATGCGGGCCAGCACCTCCTCGATATGGAAGGGCTTGGCGACATAGTCGTCGGCGCCGGCATCGATGCCCTGCACCTTGTCGCTCCAGCGATCGCGGGCGGTGAGGATGAGCACCGGCATCTTGCGGCCGGCGCGGCGCCAGGCCTCCAGCACGCTGATGCCGTCCATGCGCGGCAGGCCGATATCGAGCACGACCGCGTCATAGGGTTCGGTATCGCCGAGGAAATGGCCATCTTCGCCATCCCTGGCGGAATCGACGACATAGCCAGCCGTCTTCAGGGCTTCCGTCAGCTGACGGTTCAAATCCGGATCGTCTTCAACGACGAGAATGCGCATTCCACTAGCGTCCCATGATTGAGCCGCTGCGTGCGTCGACGCGCACGCGCTTCACCTCGCCGCCACTGCCAAGCACGTTGACGATGTAGACAAGGCGATTGCCGGCCCTGCAGAGCTGCGCCGAAACCACTTCGCCGCCATCCGCCAGTGAACCACGGATTTCGCTCAAAGATATGGCATCGCCATTCTGGACCGCCTGGCGCGCCTCGCCCTGCGACAGGCATGTGTCGCCATACGCCGCGGACGGGCCGTATTCGGGCGACCCGAACCAGACGAACATGGCGGCCAGAAAGAGGATTGCGATGAAGTTCGACATGCCCCCGTCCTAAGCGTGTTCATATGAACACGACCTGAATGCCGGCAACTTTCACGCGAACTGTATCACTTTCCACCGAGGGGCGCGCGCGCCATCCAACGGCCGTATAACGTCAGCCCCGCACCGACCAGCGTGCCGATGGCCACCGCAATCTGGCCGAGCGACGCCTGATCCTCGGCCGAGATCGCATGGCCGAAAATGAGGCCCAGTATCGGCGCCAGCGCGGCAATGATCGCGCCCCAGGTGACACGCGAAACGTACCACGGCTCCGCGTTCGACACATGGATCACGGCGGGGTCGGCGGCAACCTCCTCGATGATCGCCTTGGTGATGCGCGGCGCCATGTCGGCCGTCAGCGGATTGTCCGCGCGTCCGACCATGCGATTGATCGCGCCTTCCAGCGCGCCGAGCACGATATCGACGGGATTAAGGGTGGGCAGCCGGATCATCAGGACCTCCAGAGCCGGATCAGGGAACGGATTTCGTCGCGATGGCGCCAGCCGACGATGACGAGGGCGCACAGGGCCAGCAGCGCCACGGCCAGGACGATCGCACCGGGTGACAAAGCGGGATCGATGGCGGATCCGTCGAGGGGCACGGCCCCCGCACCGCCGGTGGCCAGCGCCCCGCCGGCGGCGGTCGCCGCCACGGATTTCCGCGCCGCGATAACACGGGCGATCTGTGCCCGCGTCGCCGGGCCGACCATGCCGTCGACGGTGAGGTTCGGATGGGCCGCCTGGAAGGCGCGAACCGCTTTGTCCGTCTCGACTCCGAACCGGCCGTCAATCGGGACGGACCCGATGCCGGTCCGGGCCAGATCCTCCTGCAGAGCGCGCACGTCGTCGCCGGCATCGCCGAGGCGGAGAGCTGCGAAGGCTACTGCCGGGAGGGTGCGGCGCCCCAGAAGGATAAGGTCCGCCTCGCGCGCCCGGCGACGCGTCAGTCCCTCGACCACCCGCCCTCCCGCCTTGTTCCAGGCGGCGAGACCGGATCGCGCGGCGATCGCTTCGCCCTGGCGCCAGGCTTTCACCCAGGAAGCACGCGCGATCGCGCCGGTGTTGAAATGGAACGACACCGCGCCGTCGAAAGCATGGGCCGGCGCGCCCGGCATCGCGACGGCAACGGCTGGCTCGTAACGGCTGGCCAGCGCGGCCGCGAGAAGCCGCCGGCTTTCGGCCCTCGTGATCACCATCCCGGCCTTGGGCCTCACCACGCCCGAGGCCGCCGTCAGGCCGACGCCGATGGTCCACACACCCGCCACGTCGCGATAGGCCCGCAGCACTTCGCCCTCTTCGGCGACGAGCTGTTCCAGCCCCGCCGGCGTGATTTCAGCCATGCCCAATCTCCGCTCTGCGAGGCACGCGAAATTTTTCAAGAAAATTTGAAAGGCCCGGGAACCGCCGCCGCGATGCGGTGTTGATTTCGCGAGATGCTCAGGCAGCTCATATCAGGCCAAAAGCCGAAAAGAGCCCGCCGCTCCCCCCCCCAGCGGCGGGCTCTCTTTATTTCCCAAGCCGTTCAGTAAGCCGCGATCACCGCTCCCACCGCGGCGGCTTGCGCTTGCCCTTCGCCCGCCCGGTGCGCCCGCACATGCAGCGCGGACGTATCGCCGGCGACCAGCGAGCGGGCCGAGCCTGACGACTTCGTCCGCTCCAGCCAGAAGATCGCGGTTTCCTGGGTGTTGAAATCGACGGGCGCGATCGACCCGCCACGCAGGCCGTCCCCAAGGCTGTCGCGCGCCTCCGTGCCGAGGCACCAGAGCCGCGAGGCCCCGTTGGACACGACATTCGCGCCGAAATTGTCGTGATAGATCCCGCCGACATCGATGCCGACGAGCCCGTCATGGCTGGTCAGGCCGTTGTTGGACTGGCTCTCGTAGCGGCCATTGCCATAGGCCCGGCAATCGACCGTCAGATGGTGAAGCGCGGGTGCGCCGCCCTGGCCCCAATGAAAATTGAAGCCATCCTTGGCGTTGGAGGCGGCGATGCATCGCACCAGCATGACCAGGCCGGTGGTGTCGAAGATGCGGAAGCCGTCATAGAGATGGCTCGGACCGCCGGCATAGCGGGCGGAACAATCGACGAAGACCAGTGACCTCGTTGCCACGCCCTGCACGAACACGCCGCCATTGGCACCGCCCTGGAAATCGAAGCCCTCAAGATAAACCGACTTGCCTGTGCCATCGAGCGCGAAGGCGTCGACGACGAGCAGCACCCGGGTGTTGGCGTTGGTCGGCGCGGCGCCATCGGCGCGATGCACATAGAGCGTGCCGCCGACCTGCGCCCAGGATCCGGCCGTCGCGTTGCAACTCGCGGCATCCGCCACCCGCGCCAGTTCCCCCGGTTCGCCGAACGAATTGGCGTGGGCCAGATCGAGCACGGCCGTGACGTTGGAGCGGGCGAGCGCGTAGCAATTGCCGTAGGTTCCGTCCGGCGAGCCCGGCCAGCCGAGGTCCCCGCCGGCCCAGCAGGTCACCCGGCCGCCTACCGCGCGATAGGCCGCCGGCTGGGTCGGGACCACCATCGGACCGCTATTGGTGAAGCCGTTGGCGCGCGGATAGACGCCCGCTTTCACCGCCACGTTGAACGGCACGCCGCCGGCATTGCCGAGCTGGGTGGCGACGAAGATCGACTTTACCGCCGCGCCCCAACTGGTGCCGGCATTGCCGTCATTGCCGGTGGCAATGTCGACGAAGTAGCTCGGGCCGGCCAGCGCGGCCGTGGCATAGGCTTCCGGCCTGATATCGCAGAGATAGCGGCCACCGCGCTGGCGGAAGGCCAGCGGATAGTCGGCGAAGGGAAAGCCGAGGCCGGAGGGCGGCGCCACCCGCCGCCCCGCGCGCGTCCGCGCCGTGATGCCGAGACGAGGCATCCGCATCAGATCCACCCGACCAGCGTCGCCGTCGTGCCGGTCGCCAGCACCCGCACGGCGCGGATCGGCAGGACATCGCCGGCATAGCGGCTGTAAGTGATGTCGACGCCGCCCTCGTCGCGCAGCACGGCGTTGCCATCGGTCTGGAAAACCAGCGCGCGAGGACGAACAACGAGATCGGCGCTATCCGAGGGCGAGATGGAAAAATGGCGCGTCGCCGGACCCGAAAGGCCCGACGCCGCCCCGGCAAAGGGATCGCTCATGATGGTCTCCATGGTTGATGGTTTGCGGCCGATGCATGCGGCCTTGGGATGCGAAGGACCCTCGCCCCAGCCCCCTCCCGCAAGCGGGAGAGGGGGAAGAAAGGCGCGTGAGGCGAGCGCCGGAGGCGCTCGTCCTCGTCCCACACTCGCCCTCGCCCCCACTCGCCGTCGCCCCACACTCGCCGTCATCCTCGCGAAGGCGAGGATCCATGCAGCCGGGTTTGCGAGGGGCCAGGAGCCTGTTGTCCTTGGAGGCGCCCAAGGCTTTGGATGAATGGTTCCTCGCCTTCGCAAGGATGACGCCGGTGGTCGATTGGAAAGTGCAGGAGAAGCGGCGGAAGAAAGTCTCCCGATCACACGCTGGTCCAGCCCGCCGCCTTCCGCACGAGCAGCGTCTCGGTCGCCTTGTCAAAGGCGAGCCACCCAATCTCGGGCGTCGCGAACCACCATGCGCCATCGGCGTAGACGGCGAGATCGCCGCCCTGCCCGGCCCAGTCGCCGGTCGGGCTGAGACCGAGCAGATGGCGTTCGCCCTCTACCGGCGAGCCCGGCGGCGAGACCGCGTCGACGGACTCGACCGCAAGCTGGACCAGCCCGTCGAGACGGCGCAGCGCCTCGTTGTGGGTGACGTGCTTCCGCGCCTGTGACGGAGCGAGGTAGGGCAGCGCGAGATGCGCGGTCTGATCAGCCATGGACGAGAACCTCCGTTGCGATGCCCGGTCCCGCCGTGGCGCTCAGCTGGCGGACGCGGACGGTGAAGGATGCATACGGCGCGCTCAGCACCGCCGCGAGGTCGCCGGACGAAAGCACGAGCGATGGGACCGTGGTGTCGAAGCTCGCCCGCAGCGTCTCGCCCTCGAGCAGATCGACCCGGTAGGCTTCCGACGCCTCGCCGAGCGGCACCTCGACCTGTTCCCAGCCATCCCCGCCGACCCGCGTCTGGCGGATCCAGGAGAGCGCGACGTCGCCCATCGCATCGCGTGCCCCGCGAAGCTGCGCCGGCGCGAAGGGCAGCCGCCAACGACCGGCGACGGTGAAATCCTGCGTGGTGAAGCGATCGGGATCGAAGGCGATGGCCAACGGTCCGACGCGCAGCGAACGGGCCAGACCGATCTCGGAGGGATCGAGATCGAGGTGGGGTGTCGCGGCGTCGATCCGCACGAAGCGCGCGCCCTCGGCATGGCCGCGGGCGGCAAGATCCGACGTGCCGCCCTGCCCGCGCAGCAGTCCGGTCACTCGCCACAGCCCGGCACCAATCAATTCGGCCGAGCGGAACTGGATGACCTCGAAGCCATCCGCCTCGCTGCCGATCGCCGCGATATTGCGCCCGTTCAGCACCGCCTCGTCCGGCAGGCTCGCGAGCGCACCGACCGGCAATTCCACGTCGAGCGTGTTGGCAAGATCCCAGCGTCCGACCGGGCCCGGCGGCACCGAGTCCGCGATGGTTCCGACCGTCGCCGCCTGCGGTACGATCTGACGCAGCGGGAAACCGGAGGCCGGCGAACCGATCGAAAGGCCGAAGGCGCCCGGCCAAGGATCGGCGAACACCGCCACGCGCGCCGCCGTCGCTTCGCTGCCCGTCAGGGACGGCAGGTCGAGAACGATGACGTCGGGCGGGCCAGGATCGGCCGACCATTCCGGCGTTCCGCCCGTGCCGCCGCCGGCCGGAACAGGTGCGCCAAACGGATCGACCGTTCGCCCCTCGATGCGCCGCGCCAGGCCGTCCTCGACCTTGGTGACGCGAAAGCTCGTGCGCCCCTCGGGCCGGAGCAGAGTCACGACATCCGCCGGCTCGATTGCCAGCCGGCGATCGGTCAGCGCCAGCGACACCGTCTCGCGGCCATCCCAGATTTCCTGCAGGCGTTGATCCGCCAGGGCGACCGCCAGCGCGTCGTCGGTGACGATGCCGGTCGAAAGCGTCGCCTGCCGATGCCCCGCCGCCTCCAGCCGGCGCGAGGCAACGACCCGGTCGCGGTAATCACTGGCGCCATCGATGAAGCCGAAGGCGAGTTCGGCCGGCAGCTCGGTTTCCTGCGCCCGGCGGATCGCGAGCAAGGGCTGCTCTCCATCCTCGACCACATCGGCCGGCGTCAGCGTCAACCTCGGCAGACCGCGGCGGATGAAGCGGACGATATCTCCTGATTCCGCTGCTTCGAAGCCGAGTGCTTCGGCGAGACCGTCTAGCGCCTGCCGTGCCGAGCCGACCCGGGCAATCACGAAGCCGTCGACCAGCCCGTCGAGATCGCCAACGCGATAGGGCTCGAAGCCATAATCCCGCAGAATGCGCTCGACCAGGCGGATGGTGGTCAGGTTGCCGAGCCGGCCGTTCAGCCAGTGCCCGGTCTCCCAATTGCCGCCATCTGACCAGACGTCTGTCAGCTGCGGAAAGGCTGGATAGGGCCGCGCGTCCCAGGACCAGACATAGGTTCGCGAGGCATCGACCATCCGCCCTTCATAGACATCCGAGGCAGGATTGTTCGTCGCGACGAAATCGGGCAAGGCCGGGTCCCAATAGCCGAGTACGGCGGTCAGGAACCGTTCCTGCATCAGCGGGTCACGGCTGCCATTGGAAAAATGCGGCAGCCTGGCGCCGCCGACCTTCGGATCGGGAAAGACGTTCGGCTCGTTGGCGCCCTTGTCGATCGCGGCGCAGCCGATCTCGGTGAACCAGATTGGCTTCGACTTCGGCGTCCACCCGGTCGGCGTGGCGGCCTCAATGCCGCCGGGCCGGTCGAGATGGGGGTTCGACCACCAGTTCACGAGATCCTTGTAGCGGAACACCCAGGGCTTGCCCGCGCCGCCATCGCTGATCGGCGAGCGGATCTGCGCCAAGCGGTCGGCGTCGCTGGCATAGTACCAGTCGAAGCCCTCACCGCCGGCGATGTTGGCCCTGAGATAGTCGAGGTCCCGGCCGCTCTCGGCGACCGCTGCGTCGAGATGGTCGAAACCGTCGCGCCAGTCGGACAAGGGGACGTAGCTGTCGATGCCGATCGCGTCGATGGCGTCGTCGGCCCAGAGCGGATCCAGATGAAAATGCACGTCGCCGGAGCCGTCGCCCGGCTGGTGGCCGAAATATTCGCTCCAGTCGGCGGCATAGGTAATCTTCGCGGCCGGCAGGATCAGACGCACATCGGCGGCAAGCGCCTTCAGCGCCGCGACGAAGGGATAGGTCGAAGCGTCGGAGCGCAGCGTCGTCAGCCCGCGCAGTTCCGAGCCTATGAGAAAGGCATCCACTCCGCCGGCCGCCTTGCAGAGATGCGCCGCGTGCAGGACCATCCGCCGGTAGGTCCATTCATCCGGGCCGGAATAGTGCACCGCGCCGCCCGAGACGGAGAAATCCGTCCGCGCCGCCGTGCCGACGAAGCTGGCGATTTCGCTCGCGGCCGCCGCCGTCTTGTCCGGCGTGCCGTCACGGCCCGGTGCGATCGAGGCGGTGATCTCGCCGCGCCAGGGATAGGCCGGCTGGGTCGCGTCCCAATAGGGATGCGGCAGGTCATTGTCGGCGGGGATATCCATCATCAGGAAGGGATAGAAGGTGACGGCGATGCCACGCGCCTTCAGATCCTGAATCGCGCGAATGACGCTGGCGTCGGAGGGCGTGCCGCCGAAGGCCGGCCGGTCGTCGATACGGCTAACCGCCCGCGCAGCACTTCTGTTCAACCCGGCGACGCGCCACGATGTCGGGCTCGTGACCGTCGAATAATCTTCGACGCGCGGCGCGACCGTGCAGTGGCCGGCGCGCAGATCGTCGCCAAACCAGGAGACGGCCAGCGCCGCCCGTTCGAGATGGGGGCAAAGCGCCTGCAATTCGTCGATCGAGGCTTCCCAATCGGTGCGCGCGCCATCGACATGGCGGTTGATGGTGACGCGCCGGCCCCGCCCCTTCGACGTGTAGACCGGCAGCGGATCATAGGCGAATTCCGACGCGCCGGGGATGATGACGACGGCGCGGATCTCGTCCTCGACACCGCCGACCGGGCGGAATACCTCGAAGGAAAGCTGCGGCAGCCGGTTGCCATAGTCGCCGATCGGCAGGCGCTCGAATACGACCATCGCCGTGCCGCGATAAGCCGGCGTTCCGGTCGTGCCCTGCCGGGCCTCGATCAGGCTGTCGGCCGGCTGGTCCTCCCCGCCCAGATGCACGCGATGATGCACGTCCGCCAGGTTGATCAGATCGCCATCGGCCCAAACGCGGCCGATGCGGGCGATCGGTCCTTCACAGATGCCGACGGCGAAATTGGCATAATAGGAGTAGGTGGTGACGGTCGGGCCGCCCTTGCCGCCCTCCTCCTGCTTCACCTCCTGGAAGCGCGTCGCCCAGATGACCTGACCCGCCAGCCGGGCGCGGCCATAGACGCGCGGGATCGGCGTGCCCTCCTCCGAACGCTGCACCGAGAGATCGGAGAGGCGCGGCCCCTCGATGTTCTGGCCGAACAGGGTCTGGTCGACGGCATAGCCGGCCATGGCGCCGACCGCGCCGCCAAGGATCGCGCCGACCGGGCCGAACAGGCCGCCGATCGCGGCGCCGGCCGCCTGCAGGACGAGGGTCGCCATCAGTCGGTCACTCCGGGAAACGAGAAGACAAACGCGGCGCGCCGGCGCCACCAAGGCGATAGAGCGGCGGTGGCGACGGCGGCGCCGTCATGCGCGTGCAGGAAGCGATCCGGCGCAATCAGGATCGCCGCGTGCTTGGCCGGCAGGTTTTCCCGCCAACGAAACAGCAGCAGATCACCCGTCGTCGCCGCATCGAGCGGAACAGCCGCCATGTGCCGTCCAGCGGCCTCGGCCAGCGTGTCCTGCCCGCGCGCCTCGGCCCAGTCGGCGGTATAGACCGGCATGTCTTCCGGCTCGCCGCCATAGAGTTGGCGCCAGACGCCGCGCACCAGGCCGAGGCAATCGCAGCCGACGCCCCGAAGCGACGCCTGATGCCGATAGGGCGTGCCGAGCCAGGCCATCGCTGCGTCGACGATCGCCTGGCGGGAAACCAGGTTTGCCATTTCGATCCCCTTCCGAATCTGCGAGGTTCCGCCGGCTCACCGGGAACGAGGCTCCGCCATGCCCAGGCACACCGAAAACATGCGCGCCTTGCGCGAAATTCTGACCGGATTGACGCGCGAGACGGCGTGGCCGCAGAAGAACGAGGTCAGCCGCAACATCGACATCGCGATGTCCTATGTCGCCTGGACGCCGGCTGTCGGCGCCGCCGCGACGGATACGGCGGCCCGCTGCTTCGAGGTGCTGCAGATCGTCAGCCGCGCTTCGTCCGACGGGGCCAAGCGTGCCAGCGCCATCCAGGACGGCCTTGCCGCGATCGATGAACTGGAGCGCGTGCTCGACGCCGCGGCCTGAGCTACAGCCGCCCGCCATTGTTGCGGCTGCCATTGCGGGCATAGCCGAGCGCGAAATCATTGCCGGGCATGTGCGGAAAGCCGCGAAAGTTCAGGCGATTGCCGAATTTCTCGCGGCAGGTTTCAAAACGCTTGTCGCAGCCGGCGGTGACGGTGAACGTGTCGCCGGGCTCGATCTGACCGGTCATGGCGTTCCAGAGCTCGACGGTCGGCTGGCCTGCGACCTCGCGCTGCGACTTGACCACAGCGCGGCGGCCCGCATTCGCACCGCTGCCCCAGGTAAGCGTGCCGCGCTCGAACCAGCCGGCGGCAAACGCTTCCAGCCCGGCAATTGTGAACCGCCTGCCGTCCTGCGCAGCCACCACCGTCCCGCTGCCGCGAAAGGCAGGATCTTCGAGATCGACCCTGCATCTGGCATCGCCGAGATCGGCGTCGCATGGGGTGCGAAACACCCGTCCCTGCGGCTCGTCGAGCCCCGCGGCAAGGCCGCGTATCTCGACCCGGAACGCGCCATCCTCGCGCAGCACCTCGCCGATATGGCCGACACGGAGCAGCAGCCGCTCCTCCGGCGCCGACCAGTTGACGAGAAACGTCTCGATCCGGGCGTGGTCGAAGGCGCCGGCGGCAAGCTCTGCCTCCGACAGCCGGTCCGAGATCAGCGCGCCGGCGACCTCCATGCCGCCCGTCACCATGTCGGTCTCGGCGCTGGCCTCGCTGGCGGAAAGGCCGGTCGCCGCCTCGTAAGTGACGCCGTCCAGCACGAGATCGCGATCATGATCGGTGAAGCCGAGCACGACGCCGTCCTTCCGCTGCAGCCGCCAGGCGTGGCACAGCGTCGAGGCGTCGCCGGCCAAATGCGCCGCAAGATCGGGAGGAAGCGTCCTCATGGCCGAATCTCCACGATCGGGATCGACGGGATTTCGCCGGCCTCGAAGGCGGCGAGATTGATCACCAGTTGGTCGGCGTCGAAGCGCACCGGCACGTCGAAGCGGAAGCCGGCGGTGACGATCGCCCCCTCCGCCGGCGCTTCTGCGAGCGTGACCAGCCCGGTCGTGGGGTCGACAGCAAAGTCCTCGGTCGCGACGCCATCCACCGCCACGGTGACACTGCCTTCGACCGGCTTGGCGATCGCCCGCTCATAGGGCGCATGCAGCGCGCCATAGGTCTTCCTCAACTGAAACACCGTCGTTTCTTCGTCGCCAGCGCCAAGCACCTGGTCGGTCGGCGCCGGCTCCGTCCCCGGCGGTGCGGAGGCGTCGTCGGCTCAGTCGTGCCAGCGGAAGCCAAACAGTTTTCCGCGCCGCTCTTCGAAGAAGGCGATCACCTGATGCAGGTCGGCGAGCGAGCGCACGCCGTAGCCGGCGTCATAGCGCCGGCGCGATTCCGCCCAGCGCGCATTGCGCCGCTCGCCGCCCGAGCCAAGCGTCACCACCTCGGTGCGCCGCTCCGGCCCGCCAGAGGAGCCGAAGGCGATGTTGGTCGGGAAGCGGATTTCGTGAAAGGCAGGGATCAGCGGCATCAAAGCCCCCTTCTGCCGCGACCGACGGCGCGCGCCAGCGTCGCGGCGACATGCGCCTCGGACTTGCGAAAGCTCTGGGCGTCCGGCGTCTGGATGGCGATGTTGACCGTCACCGGCGCGCCGCCGCCCGAAACGCCCAACCGCCCGTCCGGGCCGCGCGAAAGCGGCATGATCGCCTCGGCCCCCGCCTCGCCCATCAGGCCGAACCCGCCGGAAAGCGGGAAATAAGTCGGGCTGGCGACGACGCCGCCCTTGGCGAACGGCTTTACCCCGCCGAGCGAGCCCACCAGGCCGGAGAGCAGCCCGCCGATGCCGCTTTCGATCGGCTTCAAAGCGGCGTTGAGCGCCATCGTCGAGAAGCGCAGCGCAAGGTTTCTGAGGATGTCGTCGAATTCCTTGCCGCCGACCACCGCATCGCGAAACGCCCGGCTGATCGCGCCGGAAAAGCCATCCGCCTGCTTGGCAAGGCCATCGAGCGAGGCGGTGAAGGCGGAGGTATCGGCGGTGATGCGCACGGAAAGTTCGTCGATCGGCGTGGTCATGATGGCTCCTGGTCGAACAGACGGTCGCCTCCACCAGTACACGCATGTATGGTGACGAAAGGACCAGCTCTATCGGGGGTTATGAATGCTGAATCTGAAGGCCATTTGCTTCTCGGCCATGATCATTCTGGGCGGCGCATACCAACACGCTCATGCGACCGAGCCAACGACCGACCAGAAAATTGAGACCCTGATGAAGGGGATTGACTTCGATCAGCAAAGACATCGTCTGCTGGACCAGATCTTCAACGCCTTGAAAGCAACAAATCTAGAAATCCCTCAGTCGTTCATGGACAGAGCGACGTCAATCATGATGGAGAATTACGAGGACGTTTTCTCCAATCAAGATCAGGCAATCATCGAGATATACAAGTCGGTATATTCTGAAGCAGAAATTGACGCCATGTACGACTTCTACAGCACACCTGTTGGACGCCAAATCCTGGACAAGAATTCAGCTATTGCCGAAGAAATAACGGAATACTCGCTTCCAAAGTCGGTAGAATTCATACAGAAATCGATGAGCAAGATTCAGACGGATCCGGAAATCCAAGAAATAATCCGCGAAGCTCGTCAGAAGAAGCAATGAGTCCAGGCGAGGGGCTAGTGATCCGGGAACCGCCGCATCAAGTCGTCAAGACGGGTGCGGTCCATCGGGGCATGGGTCCGGCCGGTCAGGCCCTCGATCGCGGCGGCGAGTTCGCGCGGCGTCAGCGCCCAGAACTCGCGGCTCGATAGCCTGAGCACGCCAAATCCGATCGCCATCGCCTCGCGCCAGGGAAAAGGCGCGGGTCCCTGCGCAGTAGGAAGCAAGCCCCTCACCCCAGCCCTCTCACGGTTTCCCGGAGAGGGAGCCGACCAAGCCCCGGATGAGGGGGCCGATCGAGGCTCGGGTGACGACCGAGGCTCGTTGGAGAGTTCAGGTGCATCCGCTCCATGAGAAGGGCGCAGCCGTCGATGAAGGCCGCTATCCTCCCCCTCGCCCGCTTGCGGGAGAGGGCTGGGGTGAGGGTCTTGCTTGCCGGCAGCGCTTTCCTTGGGCCCTTCATCCTGCCGCCCCGCACTCACCCGCCGCCCCCGCCAAACGTGGCGTCCAAGAGTTCCGAAACGATCGCCGCGAACCCCGCCGCACCGTTGGGAGCCCGCATTGCCGCGACCTGGTGGTCGTCGATGCTTTCTCCCGCGCCGCGGAGGCCGGCGCCGAGAATGCGGATCGCATCCCTTGCCGACAGCCGGCCCTCGCCGAAGCGGGCGGCCAGTGCCGAGAGGTCCTCGGCGCCGAAGGCAGCTTCCAGTTCCGCCAGCGCGCCGAGCGTCAGGCAGAGCGTGTGCGGCCGGCCGTCGAGTTCGGCTTCGATCTCGCCGCGATGCCGGTTCGCCATCACGCAGCCGCCGTGAACTGGATCAGGCCGGCCGATTCCAGCGCGGTCTCATAGGTGACGGCGCCGTCATGCTCGCCGGAATAGTCCAGCGCGGTGATCTGGAACGGTCCGGCCAGCGTGCCGAAATCCGGCACGATCAGCTGGAAATCGCGGATCGCGCCGTCGAAGAACAGGGTGCGGATCGCGGCGTCGGTCGCCGCATCGCGAAAGATGCCCGAGCCGGAAACGCTGGCGCGACGGACGCCGGCCCCGGCGAGCAGTTCCCGCCAGCGGCCGGCCGAATCCGTGTCGGTGATGTCGACCGTCTCGGCGTTGAGCGCGAAGCGCCGGGTCCGCATGCCCGCCACCGTCGAAAAGTCGCCGGAGCCGGTGGTGTCGATCTTCAGGAGCAAATCCTTGCCCTTCTGCGCCGTCATCCTCTATCCCCTTCTCATTCGCTGAACCTATTTCACCCGTCTGGGAGCCGCCGCCGATGCCTCGAATCGAAGTCGTCCGCGCCGGCGAGAGCGACATCCCGTTCATCGTCGCGACCGAGCGGCGGCCGGGTTTCGAAAAGCTGGTCGGCCGCTGGGAAGCGGCACAGCACGCCGAGGCGATGACCGAGCCGCGCTATGCCTATTTCCTCGCCCGCGCCGTCGCGGATGGTAGCGAGCCAAAGCCGCTCGGCTTCGCGCTGCTGCGCGACTGGGATTCGCCGGAGCGGTCGACGCTGCTGAAGCGGATCGCCGTCAGCGAGCCCGGCCAAGGCGTCGGCCCCGCGCTGCTCAGGGGGCTCATCGAGCGTGTCTTCACCGAAACGAAGGCGCACCGGCTGTCGCTCGGCCTGTTCCCGCACAATCTGCGCGCCCGCCGCGCCTATGAATCCGTCGGCTTCCAGGCCGAAGGCGTTTCGCGCGGCAGTGCCTTTGTCGGCGGCGAACATCACGACGAGCTGGTGATGGCGATCCTCAGGCCCGACTGGCTGGCGAGAAAAGGCTAGTCCTCGACCAGCGCCGCGAGGCGCAGGACGCCGTGCTCGGTGATGCCGTCCGGATCCAGCCGGACCTCGGCATAGGTAACGCGGATCAGCACCAGCGAAGGACCGTCCATCGCAAGCGGCGCGTCATGCAGCAGCCGCATCAGATGGCCGAGGATTGCCCAGGCCTCGCGCTTGCCGAGTGCCCGCGACCAGACATGCAGGGTCAGGCTGACCTCGCCGCCCGCCTCGCCATCGCTCGACCAGTCGGCCTGCCCGGTTTCGCCCAGCGTCACCGAGGGAAAAGCCGCCGCGCGCGGCGCGCCGTCATGGATGCGGTCCCCCACCAACGCCCCGAGGTCGCCATCGGCGAGCAGGCTGGCGACGATCGCCACCTGCAGTTCGAGCGCGGCTGTCATCGCGACCTCCTTCTTAGGCGGTTTAGCGCCGGGGCAATTATCGGCTTCGCCGCCTCCCCAAGCGCTCCGAATTCGCGGGCGAAGAGGTTTTCGCCGGAAAGGGTGATGTCGAGGGAATGGCTGGAATGAGACACGTTCCCTGAAGGAGGAGTGCTTTCGTCACCTCTCCCTGAGGAAGAGGTCGACGCGCGGAGCGCGGCGGGTGAGGGTTTAGGGACCTCTCCGGAAAGGCCGTAAACCCTCACCCGGCCCTGCGGGCCGACCTCTCCCTCAGGGAGAGGTGAAGGTTCGGTGCCTTCTGAATTCGTCTCCTCCAGCGCCTGCCTCAGCCTTTCGGCATTGCGCTGCAAGGCCTCGGAGACCGAGGGATCGACAGCCTTGCGCAGGGCCGAGGCCAGCGCCTGTCCCGTGAGGGCGCGTGCGTTCATGGCCTTTCCTCCACCGCTTCGAGCACGAGAAAGCGCCGCGTTTCGTCCGGATCGCGCCAGGCCTCTATGCGCAGCACGCGTCCGCGATGCACGATCCGCATGCCGCCCTCGACATCGGTGCGGTGGCGCATGGTGATCCGGTGCGTGACGCGGGTCGCGAGCCGGTCGGCGGCGAAAATCTCGCCGGCCGCGACCGGCTCGATGGCCGCCCAGAGCGTCGCGACCTCTACCCAATCGACCGTCGCGCCACCGCTGCCATCGGCGGTGCGGACGGGTCGCTCCAGCGCGACGCGGTTCGAAAGCTGGCCGGGATCAAAGCCGCTCACAGCGAACGCACCCGATAGGGCGCGACCAGCGCCTCGAAGCCGAGCGGCGCGACGTCGCCGGCTCGGTCGAAGCCAACGGCGCCGCGATGTTCATACCAATGCGCCACCAGCATCAGGATCGCCTGGCGCAGCGCCGCGGGCACGGCGAGGCTGGAGACGCCATAACCGACGGTGACGTCGATCTCGATGCCGTTGTCGTAGAGCGCCGCCTGCGGCCGAAGCTTCGCCACGATGCGCGGCGGCAGGCGGGCGGCGTCGACGCGGTAGGCCTCCGCCTCGAGGACCTGCGCCGCGCCAACGATGTCGTAAAGCGTGATGCTTTCCACGGAGATCAGCGGCGCGAGGGGAAGCTCGATCGCCCGGCCGGCCGGCCACTCGTCGAGATAGATGCGCCAGCCCTGCGCGATCAGCTTGCGCCGCGTCTCGCTTTCGACATGGGTGCGCGCCGCCAGGATCGCCGCCTGCAGCAGGCTGTCCTCCTCTGTGCCGTCGACGCGCAGATGCGCCTTCACATCGGCCAGCGACACAGGCTCGGTCGCCGGCGCGGAAATCAGCGCCACGGTCATGATGGCTCCTTGCGGTGAGGTGTTTTGGATGAGGAGGAGCGGCGCCCGCCAGGGCGAAGCGCCGCTCCGGGCCGGCCCCGGCGGGAGGGGACCGGGGCCGGCTATCACGCACCTCCGCCGTCATCCCGGACGCAGCGAAGCGAAGATCCGGGATTCATTCAGCCGGGGAATCGGGAGGTTCGCTTCCCGTTGAACCCAGCTGCATGGATCCTCGCTTTCGCGAGGATGACGGCGGAGGGGTGGACGACATGGAGGCATGTCGAAAGCAAGAACCCTCACCCCGGCCCTCTCCCGCCTCGCGGGAGAGGGAGAAGGAGAGCTCCAGCCTTGCCCTCTCCCGCGCGGGAGAGGGTTGGGTGAGGGTCTTTGCTTCCTAGCTCGTGCCGAACTTCAGCAGCTTGATCGCGTCAAAGTCCTGAACGCCGCCGCCGACGCGTTTGGTGGTGTAGAAGAGGACGTAGGGCTTGGCGGAATAGGGATCGCGCAGCACGCGAACGCCGAGGCGGTCGACGACGAGATAGCCACGCTTGAAGTCGCCGAAGGCGAGCGACAGCGAATTGGCGGCGATGTCGGGCATGTCCTCGGCCTCCGTCACCGGGAAGCCCATCAGCGACGCCTCGCCGCCCGCGACCGCCGCCGGCTGCCAAAGATAATGGCCGTCGGCATCCTTCAGCTTGCGGATGGAAGCCTGGGTGCGGCGGTTGAGCACGAAGCGGGCATTGGCGCGATAGCCTGATTTCAGCGTGTAGATCAGGTCTACCAGCACGTCGGAGGGATTGCTGGAGGGGAGCGCGCCGGACGCTCCCGTCACGACATAGCCAAGCTTGCCCCAGGTCCACGAGCCTTCCGCGGCCGTGGTGTAGGAAAGAAAACCCTTCGGCTTGTTGGTGCCGTCGCCGGAAACGAAGGCGGTGCCTTCCTGCGCCGCGAAGGCGCTCTCCACCTCGGCGGCGATCCAGTCGTCGATGTTGACGGCGCTATCGTCGAGCAGCGCGGCGGTCGCCGCCGGCATGGCGTAGAGCTCCATCGCGGGGAAATCGAGCGCGGCGATGGTGGGCGACGTGGTCTGCGAGCGGCTGTCGGTCTCGCCGGCCCAGCCGACCGCCGGGCCGGCGGTCATGAAGGGCTTGCGATAGGTGCCGGACGAGACCTGGCGGACATCGGCGATGGCGCGGATCGGCGAGATGGCGGCGAGGCGTTTTCCAATCTCGGTCTCCGTCTCGATCGGCACGAGATAGCCGCCATCGGCATTCGAACCGGCCGAAAGTGCCTTCTGCTCCAGTTTGCGAAAGCCGTCCTCGTCGCCGCCGCGCACATAGCTCTCGAAGGCCTGCTTGTGCTCGGAAGGCCGCGCCGCGCCACGCTCTGCCGAAAGCGGCGGGCGGCGACCCTTCAGCGTCAGCTCGTCCAGCGCCTTATTGATGCGGTCGAGCTTGTCGGTGGTGACGACGTCAGCAGTGAGCTTGGTCTCGATCTCGGAGAGTCGCTCGTCATTGGTGTCCTTGAACGCCTCGAAGGCGCGCATGAAGTCGTCGAAGGCGGCGGAAACATCGCCGCTTTCGACAGCCTTGGCCTCGGGTGCAGAGCCGGAAATCTCGGTCATCGATTTGTCCTTGTCGGGTGGAGGGAACGGGCGGCCCGGCGCATCCGCGCGGCCAGGCCGGTGGTCTTGACGCTCGAGACGCGCGCGTCGGGCTGCATCGGGAAGGTCACGACCGAGATCTCCCAGAGGTCGATCTCGATAAGCTTGCGGATGCCTGCCGACCGGTCGGCGCGCGCCTTGACGGTCTTGAAGCCGATCGAGAGCCCGTCGAGCGCGCCGGCCCGCATCAGGCTCGCCACTTCGCGCCCCCGCGCCACGTCTGCCATCAGCCGACCGCGCACGAACAGGCCGCGCGGATCCTCGCGGATCTCCATCCAGACGCCGATCGGCTCGGCCGGATCGTGCTGGTAGAGCATGCGGATGCCGGCAGCGCCGCGGGCGGCGATCGAGCGTTTGAACGCGCCGGGCAGCACGAGATCGCCCGAGAGGTCGGCGGTGCCGAACAGGCTGGCATAGCCGGAAAAGACGCCCTCGCCGTCGATACCGGAAAGGTCGGCGGCTGCGAATTTGGTCTCGAGCGCAGGCGCGGAAGAAAGGGTCATGCGGTCTCCTTCGCGGAAAGGTCCGCGTGGAAGGGGGAGTCGGATCAAAGGGTTGGAGTGAATGGCGTCGAGGTTGATTTCACGCTCGCCGTTATCCCGGGCGGCGACCCAGGATCCATTCAGCCGGAGCCTCGGGCGTCGAGACGTCTTTCCAGACGCCAACGAACCCGGCTGCCTGGATCCTCGCCTCCGCGAGGATGACGCCGGAGATGGGATGGGCGGCCTCGACCAAACTTCATCGAGCTGCACGCCCTCGTTGCGTCCTTCGAGACGGCCCTTCGGGCCTCCTCAGGATGTTGAGGTTGAGCGTTGCGCGGCGGCGGTAGAGCCGCTCCGGACCAGTTGGCGCGCTAGCTCCGCGCCAGAAGCCTCTCCAGCGCGCCGGCGAAATCGCGGAACACCTTGCGGTGGTCGGGTGCAAGGCGTTGCAGGATGCGGTTCAGCATCTGGGTCATGCTTCACTTCCTCCAATTTGGACTCCGGGCCGCCCCCGCGCTCGCCGTACCAGCGGCGCTCGACGCCTGCCCCTTACTCGCCGTTCGATCGGCGCGTTGTGCCTGTCCCATGCTCGCCGTCATCCTCGCGCAGGCGAGGATCCATTCCCCCCAAGCCTTGGGAGGTTCGCTCGGGTCCGAGCCTGCAGGGCCAATGACTGCGGCTGCATGGATCCTCGCTTTCGCGAGGATGACGCCGGTGGGTGTATGGCCGGATGCAGGTAGCATCTGGGCCATCTTTACTCGCACACGTCGAGCCCTCACCCGCAGGCAGCGGAGAAAACCCTCGCGCTCAGAATCCCTTAGCGCCGGTCGTTGAAAAACCGATTCAGCCGGGCGATCTCGGCCACGAAGTCGTTGAACCGGCGGTTTGAGCTGGCCAGCTCGCGCAGGGCCCAGACCAGCAAGGCGCTGGCGCCGGAGGCCCAGAGAAACAGCGCCAGATGCGCCAGGTCGCCCCGGCTGGCAAAGACGCGGGTCAAGTCGTCCACCCCTCGTCTCCTTCTCCATTCACAGGCCCCGAACCGGTCGCGCCATAGCCCACCGCCTGGCGCTTCTCGTCGCGGGTCAGGAAATCGGCGGCGGTGATCCGGCTCCAGAGTGCCGCCCGCTCGACCGACAGCGCCTCAACCGCGTCGGCGTCGAAACCGAGCCGGATCGCACCGGGATAATGCGGCCCGAGCCAGGTGGTGAGCGCGTCGGCGGTACGGCCGACCAGCGGCAGGACCGTCTGCCGCCAGAACACGCGGTTGGCCTCGGCATAATTGGCGAAGGTGTTGTCGCCGGGAATGCCAAGCAGCATGGGCGGCACGCCGAAGGCGAGCGCGATCTCGCGCGCCGCGCCGTTCTTCGCCTCGATGAAATCCATGTCGTGCGGCGTCAGCGCCATCGAGGTCCAGTCGAGCCCGCCTTCGAGCAGCAGCGGCCGCCCGGCATTCACCGCGCCGGTATAATTCGCCTCGAGCTCGCGCTTCAGCCGCTCGAACTGGTCCTGCGAAAGATTGGCGCCGCCCTCGCCGCGATAGACCAGCGCGCCGGAAGGGCGCGCCGCATTGTCGAGCAGCGCCTTGTTCCAGGCACCGGCGGCATTGTGCAGGTCGAGCGCGATGGCGGCCGCTTCCAGCGGCGCGAAGCCATAGTGATCGTCGAGCGGATGATAGAGACGCAGATGCAGGACCGGCGATGCGCCATCCTCGACGGGAAAGCGCACCGTCCGCCCGGCGACGGAATATTCGTAGGCCTCCGGCCAGCCGTCCGGGCCCGGCACGACCTTCATGCGGTCGGGCCGCAGCGCATGCAGTTCGGCCGGATCGCCGCCCAGTTGCACCAGCTCGACATAGGCGTTGCCGGAAACCAGGAGGTTGCCATAGAGCGCCTCCAGCCAGGCGGTGCCGGACTGGCGGCCGTTCGGCCGGGCAAGCAGCGCCAGCAGCGGGTGATCCGGCCGCTCGGCCTCGCCCTCATAAGCCAGCCACGGCACCGAAGCGGCGGCTTCCGCGATCATCGTCACGGCGCGATAGACGATGGCGTTCTTCATGTAGCCTTCGCGGGCAAGGCTGGCGAGATCGCGCGCGGTCCAGACGGGCCGCCCCTGCCCTTGCAACGCGATCAGCGGCCCGGTGCGCGAGGCCTTCGCTTCGGGCACGGCGACGCGGCCGCCGAACAGGCGGTTAAAGAGGTTCGGCTTCATGGAGTCTCCGATCGAAATCGCTTTTGCGCGCCGCTCTCCGGCGTAGGCAAGCGGGCGAGCCAAGGCCCCGGTCCACAACCTTAATTTTGCCACGCCCGCGGGCACAACCATTTGCCGTCGCAGCCGGGGGCTCTTGCGTTCTCGTCTGCCAAATGAACTATGGACGCAGTACTTTCGGAAGGAGGGCCGGCACGGATTTGCGTGCGCGCCTGCCCCGCCATCCCGACGGATATGCCGGTCCGGGCACAATTCCGGACGCAAGAGGACTATTCGGTGCTCGACTTCGCCTCGCTCCTCGTCGCCATCGGATTTTCCACGGCCTTTCTATCGGTCATCCTGCTCGCCGCCTGGAAGACGTCGCGACGGGACGGCTTTCTGCTCACCTGCGCCACCGGCGCGCTGCTGATCGCGGTCAGCGTCGGCCTGTCGGTTCTGGACAGGCTTCAACCTTCTGTCTGGCTGCTGGCGATGGCCCTGACGCTGCTGATGTCCGGCACGGCCAACCTCTATGGCAGCGCCGCGCAATTCCGGCTCGGCAGCTCGCCGTGGCGGCGGATCGCCGTGGCGAGCCTGATCCCGGTGGTGCTGACGCTGGCGCCGCTGATGCCCGGCTATAGCGGGATCGCCTATGCCGTCAGCTTCCTGAGCACGGCGGTTCTGCTCTTTCTGACCTCGCACCAGTTCTGGCTGGCGCGCGCCCAGGCGCCGATGACGACCCTCACCATCGCCTCGCTCTATTTTCTAGTCGGTGTGTCCTTCCTGCCCCGCGCGGTGCTGGTCCTGGCAAGGGACGGCATCGTCGTCGCCGGACGGCCGCAGAACTGGGCGCAGGACCTGTCCATCATGCTGGTGATCGGCTCGATCCCCGCGCTCGGCGCGTTGACCATGGCGCTGAGCCAGATCCGCACGGCGCAGGCGCATCGGCGCGAAGCGCTGACCGACCCGCTGACGGGGCTGATGAACCGGCGCGCCCTGTTCGACGCGCAGCAAGGTGGCCTGGCGCCGGCAAGCGTCGCGGTCCTGTTCGATATCGACGAGTTCAAATCCATCAACGATTCCCATGGCCATGCGATGGGAGATCGCGTCATCGTCCTGTTCGCGACGGCGCTGAAGGACAACCTTCCCGCCTCGGCCCTGGCCGCCCGGATCGGCGGCGAGGAGTTTGCCCTGATCCTGCGCGACACGACCCTCGAAACGGCCGCCCGGCATGCCGACGAAGTCCGCCGCCGCTTCGTCGCCCTGGTGCGGGCGGAAGCCGATTTGACCTGCACCGCCAGCGCCGGCATCGCCGGCACGGGACCACATGCCGCCCATGCCGATCGCGTCCTGGCGGAAGCCGACCGCGCGCTCTACGACGCCAAGCGGGGTGGACGCGACAGGGTCGTCATCGCGCAGCCGCAGGCCGAACGCCCGCCCCTTGCCAGAGCCGACACGGCCTTCCGCGGTTCCGCTGGCTAATTGCCGTCGAGCGCGATGTCGGCGTGCTTCTGGTTGGTGAACAGCAGCGACGGGTGAAGTTCTTCCAGTCCGTCATAGGGGTTGGCGTGAATGGCCAGGATCCACAGGCTCACCGAGGCAGTGATCGCGTAGATCGCCAGCGCCCGCCTGCCGGCGAGCTTCCGGTCGGCATGGGTCGCCGCGATGGTGATCGCCGTCAGGAGCGTCAGGAACATCACCAGGTACCATTTGTAGTAGTCGATCGAGGTGTTGCCGACCGCGAGGCGCATGTTGCGGGCGTCCTGCAGATTGCTGAGGTCGTGGATCGCCTGCGAAATCAGCAAGCTCGGCGCATTGCCGCGCGCCAGATCCGCGATCTCGCCGCGCAGATCGTGCAAAGCCTTCTCAACCTGCTCGTCGGGCAGGACGTTCTTGCCCTCCAGCCATTCGCGCATCGCCACCTGCTTGCGATAGGCGAGGATGCCATCGTTCAGCTTGGGCGAATTGAGAATATCCGGCTCGGCGCTGCGCAGCAGGCGGATGATCGACGAGCGCTCCATGCTCGCCGCCTGGTCCGCCCTGGAATTCACGGCCCAGATATCGGCGGCGATGAAGCCGAGCGATAGCGCCCAGGCGGTCGCGATCGTGCCGAGAAAGGCGGATTGCGGGATCGAAAGAATGTCGCGGCTGGCATGCTTCGACAGGAAATAGAGAGCGAGCCTTCCCGCCAGATAGAACGTCAGTCCGAAGGCGGTGAACAACACGAACAGCATCGGTGCCGAAAGTTGGGAGGCCTGCTCCATCGATAGTTCCCCATTGCATGCGTCCGACAGGATCGGGACCGTCGCCCACGCGCGGCGACGGGCGCCGGCACGCGGCTTCTGCCTGATGCTTCAGGGGATTCGCCTTGCAAGACAACCGGCCTTCCGATCCCGCAGCCAAACGTCGCTTCACATGCTCCGGATCCTCGGCTCGCCCGGCGCGCGCAGCATCAGCGCGGTCAGCGCCCAGACCAGCGCGTCGAGCCGGTCCGGCGAGCGGCCATGGGCCAGGCCCTCCGGGCCGAAATCCGCCATTTCATCCTCCAGCGCCGGAAACGTCCCGGCATGGCGCACCCGGCCCTGCGCATAGAGCGCCGCCACCGGTTCGGCCCGCAGATATTTTCCACGCGTCGCGCGCACCGAAGTCACCGGCACGGCCGGATCGACCTCGTTGATCACGCTCGCCACCATGTCGCCGCCCTGGTTGACCTCGGCGACCAGCAGATCCGCATCAAGCGCCCGGTAAAGCCCGACCGCGACCGAAGCCCAGGCCGCCGGCCTCACCTCGGCGAGACTCCGATCCGCCAGGACATAGGCGGTGCCATCCTCGGCCAGGCCGCAGGCGACGATGCCACAGGCATCCGCCCCCTTGCGCCGCGAGGCGGGCGGATCGACCGCGACCGCGATGCGGACGAGATCCGGCGCGCGCTCGACGCGCTGGCGTTCGATCTCGTCACGGCTCCACAGCGCATCGGCGCGATCCTCGATCCATTCTCCGTCGATCTCCTGCCGGCCGAGCCGGGTGCCGCGATAGCGCCCAACGACGCGCTCCAGGAAGCCCGGCGCGAGATTGGCGAGGTTGGCCGAGGTGCCGGCGCGGGTAATCACGGTCCGCTCGGCGGAAAGCAGCCGCTTCAGCAGCGGGATCGGGCGCGGCGTCGTGGTGACGAGCTGACGGGGCATGTCGCCCAGCCGAAGGCCGAATTGCAGCATGTCCCAGCAGGCCTCCGGATAGCGCCATTTGCCCAGTTCGTCCGCCCAGGCCGCCTCGAATTGCGGACCGCGCAAACTCTCCGGGTCTTCCGACGAAAAACACAGCGCCAGCGCGCCATTCGGCCATTCCAGCCGGCGGCGCGACGGCTGCCAGTTCGGCCGCTCGTGCCGACGGTGCACGGAGAGCAGCCCCGAAACCCCTTCGATCATCACGTCGCGGACATCGGCCAAGGTCTCGCCGATCAGGGCGATCCGCCCGACCGGCGACGCGGCAAAGCCCGGACGGCCGGCAGCGAGGCCGCGGATCCATTCCGCTCCAGCGCGGGTCTTGCCGGCGCCGCGCCCGCCGATCATCAGCCAGGTGAGCCAGTCGCCTTCGGGCGGATACTGGTCGTCCCTCGCCCAGAAATCCCAGTCATGCTGGAACGCATCGATCTCCTCCGGCCGCAACCCCGCCAGCAGGCGCGACGGCCGCATCCCCCGCTGCATCGAGCTGTTCCAGGCGCGCCTGAAGCCGCGCCCGGAGGGCCTCGATGTCGAGGGGAGCGGCATCGGCGGCATCGTCCGTTCCTTCCCGCAGCTTTCCCAGCGTCTCGAGGGTGCGCGCCAGCACGGAGAGCGTGCGCGCGTCCTTCTCCTCGACGCCGCCCTCGCCATTGGCGAAGCGCAATTCGAGCTCGGCGACCTGCTTTTCAAAGGTCCGATAAAGCCGCGCCACCAGCTTCTCCTCCGCCGCGCCGTCCGGCAGCGGCGGCGCCTCGCCCGGCCGCAGCCAACCCTGCCGGTCCGCCCGCTTCGCCACCGCGACATGGCTGACCCCATGCTCGGCGGCGATATCGCGAAGTGGCAGCGCCGACGTCTCATAGGCGACGCGCACCGCCGCCCACTGATCGAGGCTCAGTTCCGGCATTCTTTTCGCCTCGGTGGGGAACTGTGTTGGCTGACGGTGGTGGCCAAGAGTGAGCAGACGGTGCCCCCGCTCGCCGTCATCCCCGCGAAGGCGGGGACCCATGCAGCGGAGCATCCGGGAGGTTCGCACCTCCTAGAACCCGGCTGGATGGATCCCCGGTCAAGCCGGGGATGACGGCGAGACTTGGAAGGCAGGGGATCTGAATTGGGGGAGCCTTTGAGCGCCCGCATCCGCTGAACGCAACTCTTCGACTATGCCTGAACCCTACCGGAGCAGCGCCTCGCTGTCAAGGACTATTTTCCTATCCATCGAGACATTCCCTTCCGGGCCGGCAGCAACAGCTTCGTGCAACCCGCACCAGACAAGCGCGCCGCCCTGCACTATCCTGCCGCCAAATTCCAAGAATCCCTGGGAGGGGAACCCTTATGAGCGACCTGCCGAGCTTCGACCTTACCGGCCGTACGGCCCTTGTCACCGGCGCCGCGCGCGGCCTCGGCCGCGCCACCGCGCTGGCGCTGGCCGCTGGGGGCGCGGATGTGGCGCTCGGCCTGCGCGACGCGACTTCCGATGCCGGGCTGGTTGCCGAAATCGAGGCGATGGGCCGCCGCGCCGTCCCGCTGCAGATGGACGTGCTCGACCTGCCGCAGGCCTATTCGGCGGTCGACGCTGCGATCGCAGCCCTCGGCCAGATCGATATCCTGGTCAACAATGCCGGCGGCGGCACGATCGGGCCGGTCGAGGACTTCCCGGAGGCGGATTTCGACTTCACGATCAACCTGACCGTCAAATCGACCTTCTTCCTGTCGCAATATGTCGGCCGGCACATGATCGAGCGGAAGACCGGCGCGATCATCAACATGGGCTCGCAGGCCGGCGCGATCGCCCTGCCCGGCGAGGCGATCTACTGCCTGAGCAAGGCGGCGGTCAGCCACATGACCAAATGCTTCGCGGTCGAATGGGGCCAGCACAATGTCCGCGTCAATTGCGTGGCGCCGACCTTCATCCGCACCGACGGCACGGCCGACATGCTGTCCGATCCCGAATTCCACGCCGACGTGCTGGAGCGCATCGCCGCCCTGCACCGGATCGGCCAGCCCAAGGAAGTCTCCGGCGTCGTCGTCTTCCTCGCCTCCGACGCCGCCTCGATGATCACCGGCCAGACGCTTCTGGTCGATGGCGGCTGGACGGCGCGGTAGCCGTCCCGCCTCCTTCGCCGATTCCGACTCGAGTGTTGGAATCGGCCGCCCTGCGGAGTCTGGAAAGAGCCTAACCCTTCGGGGGCAGGCTCTGGCCGATATCGCCGCGCAGCAGATGCTGGAAGGGCGCCGGCTGCAGCTTGCCGGGCTGGGCGAACGGGTTGGCGAAAGCGTAGATGAAGAACAGGATCACGCCGGAATAGAGCGCGAAGATCGACAGCAGCACCACATTGTTGCGGCTGGGCCGGAAGACGTAGAACGGCACCGAAAGCAGCGCCAGACCGATCAGGGCCGGCGCCCAGAAAAGGCCGCTGAAGCGCCCCACCGCCGTCGCCTCGCGCAATTGCCGATAGCCGGCGACCGCGGTGATGCGGTCGCGCATCCGGCCCGCCAGATATCGCTCGCGATCCGTGGAAGGGCTGAGGTCGAGCAAGATGCCATAGACCTTGTCCCAGTCGATCCAGGCCTGCGCCGAGAGCCCCTCGCCGCGCGCCAGACGATCCCATTCCTCGTTGACCACCGTGTCGAGGTAGCTGGCCAGCGTCACCTGGACCGGACCCACCACCGGGCCGCCATAGCGGTAGACGTCATGATAGACGTCGGAAACCGCCGTGGCCTCCTGCGTCAGCACATTGCGGATGCCCTTGTAGTCGTCGAGTTCCTGGGCATAGACCAGCGCGAGGATCAGGCCATGCAGCGCGGCGATGCGCACGGCGATGGAGGCCGCGGCGTCCGGCGTACGGTCGACCTCGTCGCCGACCCGCAGGAGCCGGCGCGCCAGAAAATAGCTGCCGAAGACGATCGCCATCGCCGCGAGGACGAAGGCGATTCCAACCGATACGGAAATGACGTTCACCCATGAGCTCCTGGCGCTTGCCCCCGAAACAGATCACAGATCTTCGGACGGCTCCAGCCGGGATAGCCCGACGATGCGCCATGCTCCCGCTTGGGCATGCCGCAGCGAGAGAAGCGCCGAATGTTTGCCGGTCGGGTGCGGCGCCGGTATTCGGCCTGCTGCGTCAGGATCGGCACCGAAAGACGCAAGTCTTGCAGCCTTTCGACACGCAATCTTTACACGCCGACGCTTATCCCGAAGCTGCGGTGTGGGGCCAATCCCGGGCAGCCGCGAAGCCGGATCGAACTTCCGGAAGTTAGGGCATCATGACGAAAGCCATTCGCACGCTTGCGCTCTGCGGAGCGCTCCTTGCAACCACCGTCTTGGCGACCGCGGTGCGGGCGGAAACCGCCGCAACCCCCGCCAGCACCGCCCCGAGCGGGGCTCAGTCGATCGCGGTGCCGTCCGGCGTCCGCTACGAACTGCTGGGACGCTGGGACGTCGACCGGCTCAACCAGATCCTCGTCACCGACTTCCCGAAATTCGCCGGCATCGACGTCACCTATACGCCGGCGCGCAATGCGGTGAAGCTCTACCGCGTCACCTACCCGTCCGTCATCCCCGAGCAGGGCAACAAGCCGATCGTCGCCACGGGCCTGCTGGCCATCCCCGATACTGGCGGCAAGTCCTTCCCGATCGTCTCCTACCAGCATGGCACCGTCTATGGCCGGCAGGAGGTCCCCTCCTTTCCCGACCAGTCGCCCGAAACGCAGCTGATGCTCGCGCAGTTCGCTGGCCAAGGCTACATCGTGATGGGCGCCGACTATTTCGGCATGGGCGTTTCGACGGAGCCGGAAGGCTACATGGTCAAGGGCAGCCACCAGATGGCCTGCCATGACATGATCCGCTCGGGCCGCAGCGTGCTCGACGCGATGGGGATCACCAGCGACAAGCTCTTCCTCGGCGGCTGGTCACAGGGCGGCTTCGTCACCATGGCCTGCCTCGAAAAGCTCGAGAGAGCCGGCGTCACCGTCGATGGGGCAGCCACCGCCAGCGCCCCGATCGACGTGTTCGCGCTGATGAACGGCTTCCTGAACTTCCCGCGGCCCAACGATGCCGCCTGGCTCAACAGCATCGTGATCCTGTCGGCCTTCGCCTATGAGAACTATTATGGCGTGCCGGGCCTCGCGCGTTCCGTGCTGAACCCGGACTATTATGACGCCGCTCGCCGCGCCTATGAGCGCGAGCCCTTCGAAGCCTCGGAAATCCCGACCGACCTGCGCAAGCTGATCCGGGCCGAATATTTCAATCCGCAGTTCTTCGCCGGTTCGGCCTATGGCCGGCTGCTGCGCGAGGCGCAGGGCTATCGCTGGGTGATCCAGTCGCCGGTGCGCAATTATTACGGCGAGGCGGACGAGGCGATCACCCAGGGCGTCGGCAAGATGGCGATGACCTACCAGCAGGCGATGGGCGCCGGGAATACGAAGGTCGAGGCGATCTCCACCGGCCCGACCACGCATCGCGGCACCTACGCCAAGGCCGCCGCCGAATGGAAGCGCTGGTTCGACGGGAAGTGACGCTCTCCGGAGATGCGGCACGGGCCGGCTGAAGCGAGCCGTTGCCCCGCCCTCTCCCCCAGCGGGAGAGGGCCTTGCGGCTCGCGAGCCTCCCCTGGCAGGATCAGGCAAAAGATCGAGACTTTTCGGCTTGGGCCGGGGGCGCACTCGGACCACATCCAACCCGCACCTTCACAGCGGGACAAGATCCATGAAAAAGCGACAGCTAGGCCGCAACGGCCCCATTGTTTCCGAGACCGGCTATGGCGCGATGGGAATTTCGCTCGCCTATGGCGCCAGCGACGAAGCCGAAGGTATCGCCACCATCCAGCGCGCCTTCGAACTCGGCGTCACCTTCTTCGACACCGCCGAGCTCTATGGCTGGGGCGAGAACGAGCGGATCGTCGGCAAGGCCGTCAAAGGCTTCCGCGATGAGATCGTGATCGCGACCAAGTTCGGCTTCACGAAGGAATTCGGCACCGACAGCCGGCCGGAGCACATCCGCGAGGTTGCGGAAAACAGCCTGCGTTATCTCGGCATCGAGCAGATCGACGTGCTCTACCAGCACCGCGTCGACCCCAACGTGCCGATGGAGGACGTGGCCGGAGCGGTCAAGGACCTGATCGCGGCCGGCAAGGTGAAGCATTTCGGGCTGAGCGAAGCCGGGCCGGAAAGCATCCGCCGCGCCCATGCCGTCCAGCCGGTCGCGATGCTGCAGACCGAATATTCGCTGTTCGAGCGCGACGTCGAAGTGCTGTTCCCGCTTCTGCGCGAATTGGGGATCGGCTTCGTGCCATATTCCCCGCTCGGGCGCGGCTTCCTGACCGGCACGGCCAAGCCAGCCGGCGACTACGAGGAAACCGACATGCGCCGCACCGACCCGCGCTGGCAGCCGGGCAATTTTGAGCGCAATGTCGAGGCGGTCCGGCAGTTGACGGAGCTGGCAGCCAGCAAGGGCGCGACGGTGGCGCAGCTGGCGCTGGCCTGGCTGCTAGCCCAGGGCGACGACATCGTTCCCATTCCCGGCACGCGCAACCGCGAGCGGATCGAGGAAAATGTCGGCGCCTCCGAGGTCCGGCTTGACGAGGCCGACCTCGCCCGGATCCGCGAGATCCTGCCCAGGGGTGGCTTCGGCGCCCGCTATATCGACGCCTGGATGCCAAGCTGGACCTGACGTCGGCTCTCTCCCGAAAAGCAGATTGGCCGCGATGACGCGCGGCCAATCCCGGGGCTTTTGACGGGGCTCAGGCGAAGCCCGCCACCGCATGCGGCACGTAGGCTGCTTCCAGCGCGGCGATCTCGAATTCGTCGAGCCGGACCGACAGCGCCGCCGCCGCGTCGTCGAGATGCTGCATCTTGGTCGCGCCGACGATCGGCGCCGTGATCACCGATTTCGACAGCACCCAGGCGAGCGCGATCTGGGCGCGCGGCAGGCCGCGCTGCTCGGCGACATGCGCCACGGCCTCCACCACGCGCCTGTCGGCATCGGCCGTGCGCGAATAGAGCCCCTTGCCGAATTCGTCCGTCTCGGCGCGCGCCGTCTTCTCGTCCCAGTCGCGCGTCAGCCGGCCACGCGCGAGCGGGCTCCAGGGGATGACGCCGATCCCTTCCGCCGCGCAGAGCGGCAGCATCTCGCGCTCCTCCTCGCGGTAGAGCAGGTTGACGTAATCCTGCATCGAGACGAAGCGGGCGAGGCCGAGCGCCTCCTGCTTGGCCAGCATCTGCGCGAACTGCCACGCATACATGGACGAGGCGCCGATATAGCGGGCCTTGCCCATCTTCACGACCTCGTCCAGCGCCTCGATCGTCTCCTCGATCGGCGTTTCATAGTCGAAGCGGTGGATCTGGTAGAGGTCGACATAATCGGTGCCGAGCCGCGTCAGGCTCGCATCGATCTCGTGCAGGATCGCCTTGCGCGACAGGCCGGCGCCGTTCGGACCAGGGCGCATGCGGCCATGCACCTTGGTGGCGATCACCACCTCCTCGCGCCTGGCGAAATCGTTCAGCGCCCGGCCGACGATCTCCTCGCTGGAGCCGTCGGAATAGACATTCGCCGTGTCGAAGAAATTGATGCCGAGCTCCAGCGCCTTGCGGATGAAGGGCCGGCTTTCGGCTTCCGGCAGCGTCCAGGCATGGTTGCCGCGCGCCGGGTCGCCATAGCTCATGCAGCCGAGGCAGAGGCGGGAAACTTCGAGGCCAGTGCGACCGAGACGGGTATATTCCATGGAGCGCTCCTTGACGACCGGATCCGATCCGCCCTGGACGATTGGGGCCCGGCGCGGTTCGGCGATCTCGGCAATGTGAACCATAAAGTGCCTATGCACGAGCCACTTATCGGTTACTGTTTGCGTGACGTGAGGCCCGGCTGTCCCGGTGCGGTGCCTTGCGCTCCAAGCATGGGGACTGCATGAGCACACGCAGCGCTAGCCTCTCCACCTCCGGCGCCTGGCTTATGGCGCTCGCCGCCCTGGCCGGACTGGCCGTCTCGATCGCCAACTACTTCAACCGCGACAGCGGCATCGCCGGCGAGCCCGGCACCCTCCTCGTCATCGCCTCCACCGCGATCATGCTGGTCGCGGCGCTGATCCTGGCGCGCGCGTCCCGGCTCGGCGGCTTCCTGCGCGGCTTTCTCGTCATCGGCTGCCTGGTCGACATCTTCGGCACCGGCTTCGCCGCCTACCTGCTCGAAAGCCAGGCCCTGCTCTGGCTCATGGTTGCCGGCCTGGTCGGCTGGCTGCTGCATGTGTTCGGGCCAGCCCGCGACCTGAAAGCGATCCCCACCTCCTGACGAAAGCGCCGATCATGCCTCGGACTGAAGCTCGTCTGCCTCGCCTCGCCCTGTCTTGCCTGTTCGCCATCGCAAGCTCCGCCGGCCTAGCCACGGCCGCCCGCGCCCAGGATGCCGCCAACCCCGCCCCGCTTAACGACACCGCCAAGAACTGGTCGACCTTCAACGGCGATCTGCAGGCGCGAAAATTCTCGCCGCTGACGCAGATCACGCCGGAAAACGTGAAGGATCTGAAGGTCGCCTGGAAGGTGCACACCGGCGACATGTCGGACGGCTCTGGCACCACGCCGCCCTCGGTCTGGTCGGCGACGCCGCTCTTCGTCAACGACACCGTCTATCTCGGCACGCCCTTCTACCGGATCTTCGCGATCGAGCCGGATACCGGCAAGGTTAAGTGGACCTATGACAGCAAGGGCGAGCTGAAGGCGCTGACGCAGCCGGACCTGAAGAACCGCGGCGTCGCCTATTGGCAGGCCGATGCGCCGGTCGCGGGCCAGGCCTGCGACAAGCGCGTCTATATCGGCACGATGGACGCCAAGCTGCATGCGGTCGACGCCGATACCGGCAAGCCCTGCGCCGATTTCGGCAAGGCGGGCGTGCTCGACGTCAACGCCTTCAACACCACCAACGCGAAATGGCCGCTGTCGCTGCTGCAGCCGCCAACCGTGTTCAAGGACTATCTGCTGCTGGGCTGGGCCGGCAAGGACTGGGACCAGACCGTCGACAGCCCCGGCACGATCTTCGCGCTCGACGCGCGCACCGGCGCCCTGCGCTGGGAGTTCCACTCGCTGCCGCCGGAGCTCATCAACAAGACCGGCACGGCCAATGTCTGGGCCTCGATGTCGGTCGATCCGGAACGGCAGATCCTCTACATTCCCGTCTCCTCGCCCAGCCCCAATTTCTATGGCGGCGACATTCCGGAGGGGCTCGAGGTCATCACCTCGGTGACGGCGCTCGATATCCCGACCGGCAAGATGCTGTGGAGCCGACAGCTCGTCCATCACGACATCTGGGACCTCGACACCAACGCTGCACCGACGCTGTTCGACCTCGAGAAGGACGGCAAGACGATCCCCGCTCTGATCCAGACCTCGAAGCAGGGCTTCCTCTACATCCTCGACCGCACGACCGGCGAGCCGATCTATCCGATGGAAGAGCGGCCGGTGCCGAAATCGACCGTGCCGGGCGAGCATTCCGCCCCCACCCAGCCCTTTGTCGACCTGCCGAAACCGGTGGTGCCGGACAAGTGGCCGGGCGTCTACGACCTCGCGGACTGGGCGAGCTTCGGCTATTGCAGCCGCACCGCCAAATCGCTGGTCGACGAGGGCCGCTTCACGCCGCCCAGCCTGCAGGGATCGCTGGTCTATCCCGGCACGATCGGCGGCACGGAATGGGGCGGCGGCGCGCTCGATCCGCGCTCGCAAACCTTCGTCGTCAATTCCTCCAGCGCGGTGCAGACCTACCAGTTGCTGACCCGCGCCGATTACGAGAAAGCCGTCAGCGGCGGCTCGGAGACCGGCGGCCTGTTCCCGCAGACCGGCGGCCCCTATGGCATGAATCTCAACACCTTCCTCAATCCGCTCGGCATGCCGTGCTGGAAGCCGCCCTATGGCACGATGGCCGCGTATGACCTCAAGACCGGCGCGCAGCTCTGGAACAAGCCGTTCGGCCAGATCCAGAAATGGGGCTTCTACATGCCGGAATCCTGGGGGACGATCACGATCGGCGCGCCCGTCGTCACGGCGACCGGCGTGATCTTCATCGGCGCCTCGATGGATTCCCGCGTCCGCGCTATCGACCTGAAGACCGGCGAGGTTCTCTGGAAGTCGCTGGTCGAAGCCCCCGCCGTCGCGATGCCGGCGGTCTACGACTACAAGGGCAAGCAATATGTCGTCTTCACCGTCGGCGGGAATTCGATCCTGACGCCGAGGGTATCCGACGAAATCGTGGCGTTCGCCCTGCCAAATTGAGGGGGCTCGCACCCACCCGCCCCACCCTCGCCGTCATCCCGGGCTTGACCCGGGATCCATACAGCTGAGGCGCTGGGAGGTCGGGCCCATCGGCGCCGCGTCTCGGATGCAGCCAACGCGGATGGATGGATCCCGGGGCAAGCCCGGGATGACGCCGGAAGAAGTGCTCCAGCCGGCCGCGAAAACATCGCGACCGGCTGGAGGATCGTTACGCCGCGCGGCGGGCTTCCGAGTCGAGGGCGGCAAAGTCCTCGTCGGAGAGTTTGATCGAAGCCGCGGCCGTGTTTTCCTCGAGATGCTTGACGCTGCCCGTGCCGGGAATCGGCAGCATCACCTTCGAGCGCTTCAGCAGCCAGGCGAGCGCCACCTGGCCCGGCGTCGCGCCGAGCTTGCCGGCGATCTCGGTCAGCGCCGACCCTGGCCGGGCGAGATTGCCGGAAGCGAGCGGCGCCCAGGGAATGAAGCCGATATTGTTGGCCTCGGCATAATCGAGCACGGCCTCGCTCTTGCGATCGACGAGGTTGTACTGGTTCTGCACTGTGGTCACGGGGAAGAACTTCTGCGCCGCCTGGATGTCGGCGACGGAGACTTCCGACAGGCCGACATGGCGGATCAGGCCTTCCTTGCGCATGTCGGCGATCACCTGGAACTGCTCGTCCTTGGGCACGCGCGGATCGATCCGGTGCAGCTGCCAGAGATCGATGCGGTCGATCTTCAGGCGGCGCAGGCTCATCAGCACGCATTGGCGCAGATATTCCGGCCGGCCGACCACCTGCCAGATGTTCGGGCCATGCCGGGTCAGCGCACCCTTGGTAGCGATCACGAGGTCCGTGTAGGGATGCAGAACCTCGGCGATCAGGTCTTCGCTGACATAGGGGCCGTAGCTGTCGGCGGTATCGATCAGGTCGATGCCAAGTTCCGGCACGCGCTTCAGCGTCCGCTTCGCCTCGGCGACGTCCTTCGGCTCGCCCCAGATGCCGTCGCCGGTGATCCGCATGGCGCCGAAGCCGAGCCGGTTCACGGCGAGGTCGCCGCCAATCAGAAACTGGCCGGATGCGGCCGCGTTGATGTCGTTGGGCATGGTGTGGTCCTTCGATGAGGAAGCCGGAGCGGACCGCCCATCACGGCACGATCGTCCGACCGGAATCGAAATTCCGCCGCGACGGTCATGCCGGAAGCCGACATTTGGTCGACCACCGCTCTCCACTCGCGACGAATACCCGGGAGGGTCTCGAAGAGATGGGCCCGCCGCGACCGGCATCAAAGGGGCGCGCCGATCACGGACGCGTGAACAGCGTAGATGGGGGGCCTTGGGAAGACCCTCACCCCACCCTCTCCCGCGCGCGGGAGAGGGCTTTCCACCGCGGACTGCATCGGCGGGCGCGGCGATCACCCAGAGGTGAAGGAGGATCGATTGAGAAATACGGGAGGGAAAGAGGCAAATTCCTCTCATCCCAATCCTTTAGCCGCAGACCTATCCGGAACGGGCAAATGGAGAACGGGGACAAAAGGCCGCCAAGGTTGTGTTCCGTAAACGAACAGCTCAGATTGAGATTCGCTGCAAGACGGTGGGACAGGAAAGGGGCGCAACCCTCCCTGTCCCGTCTGATTATACTGGTCGGACTGCAGCAGAGCGGCCCCTTAACGGGACCCTTTGGGGGCGCAACCGTCGCGCCCCCCTTGTTTTCATCAGATGATGATGTTGCAGAGGCTACTCAGAAGTTGCGTTTTTCGCAACAGACAGAATCTACACTCCCAACATACAAATCGCTTCCCCCTATTCCCGCCAGCTCTTCAGCCCGAGCAGCTTTTCGCCGAGCGGCGAGAGGGTCGCCGTTTCGGCGTTCTGCTTCTCCCACTCGCGCGGGTCGCCCGGAAAAGCGTCGCGGTGCGGGTGGTCCAGTTCGCGCCAGAGCCGGATGCGCTCGGTGCGCTCGGCGACGTTCGCCTCCTCGGCCGGATGCATCGAGATGTACTGCGCCATGCGGACGCGGTCTTCCGAATGGTTCGGGCGGACGCCATGCGCCAGCAGCGAATTGAAGATCAGCAGATCGCCGGCTTCCATCTCGATATTGGTGATGGTGAGCCCCGTCGTGTCGGGATGCATGGGGTCGCGGTCGTCCGGCTGGGTCTTCACCCATGCGTCAAAATTCGCGAACAGCTCGGGAATGCACTGGAAGCCGCCGACGTCGCCATCCTGCTTCTTCAGGCTCAGCACGCCCTGCACGCCGATCGGCGGCGGAACGAGCGAGGTGTCGGCGTCCCAGTGGATGAAGCCGTTCGGGTTGCCCTTCACCTTCTTCGGCGGGTTCAGATTGGCGCGGTCGATCGTCACCCAGAGGTCCTCGCGGTCCCAGATATCGACGAAAGCGTCGTAGATCCGGCTCTCCTGGCGATTGTCCCAGAGATACTGGTGATTGTAGATCTCCAGCATGCCGGTGCCGTTCAGCTCCTTCATGATGTGATCGCGGCGCTGCGGCGCATACCAGGTGGCGGGATCGGCCGGGTCCTTCTCGTCGAATTGCCAGAGCAGGTCGACCAGCCGCTCGACATTCTCCTTCGGCACGGCCTGGCGCACGATGACATAGCCGCGCGTGATCCAGTGCTGCCAATCTTCCTCGCTGAGCACCCGCAAAGGCAGCGTCTTCACGATGTCCTTCAGCTGCGTTTCCTGGTGCGTGGTCGGGTGGCTGTCGCGTTTGGCGGCCATGGACATCGTCTCTCTCCCTGATCTCCCGCATCCCTCGCGGATGCCTCTGGGGAAAGACTAGCGATCCGCGCCCGACGCGTGTTCGCCGATCCCGGCAAAAACTGATACGATTCCGGCGTCGATGAGCCCAAGGGATCCAGATGAAGCCGTTTCTCGAGAGATTGGCGCTGCCGGATGGTGCCTCCTGGGCGACGCTCAACCGTCGCCTCGACGGCGAGATCCCGTTCCAGTGGCATCATCACCCCGAGTTCGAGCTGACGCTGACGCTGAACTCGCGCGGCCAGCGCTTCATCGGCGACCATATCGGCAGCTATGACGATGGCGACCTCGTGCTGGTCGGCCCCAACCTGCCGCATAGCTGGTGCTCGGCCGCCAAAGTCGAGGAAGCGGCGCCGCACGTCGCCCTGGTGATGTGGTTCCTGCCGCAATGGACGGCGCCTTTGGGCAGTGTGTTTACCGAGCTCCGCGCCGTCGCCGCCATGCTGGCGCGGGCAAAGACGGGCCTGAAGTTCTCCGGCGCCGCCGCGGCCGGGGCGAGGCCGTTGATCGAGGCGCTGTTCGCGCTGCCGCCGGACGAGCGGCTGATCCAGCTCCTGCACGTACTGGCGCGGCTTGCCCGCGACGCCGACGCCGTGCCGCTCGCCTCGCCGCTGGCGGTCGCCGATGACAGGCCGATGGATCGCGGCCGGATCGACCGCGTGCTCGACCATGTGCACCGGCATTTCGCCGAGCGGCTGACGCTGGACGGCCTCGCCGACATCGCCGCGCTGAGCCCGTCCGGGCTGCACCGGCTGTTCCTGCGCCATACCGGCCAGAGCGTGATGGGCTATCTGGAGCGCCTGCGCATCGGCGCCGCCTGCGCGCTGCTTTCGGGCGGGACGCGGCCGATCGCCATGATCGCCGACGAGGTCGGCTACGACTCGCTCGCCAACTTCAACCGCCAGTTCAAGGCCCAGCGCGGGGTAACGCCGAGGCAGTACCGGCAGAGGTTTCGGATGGATGGGTGAGGCCCCACGCTCGCCGTCATCCCCGCGACGGCGAGGATCCATGCGGCAGTGACATCGGGAGTTCGGGCTGCAAGGAACCGGCAAAGGCACCTCTTCACCTCTCCCTTAGAGAGAGGTCGACGCACGGGGTGCGGCGGGTGAGGGGTTCAGTCCTGTCCGGAAAGGCCGCAACCCCTCACCCGGAGCTTCGCTCCGACCTCTCCCCATGGGAGAGCTGAAGAAAGCGAGCCCCCTCTCCCGCAGGCGGGAGAGGGTTGGGGTGAGGGTCTGCCGGAAAGCGCCCCTACCCCTCCGGCTTCTCCGTCTCCGGGATCTGGCCCGGCCATTCGACGATGAATTCCTCATATTCCTCGACCGGGATGTCGCTCTCGCTCACCGTGCGGCCGGAAGTCGAGATGCCGGCGTCGTGCACCGTCTCCGGGTCGCCGGAGACCAGCGGGTGCCACCAGTAGAGGTCGCGGCCCTCGGCGATCAGGCGGTAGCCGCAGGTCGGCGGCAGCCAGGTCAGCGTGCGTACCGTCTTGGGGTCGAGCGGGATGCAGTCGGGCACGAAATCATGCCGGTTGGGATAATCCCGGCAGCGGCAGGTATCCTCGTCCAGCAATTCGCAGGCGATGGCCGTCCAGACGATCTCGCCGGTGTCCCAGTCTTCCAGCTTGTTGAGACAGCAGCGGGCGCAACCGTCGCAGAGCGATTCCCATTGCGTCGGGTTCATCTCCTCCAGGGTCAGGCGCTTCCAGAACGGCGCTTCCTCGGTCTCGGGCGCGGATACCAGGGCGGCATCCTGTTGCGCGGAGGCCGCAGCGTCGCGTGCGTCCTTTCCTTGCAAGGGCATGGAGATTGCGTATCCTTTGTCGATCGGCGAAAACCGGCCAGGGCTGGGGGCGGTCTGTTCACCGGGCATTCCGAATGGCGCTATATAGTGCCGGAATGTGATGTTTCGACGGCCTTTTAGAACCATTCGACCTCCATTGGAACAGCCCTTGCGCAAGCTTCAGCATCGTATCGCGGCATGGATCGGCGGCTGGAAGCCCGGCGCGAACCCTCCGGCGGATGCGGCTGGCGATCCCGCCTCCCCGGTGGAGAAGGCCGCGCAAGGCGATGCGCCGGCAAGCCCCGCGCGTGCGAAATCACCCCGGCTGCGACTGATCGAGATCGACGCCTTCATCGATTCCGCGCTGTACCGGATCTGGACCGGGCTGAAGGACGGCGCCGAGGCGCTGTCGCGCTTTGCCCGCCGCTTCCGCATGACGGGCTGGCGCCGCGCGCCGTTCGAGATCCTGGGCGACGGGCTGACCATGGCGGTCGGCGGCGGCATCGTCATGCTGACGCTCGCCTTGCCGGCCTTCGACGCGACCAAGCAGGACTGGCTGGCGCAATCGGATTATTCCGTCACCTTCCTCGACCGCTACGGCGCCGAGATCGGCAAGCGCGGCGTGCGCCATTCGGAATCGGTGCCGCTGGAGGAAATGCCGGACAGCCTGATCAAGGCGACGCTCGCCACCGAGGACCGGCGGTTCTACACGCATTTCGGCATCGACATCATCGGCACGGCGCGCGCGCTGATGGAGAACCTGCGCAATGACGCGGTGCGCCAGGGCGGCTCGTCGATCACCCAGCAGCTGGCGAAGAACCTGTTCCTGTCGAACGAGCGCACGCTCGACCGCAAGATCAAGGAAGCCTTCCTCGCCCTCTATCTCGAGAGCAACCTCTCCAAGCACGACATCCTGCAGCTCTATCTCGACCGCGCCTATATGGGCGGCGGCAATTTCGGCGCGGCGGCTGCGGCCGAGTTCTATTTCGGCAAGAAGGTCACCGACATCAACCTAGCCGAGGCGGCGATGCTGTCCGGGCTCTACAAGGCCCCTGCCCGCTACGCGCCGCACATCAACCTGCCGGCGGCGCGCGCCCGCGCCAATGACGTGCTGACCAACATGGTGCAGGCCGGCTTCATGACCGAGGGCCAGGTGATGGGCGCGCGGCGCAAGCCGGCCGACGTCGTGCGCAAGGCCGCCGACACCGCGCCCGATTATTTCCTCGACTGGGCCTTCGACGAGGTCAAGAAGCAGGTGCCGGATGGCGACCGCAGCCTGATCGTCCGCTCGACCGTCGACGTCAACATCCAGAAGACCGCCGACGAGGCGATCGAGAGCGCGCTGCGCGATTCCGGCGAGCGCTACCGGGTCAGCCAGGCGGCGATGGTGGTGGCCGAGCCGGATGGCGCGGTGCGCGCCCTAGTCGGCGGCCGCGATTATGGCGAGAGCCAGTTCAACCGCGCCACCGATGCGCTGCGCCAGCCCGGCTCGTCGTTCAAGCCCTTCGTCTACACGGCGGCGCTGCAGCACGGCTATACGCCGAAGAGCATCGTGGTTGACGCGCCGATCTCGATCGGCAACTGGTCGCCGAAGAATTATGGTGGCCGCTATATGGGCTCGATCCAGCTCACCACGGCGCTGATCCATTCGCTGAACACGGTCGCCGTGCGGCTGGCCGGTGCCGTCGGCCGGCCGACGATCATCGACTTGGCCCACCGCATGGGCATCACCACCAACATCATCAATTCGAAGTCGTTGCCGCTCGGCGCGACCGATGTCCGCGTGCTCGACATGACCGGCGCCTATGCCGTGTTCGCCAATGGCGGCCTCAAGGCGACGCCCTATGCCTTCACGCAGATCCTCAACAGCCAGGGCCAGGTGGTGTTCGACCGCAAGCGCGACGTGCCGCCGCCCGAGCGCGTGCTCGACGAGAAGACCGTCGGCATGATGGACTACATGCTGGGCCAGGTGCCGGAGCGCGGCACCGGCCGCGCTGCCAAGCTGCAGGGCATCAAGACCGCCGGCAAGACCGGCACCACCAATGCCTATCGCGACGCCTGGTTCATGGGCTTCACCGGCAATTATGTCGGCGGCGTCTGGTTCGGCAATGACGACTTCACCTCGACCAACAAGATGACGGGCGGCTCGCTGCCGGCGCAGACCTGGAACCGGGTGATGACCTATGCGCATAACGGCATCGAGCTGAAGCCCATCCCCTATATCGATGAACCGGCCTCGGACGGTCCGCGCCCCGCCCCGGCGATCGCCAGCACCGACGCGGACCAGCGCCCGCTGTCGCTTTCGGCGCGCACCACCGAGCGGCTGATCGCGCTGGAAAAGCTGCTGGAAACGGCGCCGCCGCTGAAGCCGCTCAACGCCGTCTCGTTCGATTCCGGCGAGGCGATCCGCGCCGCGGCGCTGGAAGGCACGCCCTAGGCGCGCCCTCGGGGCCCCGGCCCACGCCTGTGCAACCGGAGCCCGGGCGCGCGGCGCTCTCCCTTGTTCCGTCACGAGCCTCCACAGTTGCCCAATTCCGCCGCAGGCACGCCTATATTTCCGCGCGAATGCCCGCCATGCGTGCACGCATATCGTTCAAATTTTGAAATATATTACTAAATATCCGGAAGTTTATCATCGGATACGACGTAATTCCGCAGCAACATTTCGGTTACTATACTGCGAATCTATAACTTGTACCCCTTCGTCATTGCGAACTTGTTGCTCGCTCGCTACAGACTTCGAAGTCTGTCTGCGATATTCAATGAATTCGGACGGTATGGAGGGCGACATGAAGAAGACGGCACGTGCAGCGGCGCTTGGGCTTGGGATGACCTTTGGCTTGGCTGGCGCGGCCAGCGCTGCCGACCTGACAGTGCCCTACGAGCCAATTCCCGCGCCCGAGCCCGCCTTCACCTGGACCGGCCTCTATATCGGCGCCCATGGCGGCTATGCCTGGTTGGACTTCAAGAGCGAGCCGACCGATGCCTATGGCGGCATGAAGCCGGATGGCTGGTTCGGCGGCGGTCAGGCCGGCTACAATTACCAGTTCTCGAACAACATCGTGCTCGGCATCGAGGCTGATGCTTCGTTCGGCGACCAGAAGGACTCCATTTCGGCGCTGATCGGCGACCCGCTGGAAAATGCGGTCACGCTCGACTACGCCGCCAAGATCGACGCCTTCGGCACCGTGCGCGCCCGCGCCGGCTATGCCGTCGACCGTTTCCTGCCCTATGTCACCGGCGGTCTCGCCTGGGCCAATGCCGAATTGGACTTCCACAACCAGATCATCGCGGACGGCAACGTCGCCGTCGACCTCAGCGCGTCCGACAAGCAGACCTTCACCGGCTGGACGATCGGCGCCGGCCTCGAATATGCCGTGACCAACAACATCACGGCCAAGGTCGAATATCTCTATGCCGATCTCGGCTCGAAGGATTTCGACCTGGGAACGCCGGTCTCCGCCGACATCACCATGCAGACCGTCAAGTTCGGCCTCAACTACAAGTTCTGACCGCCCGGGCGTCTCGGACCGGGAAGCGCCCCACTCCCGGTCCGCCGCGTCTGCGCGGCCTTGCGGCGTGTGGAATGCCCCTTCGCTGCCGCCTGCCCGGCTTCCCGGCGACTCCCCCGCCCGGAAGAGAAGCGCTGTTGCAGCGACACCACAGACAGCGCAGCGGCTGAAAGCTAAGTTCCCCGCAGTTATGGGGGACTAAATGCTTAAGAAATTTATCGGAATTTCTTTCCTCGCCGCAATCGGCATGGCCCAGGCCGCGCAGGCTGCGGACCTCGCGGTCGTCGAGGAGACGGTTATCGTTGCCCCCGCATTCAGCTGGACCGGCTTCTATGCCGGCGTGCATGCCGGCTATGGATGGGCCGACCTCGATACATTTTACTCCGAGGACTTGGGCGTCGGCGGCAAGCCGGACGGTTTCTTTGGCGGCGGCCAGGTCGGCTACAACCACCAGTTCAGCAACCATGTCGTTCTTGGCATCGAGGCGGACGCCGCATTTGCCGATCTCGAGGACGACGGAAAGCAGGGCGATTCCGACTTCGCGTATGGCACCGGCGCCAAGATCAACGCGCTCGGCACGGTTCGCGGCCGCGCCGGCTACGCCATCGATCGCCTCCTGCCCTATGTCACGGGCGGCTTTGCCTGGGCTAACGCGAGGACCGGCGTGACCGTCGGTGGCGACGCTATTCCGAACTACAGCTTCACGGACAGCAAAGTCTTCACCGGATGGACGGTTGGAGCGGGCCTCGAATACGCCGTGACCAGCAACATCACCGCCAAGGTTGAGTACCTCTATGCCGATCTCGGCTCCAAGGACCTGGACGCCCATCCCTTCGGCGCCAATTACCTGGTCCCGGCCGACCTCTCTTCGCTGCAGACCGTCAAGCTGGGCCTGAACTACAAGTTCTGATCGACGCGCGCGTCGACCCGACTCGAAACTCCCGAGCCGTCCTGCCCGGGGGCTTTTTTTGTCTCTACGCGGCGCGGCGATGGCCCCTGCCTTGCGCAGCGGCACCTTCGCGGGATCAGGCCCTTGCGCGCGGGCCCCGTCCCGATTCATTCTGTCGCCCCCGCGTCTCGCCCGGAGTACTCCATGACCGTCGCCGCCGCCGTCGATACCGCCGCCTCCGCCGCACAGGAGAAGCGCGCCGCGCGTCTCGACGCGGTCATCGACAGCGCGATCCGCGACGGCGTGATCGTCGGCGCCGTGGTGCTGGTCGCCGAGGACGGAAAGCTCGCCTACCGGCGCACGGCCGGCCATGCCGACCGGGAAGCCGAGCGCCGGACCACGGAAGACACGATCTTCCGCCTCGCCTCGGTCACCAAGCCGCTGGTCGCCGCCGCGGCGCTGTCGCTGGCCGAAGCCGGCGTGATCGGGCTCGACGACCCCGTGACGCGCTTCCTGCCCGATTTCCGGCCGAAGCTTGCCGATGGTAGCGAACCGGTGATCACCATCCGCCACCTGCTGACCCACACCAGCGGACTGATCTATGGCTATCCCAAGGAAGCCGGCATATCGGAAGGGCTCGACCAGCCCGGACGCGGCATGGACGAAAATCTGGCGAAGATCGCCGCACAGCCGCTCGCCTTCGCGCCCGGCACGTCCTGGTATTATTCCGTCGGCATCGACGTCCTGGGCGGGCTGCTCGAAAAGGCGACCGGCAAGAGCCTGCCGGACATCGTCGCCAGCCAGGTGACGAAGCCGCTCGGCCTTGCCGACACCGGCTTCCTGCCCAGCGATCCCGCCCGGCTCGCCGTGGCCTATGCCGATGGCGATCCGCGCCCGACGGCGATGGCCGACCACCAGGCCGTGACGGGCCTGGCGATCGAGGGCACGATCCATTTTGCGCCAAACCGCAATTTCGATCCGAACTCGTTCCCCTCGGGCGGCGCCGGCATGTTCGGCACGGCGGGCGACTTCCTCACCTTCCTGGAAGCGATGCGCAAGGGTGGCGCGCCGGTGCTTTCGGCGGAAAGCCTGGCGCTCTTGTCGCAGAACGCCATCGGTTCGTTCGACACCGGCGTGCCGGGCCGCGGCTTCAGCCTCGGCTGGTCGATCACGCATGATCCGGCCGCCGGCGCCTCGCCCTTCTCGCCCGGCACCTGGCAATGGGGCGGCGTCTACGGCCATTCCTGGTTCGTCGATCCCGTCCGCAAGCTGTCGGTGGTGTCGTTCTCGAACACGGCCTTCGCCGGCGTCGCCGGCCCCTACCCCGAGGCCATCAAGGCCGCCGTTTACGGGTAAGTTGCGGCCGCGGGACGTCGCATCACTGAGGTAGCGCCGCCGCGACCGTCATCCCGGCGGAGGCCGGGATCCAGACGCTCGGGCCCGTGGCGAGAAGACTGTGCTGCCGTTTCAGCGGTCCGTGTGTATGGGCCCCGGCCTTCGCCGGGGCGACGGGGCCCGACGGTTCGTCTTCAGGGGCTGACGAGATAGACCGGCGCCGCCTCAAGCCGCCTCGGCGACATCCTCGCCAAAGCCTTTGGTGACCGCGTCGGGCAGGCCGAACAGGCCGTCGAACGCCCAGTTGAACACGAACATGTAGATCGGGAAGAACACGATCAGGGCAGTATCGAGGATCAGCGCCTCGACGAGCGACATCTCCATCCACCACGCCATCAGCGGGATGAGGAACACCAGCAGCGTCACCTGGAAGCCGAGCGCATGCAGCACGCGGCGGCCGAACGAGCGCGAGCGCGCCGGGCGCGACGCCTCCCAGCGCTCGAACAGGCTCGTATAGGCAAGGTTGACCGTAATCGCGAGCGCCGAGGTCATCACCGCGAGCGGGCCGGTATGCGAGGGCGCTGTGCCGGAAAGATAGGCAAGGATCAGCGCCGATATGAGGATCCCGGTTACCTCGAATGTCGAGATATAGACCACCCTGCGAAGAACACCCTGCACCGAAACAACCTCTTGGCTAGCGCCGGACCGACCGGCTGGAGGCGGGCTTATAGGCGCTTTCGCAGATAGAAAAAGTTGCCATCTGTCAATTCGACTGATAGATCGCCGCGATGACCTTTTCCAGCGACAGCATCTCGCTCTTCCTGGCGGTGATCGACCACGGCTCGTTTTCCGCCGCCGCGCGGGCGCTGCGCCGCGTGCCCTCCGCCGTCAGCATGGGCATCGGCCATCTCGAGGCCGAGCTCGGCTATGCGCTGTTCGAGCGGCGCGCCCGGCAGGTCTTCCCCACCGCCGCGGCGCAGGCCCTTCTGCCGCAGGCCCGGCTGATCGCCGAGCAGCTGAAGCAGATCGACGCCCATGCCGCCGGCCTCTCGGAGGGGCTGGAGACCCGGCTCTCGATCGGCATCGGCGCGGAAATCGACAGCGCCCGCCTGATGCAGGCGATTTCCGCCGTCGCGCGGCACTATCCGCTGCTGGCGATCGAGGTGGTCGCCGCGCCGCATGACGACATCATCCGCCAGATGCGCCGCGCCGAGATCGACCTCTGCGTCGCCTATGGCGAGCTGGAAACCAGCCTGCAGGAGGATTTCCAGTTCGTCGGCACGGAAACGCTGGTCGCCGTCGTCTCGGCGCATCACGAGTCCGAGCTGCTGGCGGCGGAGACCCTGCGGCTCGACGACCTGTTCCAGCACCGCCAGATCGTCATCGCCAGCCGCGAGCTGCCGCTCTCCAATTTCCGCCAGCTGATCGCGCCCACTTTCTGGCGCACCGACAACCTCGCGACCGCCGTCAACATGGTGAAATCCGGCCTCGGCTGGGCCAACCTGCCGCTCGCCATCGCCGAGCCGCTGCGCCGCGACGGCAGCGTCCGCATCCTGCCCTTCAGCAATGTCACCAACGGCCTGAAGCTGCCGCTCTATGCCCGCTGGATGAAGCAGAACCCGCCCGGCAAGGCGGGGCAGGAACTGCTCTCGCTGCTCAAGCCCGGCTGATCGCCGCCGCCCTCGTCCTCGCAAAACACCCCTCCGCCACGACGCCCCGGCTTGGCAAGAGCGAACCGTCTCTGTATACGGTCCATAAACGGATCATATACGGAGCATGCCATGGGCATCGTGAACATCGACGACGACCTGCACGAGCAATTGCGCCGGGCGAGCAAGGTGTCGCTGCGCTCGATCAACGCCCAGGCCGCCTACTGGATCAAGATCGGCATGCTCTGCGAAACCAATCCGACGCTGACCTTCACCGAGATCATGGAGCGCGAGCTTGCCTCCGCCGGCGTCTCGGCCGCGTCGCTTTCCGCGAGCGCCGCATGACCAAGGGCCCGCAGGAACTGGCGCTGATGGCGCAATCCGGACGGCTGCTGGCCTCCGTCTTCGAGAAGCTCGACCGCACGCCGCTGATCGGCCAGTCGACGCTCGCGATCAACGACCAGGTCGAGCGCTTCATCGTCGACGAGCTCCAGGCCCGCCCCGCCAGCAAGGGCCAGTACGGCTTCGGCTTCGTGCTCAATTCGTCGATCAACGACGTCGTCTGCCACGGCATCCCCTCCATGTCGGACGTGCTGCGCGACGGCGACATCGTCAATTTCGACATCACGCTGGAGAAGAACGGTTTTATCGCCGATTCCAGCAAGACCTACCTCGTCGGCACGGTGAACCCGGCGGCGCGCAACCTGGTCCAGACCACCTATGAGGCGCTGTGGATGGGCATCCGGGCGGTGCGCCCCGGCGCGAAGCTCGGCGATATCGGCTTCGCGATCGAGCGCCACGCCAAGCGCAACGGCTATTCGGTAGTGCATGATTATTGCGGCCACGGCATCGGCCGCGAGATGCACGAGGACCCGCAGATACTGCATTTCGGCAAGCCCGGCACCGGCCTGACGATGCGCGAGGGCATGGTTTTCACCATCGAGCCGATGCTCAATCGCGGCCGCCGCGCCGTGACGACGCAGGAGGATGGCTGGACAGTGGTGACGAAGGACGGCTCGCTCTCGGCCCAGTTCGAGCACACCGTCGCCGTCACCGCCTCCGGCGTCTCGGTGCTGACCCGCCGGGCCGACGAGCGCGGCTAAAGCGCTTTTTTCCAACGAAGCGGATGCCGGTTCGCAAAGAAAACGCGACCCGACAAGGGCTTTGAGCCTTCCCTGTTTCAGCGAAACGGCGAAAAGCTCCGGCGACGGCCAGCAACGGGCCCGCCGCGCCCCACCCTCGCGTGCGCTGCCGGCGTCACTCCGCCGCTGGCGCGGTGACCGGGCCGGGGGCCTGCGCCTCGGCCGGTCCCTCCGGCGCGGGCTCTACGGCGGCGCGGCCGCGCTCGGTCAGCTCGTATATCCCCCGGCTCTTGCGCTGGAACCAGCCATAGACGTTGCTTTGCAGGATGCCGGGCGCCCGCGCTACCAGCGCCTTCAGCTGCTTCGGGCTTTGCGGCCCGGAGAGCAGCGCCGTGGCGCAGATCCGGCAATCCTGCCGGTAGGCGGTCATGATCGGCTTGCCGCGCCCGCCGCCGACCTGCGGATCGCCCACCCGGCGCTTGTGCTCGGCCAGCAGCCGCGAGCGCCGCTTGGGATCGCGGCGCGGCAGGGCCGCGAAAGGCTCGATGATGACGTCGACCGCGCCGGCGGCCGAAACCGCGATCATGCCGAAGCCGAGCCGCCGGCAGAGATTGCGGAAGCGCGCATCATGCTCGCGCCCCTTGCCCTTGGAGGCGCGCGCCGCAAGCCAGACCTCGTCCGAGATCGCCGCCCGGTTGACGCCCTGCAGCACCAGTTCGAGATTGAAGGAAAGCTTCATCTCGCAGACCACGAGGATAGCCGGCTCGCCCTCCCGCACGCCAACGAGATCGCACCCCTGCACCTCGCCCTTCACGGCATACCCGGCGCCCTCGAGGAACGCTTTTATAGGAAGATAGAGGTCGGTTTCTGCCATGCGTGCTGTCTGTGGCCGGTGAATGCTGGGGATGTAGCTGAATCTTGGGGGCTGTGCAGCCTAATCCGGAAAACACCGGCCGCGACAGCTACGTATCCGTATCGTCACCGACCGAGAAATTCCGCAACGCTTCCGAATCCGTCACTGTGATGGATCGATAATTGGACGTAACCCAGCCCGCCGACGCAAAGCTGCTCACCACGGCATTGACCTGTTTACGGGAGGCATTCGCCATGATGCCAAGGTCAGCCTGTGTTAGCGGGATCGGCATGTCCCCTAACCATCCGGCGCGCTCGATTACGGAAGCGATCCGCCGGGCGACGGCGCGCTTCTGCAGATCGTGAATGATCCGGACGAGAACATCCACCGTGAAGGCGGTATTCACACTGATGGCGCGGACGACGCGCTGATCCTGCGACGCCATCTGCTCCAAGGCGTCGAGCGGCACATGCATCATCCATGCGACGCCCAGTGCGCGCAACTCGATCCTTCGTGGCTGGCCGGTCAGGAAAGGGCCCTCGCCGGTCCATGCCCCCGGCATGCCGAGATGGATAAGTTGAGGTGTTTGTTCGGGGGGAGCCGAGTTTATGGTCAAGGATCCGGCGACGAGCCCGTACATGCCGCCGCCGATATCGCCATGCCGGTAGATGACCTGCCGCGGCGCAAACCGGATCAAACGGGCATTGCGCAGGAGAGCGGTCTGAAACGGCTCTCCCATATGCGCGAGCCATGCCCCGCTTCTCATGACGCGCTGGGCCTGCTCTAGCGTCAAATCCAAAATGATCCCCACGGTTTCCCAACGCAGACACAGTGTCGTTCAGACGCCACGGCTGGGGCGACGCGTCGACAGAAATTAGACTGACCGAACGCCAATGCTCAAGTTGAGGGACGTTGCGCGCAAGTCCCGAAACTGTCCCAATCGGAACAAACTACCCTCCTGGAAATATGCAAGATGGCCGCATCGCTAGTGGAGAAAGATAGGATTTCGGCGGTCGCCAGGTACCGATTCTTCGACGTCGACTTTCGGCACCAAGCTTCCCGCTCGAAACTCCAGCAAGGCCTCCGCTGGTTCAGCGATTCCATAAACGGGGGTTCGATGTCTAGAAAGAGTTTGGGCTTTTTCACCATGGCCGCGCTGGCCCTTCTGACGGCGCAACCGGCCTCGTCCGATCCGATACACGTCAACAGCGACAATTTCGTCCGCGCCGAGAGCGATCTCTATTTCTCCGGCATCGTCGCCAATGGCGGCTTCGGCAGGTTTGATCATACCCGAGCGATGGCACCGCTCGACAAGCAGACCATCATTCGCCTGAACCGCGATACGCTCTATTCGTCCGCCGTGTTCGATCTCGATGCCGGACCGGTGACAATCACCGTGCCGGATCCCGGCAGCCGCTTCGTGTCGCTCATGGTGGTCGACGAAGACCACTATATCCACGGCGTGCATTACGGCGCGGGCACCCACACGCTGAAGCGCGAAGAGATTGGCACGCGCTATGTGATGGCCGCCTTTCGATTCTTCGCCGATCCCGCCAAGGCCGAGGACATTAGAGAAGTTCATGCGCTGCAGGACGCGGTCAAGGTCGAGCGGGCATCCGACGGCAGCTTCGCGATTCCCGAGTGGGACAGCAAGAGCCGGGACAAGACCCGTCGCGCGCTTCTCGACCTCGGCGCTCTGCTGCCAGATACCGTGAGAATGTTCGGATCGCGCGATGAGGTCGATCCAATCCGCCATCTCATCGGCGCCGCGCTCGGCTGGGGCGGCAATCCCGACAAGGAAGCGCTCTACCTGAACGTGACGCCCGAGAAGAACGACGGCAAGAGCGTCTATCAGCTCAACGTCGGCAAGGTTCCGGTGCAGGCCTTCTGGTCGGTCACAGTCTACAACAAGGATGGCTTCTTCACGCCGAACAAGCTCGACGCCTATTCGCTGAACAACGTGACCGCGAAGAAAAGCGAGGACGGTTCGATAACCGTCCAGTTCGGCGGCTGCGACGGCAAGGTGGCGAACTGCTTGCCGACGCCGACGGACTGGAACTACATGGTGCGCCTCTATCGCCCAAATGCCGAGTTGCTCGATGGAAGATGGACATTCCCCGTCGCGGAGGAAGTGAAATGAACCGCCGGTATTTCCTGAAGTCCACGGCCGCCATCGCCGCCCTGCCGTCATTCGCGGCGCTCCCTGCCTTGGCGCAGGACAGCCTCGCGGCACAGGCGCGCGACGCCTACATCTACACCTATCCCATGGTGAAGAACTATCTCACCATGTACCAATACGCTCTCGAGCCGGGCGGCAACCAGTACAAGGGGCCGCTGAACACGCTCGTCAGCATCGCCCGCGTCTACACGCCCGAGGATACGGCGATCATCACACCAAACTCGGACACGCCCTATTCCTTCATCGTCTTCGATCTCCGCGTCGAACCCGTCGTCGTCACCATGCCGTCGATCGAGAACGACCGCTATTACTCCCTGCAGCTGATCGACCTCTACACCAACAATGTCGACTATCCCGGCACGAGGGTCGACGGCAATAACGGCGGCGATTTCCTCATCACCGGCCCCGGCTGGAAGGGTAAGGTGCCCAAGGGCATCAAGCGCGTGATCGAGATGCCGACCGCACTCGCCATCGGCATCATCCGGACGCAGCTGTTCTCGCCGGGCGACCTCGACAGGGTCAAGCAGATCCAGGCCGGCTACAAGGCGGCAACTCTGTCCGCCTATACGCAGACCTTGGCGCCGGCCACGCCTCCGACCATCGACTGGATGCCGATCTCCGACGAACTCATGGTATCGAACTACTGGTCGCTTGCCGCCTTCCTACTACCCTTCGCGCCACCCTATCCGGGCGACGAGGGCGAGCGCGAAAACCTCGCCAGGCTCGGCGTCCGAGACGGCACGGCCTGGCCCGCAGCCGACCTAGCGCCCGATGCGGCGACCGCAATGCGCGATACGGTCATCGCCACGGAGAAGGAAATCCGCGGTGAGGCCGGGAGGCTGACGGATTCGTCCAAGCTGTTCGGCACGCCTGAATTCATGAAGGGCCGCTACATGGTCCGCGCCGCGGCGGCACAGGGCGGCATCTACGGCAATAGCGTCCAGGAAGCGCTCTACGTCATTTATGGCGTAGACGAAGCCAAGACGCCGCTCGACGGCAAGGCAGGCAAATACACGCTCACCTTCACGACCGAGACGCTGCCGCCTGTCGACGCCTTCTGGTCGCTGACAATGTATGACCGGCCGAAGCAACTGCTGGTCAACAACCCGATCGATCGGTACCTGATCAACTCGTCCATGCTCGGTGGCCTCAAGAAGAACGATCGGGGCGAGATCGTGCTCCACATCCAGCACGAGAGCCCGGGCGCTGAGTTGGAGGCGAACTGGCTGCCGGCGCCGGCCGAGACCTTCTATGTGGTCATGCGGCTTTACCTGCCGAAGCCCGAGGCGCTCGACGGAAGCTGGGTCGCACCGCAGGTTCGCGCCTCCCGCTAGCGGGCAGTTCCCCGTTCCCACCTGCAAACAACGTCGCGAGGCTGGCCTAGCACGCGTGAAAGCCAAGCCCGCCTCGCGCGCACTCGCAACCAGTTGCACTGACATCAACACAGTTGTCGTTCCCTGGCAGAAATGGGCGCATTCGTGCGCTCGTGCTTGGCTGAAGGCGGAGAACAGGGATAGAGGGCTGCGCCGCTTTTGTTGTCACGCGACCTCCACCGGCCGCCTCCCCCTAACCCATCTCCAAACCCGTCCATCAAACGCCAGCAGCCCCACGCCAATCAGCGCCATGCCGGCAAAATGCTTGGGCGCCAGGGTTTCGCCGAGCACCAGCGTGCCGAGCAGGATCGCCGAGACCGGGACCAGCAGCGTCACCAGCGAGGTATTGGTCGCGCCGGCGCGGGCGAGCAGGCGGAAGAAGATCCAGTAGCCGAGCGCCGTTGACAGCGCCGCGAGGCCGAGGATCGCACCCCAGACCGGCCAGCCGGGCATCGGCAGGTTCCAGGGCCGGTCGAAGACGAGCGCCAGCGGCACCATCATCGTCGTCGCCGCGATCATCTGCCCCGTCGCGGCCGTCATCGGCGCGACGCCGAGGCGCGGCAGATGACGCCCGAGCGCGCCGGAAAAGCCGTAGCTGAGGGTCGCCAGCAGAATCGCGAATTCGCCGAGCCCGTGCGAACCAAGATCCAGGAAGACCGACGGGCCGATCAGCACGGCGACGCCGACGACGCCGATGGCGATGCCGGCAAGCTTCGCCGCCGTCAGCTTTTCGTCACGGGTGAGGAAATGGACGACCAGCGCGGTCCAGAACGGCGTGGTGGCGTTGAGGACAGCGGCAAGGCCGCTCGGCACCTGTTGCTGGCCCCAGACGATCAGCGAGAACGGCATGACGTTGTTGATCAGCCCCATGCCGAACAGCACGCGCCAGACCCGCCAGTGGCCGGGCAGCGCCTGCTTCGTCAGGCGCAGCAGGCTGAGGAGAATCAGCGCGCCGAGGCCGACGCGCAGCGACACGAGGGTGAAGGGCGGCAGCGCGCGGCCGGCGACCGAATTGAAGAAGAACGAGCCGCCCCAGAGCGCCGAGAGGGTCGCCAGCAGCGCCCAGTCGCCCCGCGTCATCGTCTGGCGGATCGCCATCGTCATCCTCGCTGCCGAGAGTGGAAACACCGGCCTGCTCTGCCCGTCCGGCCGACGGCCGGCAAGCCGTTTCTTGCGCTGGCAGGCGAAGAGGCGGGGGCTGGCGCATCAACCGCGCTATCGCGCGCCGCCGGCCCGCGCTATCTTCGCCACGCTCCGCTTCGAGGCCCGTTCTTGCGACTACTCATCAACATCGCGATCGCCATTGCCGTCGCCCTGATCGTCGGGTTCGGATCCGCGGCCCTCGTGCTCGACCGCGAAAGGCTTTTTGGCGCGGTGACGCGCGGGGCTTGGACGGCCTGGCCGGATACGGGCAGCCCGGACGCCGATCCCTATACGGAGGCGATGCTGGCGCGCACCGGCGAGGTCCCGCTCGGCGCCGGCGAAGGGCTCGCCTTCTCGGCCGATGCCGACAGCGCGGGGGGAAGGCTCCGCGGCGAATGCAGCTACCGCGTCACCGGGCAGACGCCGCCGGCGCGGCTCTGGACGCTGACGGTCTATGACGCCGACGGCCATCTGATGGACAATCCCGCGAACCGGACGGCGTTTCACTCGCGCGAGGTGCTGCGCCACGAGGATGGCAGCTTCACGGTTGCCGTGTCGCGCTCGGCCCAGCCGGGCAACTGGCTGCCGGTGACGACGCCCGACGCGATCCGGCTGATCCTGCGGCTCTACGATACGCCGCTGGCCGGCGGGTCGCGCATCGGCGCCGTGGTCATGCCGGCAATCGAGAAGGTCGGCTGCCCATGATCCGGACGCTGTTCTACGTGTTGGGCGGCGTGCTGCTCGGCGGCATCATCCACATCGCCATCATCCTGCTGCTGCCGGATTTCGCCAATCGCGACGCCTGGACCTCGCTCGGCCGGTTCGGGCCGGATGGCGCCTTCCACCGGCTGCCCATGTCGGAGCCGGGCACGGAGCCGCTGCCCTACCTCGACCCGCAAATGGCCTATGCCGCCTGCCGCTTCTCGCTCGATGACGGGCCGATCCGCATCAAGGCGGCGATGCCGGAGGATTTCTGGTCGATCGCGGTGTTCAACCGGCGTGGCAGCAATGTCTACAGCCTGAACGACCGCTCGGCCGAACGCGCCGACATCGACCTGGTGATCGCGACGCCGGTGCAGATGGCGCAGTTGCGCGAAAATCCGATCGCGGCGCTCGACCAGTCGATCGTGATCGAGGTGCCGGTGACGCGCGGCTTCGCGCTGATCCGCAGCTTCGTCGCCGATCCGACCCTGGTCGGCCGCGCGGAAGCGCTGCTCGGCGCCGCCGATTGCTCCGCCGAACTGCCCTCCGCCGACGCCCCGCCCGCCGTCGATCCCGGCGACGAGAAGCGCTGACGGTTCCTCCCCTGCGGGCCGCGCCTTGCCGACGCGATCCGGGTTCGTGCCCTAGCCGCCGCGGCCGGGTTTGGGTTGCGGCGCCAGCGCCGGTTGTGGCGGCGGGGGACGTTCCGGACGCGAGCGATCGATCCGCACGCCCGAGAAGATGATGATCTCGCATTGTCCCTGCTTCGGCAGGTTCGCCCGGGCGCGTCTGCGCCGGTCGACCGAGTAGCTCAGGATGGTGCCCATGTGACCTCCTTGGAGGTCCGTCCGGCTGCATCGACGCCCCGATTGCCTGGCGGACGCTCTCGTCAACAATAGCATCATTTACCGACTGGCAAGGTTAACGGATCGCTAACAACTTTTCGGCATGATCGGGCTGGGCTTGGCGATCGGGGCTACCAAACGGGATTTGCGATCGCGTCGACTGCTCTTCGGGTAAACGCGTCATCATGCATCCCTCCTATTTTTCGGATGGTCTCATGGCCATGGCCGTGTCGAGCCAGCAAAGTCGCGATGCCGCGTTGCTCCGCGCAACGACAGAACTGTTCGTGCTCGACAAGACGCACGACCAGGCCGGGATCCGCCGCTTCGAGGAACTGACAGCGCATTTCCTCACCAAGGTCTCCTCCGCCGACCGCGCCTTCGTGGCCGAGCGGCTGGCCCGCCACCCGGATACGCCCGGATCGATTTTGCGCATCCTGGGCAAGGACTTGCCCGAGATCGCCTCGCCGATCCTGCGGCATGCGCCGGGGCTGAACTCGTTCGACCTGCTGGCGATCATGGCCGCGACCGGCCCGGCCCATTACCGGATGATCGCGACGCGCGACGACCTCGCGCCCGATATCGTCAGCGCGCTGCGGATGACCGGTGACGCCGAGACGATCGCCCTGCTTCCGGCCGTCGCGCAGGAAGCGCCGCAGGGGCCCGTCGCGACCCCCGCACCGTCGGCGCCGAGCCTGCCAAACCCGCTCGAGGCCCTCGAAGCGGCTCTGGCGAAAATGGCGGCCAAGTCGGCCGAAACCATAGCGGAAGCGCCGGTCGAGACCCCGAAGTCGATCGATCCGGAAAGCGAACCCGCGAATCACCCGGCCCAGACCAAGCTTCAGGAACCGCTGTCGGCGCTCGCGGCGGCGCGGGTCCTGACCGCCAGCCTGAGCGCTGAGATGAGTGCGCTTTCGACCGAAGCGCCCGCCCCGGCCCCACAGCTGAAGCCATCCTTCGCGTCGCCGGCTCGCCCCGTAGCCGTCGCGCCGAAGCCAGAGATCACGGCGCCGCAAGCCGTGGAGCCTGCCGTCGAGACACAACCTGCGGCAGCCGAGATTGTGGCGGCAGCCACCGTCGCGGCCGCCGAGCCGGTCGCGATCGAGCCGGAGGCGCCTGCGCCGCAGCCTGCCCCTATCGCCGCCGAAGCGCCGGCCGAACCGACGCCGAGAGCGCCGGCCAACGCCGCCGAGGCCTTCCTGCGCCTCGACCGGGCCGAACGGCTGGCATGGATCCACGCGCAGTCCCCGGCCCCGATCTCGGCGCCGAGACTGTCGCCGATCCAGATCGACCACGCCTTCCGCGCGGCGCTCAGCCGAGCGCGGCTGCCGATGCTCGCGCGGCAGCGCCAGCGCGAGTCGCTGATCGCGGCGCTTGCCGAAGGACTGCGGCTCGAAGTCGATCAGATCACCGCGCTGCTGGATGATCCCTCCGGCGAGGCGCTGATCGTGCTGCTCAAAGCGATCGGCCTCTCCGATACCGAGGCGCAGCAGGTGCTGTTGTTCGCCAATCCGGTGATCCGCGAGGCGGTCGAAGCCTTCTTCCGGCTGACCGAACTGTTCCAGAGTGTGCAGCAGCCGGCTGCGGGCCGTGTGGTCGGCCAATGGCGCGGCGAGCCCGAAGCCGAGCCCGCGCATCAGCCGCATTATGCGGATGCCGGCCGCAAGGATGCGCATCCGGCCGTGAAGGAGCAGGTCGCGGCCGTGCGATTAGAAAAGATCGCCTGAGGCTGGCTTAGCCGGTGGCCATTTCGAGGAAGGATCGCCCCTGGCGATCCTCGATCTCGACCACCCAGATGTCGGAATCGAACCGCGTTTCCGAAGCGATCCGCTCCTGCATGGCGAGCCGGTCGATCCGCTCGCCGATGCGGGAGAACAGCCGGTCCGTCGGCTTGCTGTCGTCGAACGCCGTCTGCGGCGCCGGGCCGTAGAGGTCCACCGTGCCATCCAGCCAGTCGACGACGACGAAGATGGCGCCCGCCTCTTCCGAGCCGCGCCGGACGACGGCGGCGAACGCCCCCTCGACGAAGGCGCGGCGGATATAGGCCGCGACCCAGAGGCCCGACGTCACGCGCATGCTTGCCTCGATGCCTTCAAAACGTGTTCATGGCGCCGATCAGCACCAGCTTGGCGATGACGGCGTCGCCGGCGGTGCCGGTGAGCGGCAGTCCGTTGTCGAGCTCGAAGCGGCGGATGGCGTTTGCCGTCTTGCCGCCGCCATGGCCGTCGGTCTCGATCGGACCATAGCCGATTTCGTTCAACGCTTCCTGCACGCGCTTGACGCGGGCGCGCTCGGCCGGATCGTCGATCGAGCCGGTCGAGACGGGATCGGCGAGATGCGCGCGCGGCCCGCCCTTGCGGATCTGCCCCAGCAGGCGCGCGCTCGGTTGCCCGGTCGGGATCAGGCCGATCTTCTTTTCATAAGCCGAGATGGCCGCCTTGGTCTGCGGGCCCATGACGCCGTCGACGGCGCCGTCATAGAGCTTGACGTCGGCCAGCGCCTTTTGCGTCTCGGCGATCAGGTTGGCGGCCGGCGCCTGGCTGTTCGATGCGGAGATCGCCACCGGCAGCGGCTGGGTCTGGGTCTGGACGGCGCGCGGCTGCGTCCCCGGCAGCTGGGTGGCGGCACGGCTCTTCGGCAGGGGCACGGACGCAGGCTCGGCGCCGATCTCGAGCACCGGGCTTTCGGCGACGCTGCGCGTCACAAAGAACGGGTCGGGATGATGCTTGGTCTGCAGGAAGGCGGCGTTGGAGACGATCGCCGTGACCGCGATGGCGATCAGCGCAAACCCGCCGGCCCGCCCCGGATTCTCGATGATCTTGTCGGCGAGCCGGCCGAGCAGGCTCTCGTTCTCCTGCACGACGGGGCGGGAACGGGCTGGCGGACGCTTGCGTCGAACGGGCGCCTCACGCTCACGCACGCCTGCGCTCCCTCTCCTGGAGGTCGGTGGACGGCGCGGTCAGGGCGCGGGCCGGACGGATCGGCAGCCGCACGGTGGCGACGGTGCCCCGCCCGGCTTCGCTCTGCAGCGCAAAGGTGCCGCCCTGCAGCGCCACCAGCCCCTTGACGACCGAGACGCCGAGGCCGGTGCCTTCGCCGCGACGCTCGGCGCAGGCATCAGCCTGGACAAAGGGCGTGCCGATCCGCGGCAGATCGTGTGCGGCGATGCCGATGCCGGTATCCCGGACCTCGATCACGAGGTCGCCATGCTCCAGCAAGGCGGAGACGGTGACGGTTCCGCCCGCCTCGGTGAACTTGGCGGCGTTGGAAAGGAGATTGAGCAGGATCTGCCGGCAGGCGCGCCGATCGGCGACGATATCCGGCAGCTCGCGGTCGATCCGGCGGACGAGCTTGACGCCGCGGCTGGCGATCTGCTGCGCCATCATGTCGAGGGCGCTGTCGATCACCGGCACGATCGGCAACGGCGCCGCCACGACATCGAACTTGCCGGCCTCGATCTTCGACATGTCCAGCACGCTGTTCACGACCTGCAGCAGATGCTCGCCGGAGGAATGGATCAGCCGGATGTAGTCGCGATGCCGCGCCATCTCGAACTTGCCGAACAGTTCGCGCTGCAGCAGCTCCGAAAAGCCGATGATCGCGTTGAGCGGCGTGCGCAGTTCGTGGCTCATATGGGCCAGGAACTGGACCTTGGACTGGTTGGCGTGATCGGCGGAGGATTGCGCCTCGACGAAAGCCATCTGCTGGCTGCGGCCGGCGGTGACGTCGCGCATCACGGCCACGACCGAGCGCGCGCCGGTGGCGGCATCCAGCGCCGGTCGGCAGCGCATCTCGACCCAGATGAAGCTGGCCGCCCCCGCGCCTTCCCGGCGAAGGCGGAATTCAACGTCGCGCGGCTCGCCCGTGCGGTCGGTTTCCGACAGGGCGTGCAGATAGGCAGGCCGGTCCGCGACATGAACACGGTCGAACAGGCCATGGCCGATCAGCTCGCTCGAGGCGCAGCCCAGCATGGCGCGGGTGGCGGGCGAGGCAAACTCGACCGCGCCGACGCTGCTGTGGCGGGTAACGAGATCGATCGTGTTGTCGGCGAGCATCCGGTAGCGCGCCTCGCCGTCGCGGGCGGCCCCCTCGGCAACGCGCTGGACCAGCTCGATACGCAGCGCCAGCCCCGCGCCATAGAGGATGGCGGCGGCGATCAGGATCGGCGCAAAGGAGACGGGACCGGCCATCGGCGCGGGCATCCAGCCGGCAAGCGCCACCAGCGCGAGGCCCGCCAACGCAGCCGCCGACATTCCGATGGAAGCCAGCGTGATCCGGCGCGAGCCGGACAGAGCCGCTTCAGCCGGGACGATGGCGAGCAGCACCAGAGCCGGCGAAGCGAGACCGCCGGTCAGTGCCCCGATCCAGACGACAAGCCCGGCCAGCGCTAGGGCGGAAAGAAGATGCGCCTCGCCATAGCGGCCGGTGCGCGACAGGAAGCCGGCGATCGGCAACGGTGCGGCGAGCCAGGCAAAGGCGACAGCCGAGGTGAAGCTCGGCCGGCCGGAAAGGGCCAGCCAGATCGGGAACAGCATCAGCACGCCCAGCCCGACGGCGAGATGCGCCGCGATGAAGGCGCGGTGGCGCGCGGCGAGGAGCGAATCGTCAACGACCGAGCCGTGCACCAGCCCGTCGATGATTCGCCGCAAGGGCTCGAATGAAACCGTCATACACAACACACCAATGACGCTCGTTTCGGCCTTCCGGCCTGGCTGCGGAGGCCCCGCGCAGGACCATCCGGCAATGAGCGCATCATGCCAGCCCCCGCTTAAGGGAACCCTAAAGGGGGCGGTGCCGGCGGCGGTCGACAGCCCCTCCATGGTTAACCGATCCTGACCAACCTCTTTCAAATACAGCGTTTTCTCTGCACCTCGCCTTCAGTTGCACCGCCTAGGATGACAATCAGCACCACGCGATGGCCGTGGCGAAGCGGCGCGCAAGAGAAGGCGGAAGGGCAGATCGATGTTTATCCTCCGGGCAGCATTCTGGTTTTCGGTCGTCGTCCTGCTGATTCCCGGCGATCCCAGCCACGGCGTCCAGGCGCCGCGCGTCGATGCGATCGACGCCCTCCTCGCCGCACGGGGCGCCGTCGCGGATCTCTCCGGCATGTGCGAGCGCCAGCCGGACGTCTGCAGCCATGGCGGCGCGGCGCTGGCCGCCTTCGGCGCCAAGGCGCGCTATGGCGCACAGCTGCTCTACAGCACGATCGACGGATCGCTCGCCGGCGCGACGCTGCCGGGTGCCCAGCCGGGCGGCAGCACGCTGACGCCGGCCGATGTCGAGCCGAACTGGCGCGCCCCGGCGCAGCAGGCGCGAAAGGCCTGAGCCGCCAACTTTTTGCTGCCCCGCCGTTTCACAGCGAACCGCAAAACGCTATATGCGGGGGGCCATGAACACCACCACCACGCTTTCGCCCATCGACCAGATCCTGGACGACTTCGCCTTTCTCGACGATTGGGATGATCGGTATCGCTATCTGATCGAGCTCGGCCGCGCGCTCGAGCCGCTTTCGCCCGAAGCGCACAACGAAGCCAATCGCGTGCAGGGCTGCGCCAGTCAGGTCTGGCTGCAGAAGGAAGTGCGGCAGGAAGCCGACGGGCCGCATCTCGACTTCAAGGGCGACAGCGACGCGCTGATCGTCAGCGGCCTCGTGGCCATCGTGATCGCGCTCTTCTCCGGCCGCCCGGCGGCGGAGATCGTGCAGACCGACGCCGAGGCCGTGTTCGAGAAGATCGGCCTGCGCGAGCATCTGACCGCGCAGCGCTCGAACGGCCTGCGCTCGATGGTCAATCGCATCAAGACCGAAGCAGCCGCCGAAGCCGCCGCCCGCTGATCATCCGGCCTTCGGCTTGAAGTCCTCGGCGCCCCAATGGCGTACCGGGCTCGAGGCGCGGCCCCGCGCTCCCGAGGCGAGGCCGTAGTGGCGCGCGAGCGCCGATAGCGCCAGCTGGAGCACCAGCTTTGCGGAGCGCTTGGGCCAGTCGCGTTCACGCTCGATTTCCTCGATCCCCTTCAGGAAGCAGCAGAAATCGACCAGGAGGCCGGAGAATTCCGGCCCCGCCGCCACCAGCGCCCGCTCGACCCGCAGCCGCGCTGAAAGCGCCGCGTCGGTCAGTTCCGCCATGCCGCCGGCGCCGCCCCGCCGTCCGCTCGCCACTGCGGCCGACCAGTTGGCGGTCACGCGCGGCATCAACTGGCCGCGCGTGAAATCCGAGCGCAGGCGTTCGCCGGCCTGGAACGCCGCGTCATCGATCAGCGGCCTGCCGTCGCGGCCCTTGCGGCTGCGCAGCCAAGCGAGTGGGCTCTCGCTTTGGTCGACGAGCACGGAGGCGCGACCGCCCTCCTCCTCCATCGTCCGGCGCTCGCGGGGCTGGTGCTGGGCGGCGAAATCATCGCCGCCGGCCAGCAGCCGCCGGACCATCGCCCGTCCCGCCTGCGACAGCACATAATCCGCCCCTTCGGCGTCCAGTGCGCCATCGGCCAGCAAAGCCTTGACGGCAGCCGCGTCCACCGCGCCGCGTCGTGCCGTGAGCGGCGAGACCAGGAAATATCCTTCCGGGTCACGCATGATCCGGGCTCCGGCGGTGGCGAGACGCCTTGCCAGCCGCGCGGCTTCGCGATTCGCCATCACGCCCTCCCCGATCCCAAGGAGGCCTGGCAGGCCGCCCGCTCCAGGCGATCGACGAACTGGTCCACCCGCTCGATCTCGCGCTGCTCCTCGACCCGCCGGCAGGCATGCGCCGCCGTCGTCCGGTCGCGACCGAACAGCCGCCCGGCCTCGGTGTAGGAGAGCCCCAGCGTGGTGTGGGCGATATAGAGCGCGACCTGGCGCGCATAGGCCTCCTCCGCGGTGCCGCGCCCCGAGGCGCACAGCCGCTCTCCATCGACGGCGAGCGCCGAGCCGACCAGCGAAACCAGCATGCGCTTCGTCGCATCCTCCCGGGCGTGCTGCCGCCGGCGCTCCTGGCTCGAGGCCGACAATTCTGTCCGAACCTGCATCCGAACCTCCCGTTTTACGCATCATAGGATTGTTTTCCTATGACACCATAGAACAGCGGATCACGGACGGGGATAGATTTTTTGGATGCGACTGGGAAAGGCTCGCTGCCGGGCCCTCCGGGGATAGAGGCCGGGCTTATCCCCGGCCTCTGGCGCGGCGCGAAAATGACGGCTTCGAAACCTGGAGCCAACCATGACCGAAGCTGCCGCATGCCACGATAGCCCCGCCTTGAAGGCGAGCCTCCGCCACCGCGCGCGACACGCGGTCGACACGACGATCCGCAGCGGCATCGCCCTCTACCGCCGCCAGACCTGCCTGCCACGCCTGCTGACGCTATTGCCTGCGGAACTGGCGGACGAGAGCGAGACCGCTCGGCGGCGGATCATCGCCAGGCTTGCCCGCGCGCTGCGGGCGGAGCGCATGCGCGGCCGCGCCGGACACTGGAGCTACGACCTCAACCGACACATCGCCCTGCACCAGGCCTATGAAGGCGAGCGGCAGCGGCTGAGACCCTGAGCCATGCCGGCAACAAAAAAGGCCCGGCAGATGCCGGGCCTTTTGAGATCCTGGGAAGGAACGACTAACGGACGCGCTTGCGCTGCTGACCGAGGCCCATCTTCTTGGCCAGCTCGGAACGGGCCGCAGCATAGCTGGGGGCGACCATCGGATAGTCGGCCGGCAGGCCCCACTTCTCGCGATATTCTTCCGGCGACAGGTCGTAATGCGTGCGCAGGTGGCGCTTCAGCGACTTGAACTTCTTGCCGTCTTCGAGGCAGACAATAAAGTCCGGGAACACCGACTTCTTCGGGTTCACGGCGGGCTTCAGGGGCTCGGGCTCGGGCTCGACAACACCGCCATGGGTGCGGTTCAGCGCCTGATAGACTTCGGTGATCAGCCCGGGGAGGTCGTGGGCCGAAACCGAATTGTTGCTGACGTAAGCGGAGACGATATCGGCGGTCAGATCTATAAGGTCGCTTCCTGCCGTTTTTTCAATCATGGTCTACCCTAACTTCGGTTGTGTCGTCGTAATTCTGTAGCGAGTAAATTGAGAGCTTGCGGCTTCGATGGCGCCACACCGGACTTATCCAAGCATCGGCAGTGGCCATCGGAGCTCTAAATCCGTTACTTCGTGGCACCTATATAAGTGCGCTCCCGCGAAGACAAGCACTAAGTCGGTGCATTGATAGGCGATGGCACATCTTTGTGGTCGCGGCGATTCGTCTCGGCCAATCTTCAGGTGATCACACGGTCGGGCGGGAAACCCCACTCACAATGCCGCGATCAATACGTAAATCGCCAAAAGCGCCGTCGCCCAGAAGGCAATTTGGCCCGTGGGCCAGTTTCCAGCCAAGCTGAGCCGCAAGATCGACCGCTTCGAAAAGCCCGACCATCCCTCGCCCAGCGCATCCCTTGCGACCGAGAGGGACGGGCGAAGCTTATCCAAGTTGCGGCGCCAGAGCGGCGCTACCAGGCGTGGCAGTTCGCGCCAGATCCAGTCCACGTCCAGCGTAGATCCGGCTTTCGGCTGAAGTAACGGCCATGCGCCGATAAATATGCAACTTGCCGCGATTAACATCAGGAGCTGGAACAGGATGTGATCGGGCGTGAGGATCGAAACCCCGGCTATCTCGGGCGCCAATTGCACGAGGAAGCCCGGGAGGCACCCCAGTGCCAGAATGAGGACGCAGAGCAATCCCATCGCCGCTTTCATCGATAGAGTGGGCTCGACCGCCACGGTCGCCCGCTGCGCCCCGAACAGGGCAAACCAGGGCAGCTTCAGCCCGATATACAGGAAGGAACCGGCAGAGACGGCCGTCAGCGCGAACCAATAGAAGCGCGCATGATCTTCCGCGAGAGACGCCATTATAGCCGATTTACTGACGAATCCGGCCGTCAGCGGCATGGCGGACAGCGAAAGTCCGCCAATCAGCATCGCCAAAGCGGTAAACGGCATCGAACGGGCGAGGCCGCCCAGCGCGCTCAAGCGGGTCTCGCCGGTGGCCCGCAGGATCGATCCCGCCGCCATCATCAGAAGCGACTTGTAGAGAATATGCGCCAGCGCATGCAGGGCGGCGGCGGCGAGTGCCAGTGGCGTTCCGATGCCGACCGCCACGACCATGAAGCCGACTTGGCCGACGATCGAATAGGAAAGCAGCTTGCGGATGTCGTCCTCGAGCAAGGCATAGATCAGCCCGTACACGGCCATGGCGAGACCGATCCAGAGCAGCGCCGGCTCGCCCGGAAACAGGCGGATCAGAACCAGCACGGCCGCCTTGGTGGTAAAGGCCGAGAGGAAAACCGCGCCGGACCACGACGCCTTCGGATAGGCATCCGCCACCCAGGCCGAAAGCGGCAGCGCGCCGGCATTGACGAGAATGCCGGAAAGCATCAGCCAGCGGCCGATGCTGTCGGCGCGCATCGGGTGCAGCGCGACGCTGCCGGTTCCCGAGATTTCGGCGGAGATGCCGGCGAAGAGGAGCACGCCGCCCAGCACGTGGATCAGCGCGTAGCGCAGGCCGGCACGCGCATTTCCGTTCGACCAGATCACCAGCGTCGAGCCGATCGCCAGGATCTCCCAGAACACGAACAGCGTGACGAGATCGCCGGCGAAGGCGATGCCCTGCGCGGCGCCGGCATAGACCAGCGCCGCCGCCTTTTCGGTGACGCTCGACTGGCTCACGCCATAAAGCGCTCCCGCCACTGCGGCGATGCCGAAGGCGGTACCGAAGATGCGGGCCATATTGTCCGGCGCCAGCGGCACGAGGTGCAGGCCGAGCCAATCGATGACGAGGCCCGGCCCAAGCGGCAGCGCCCAGACGAGCGCGAGGGCCGCGACCGGCGCGGCGAGGAACAGTGCGTTGCGCAGCGCTCCCTTCAGGAGGGGCAGGAGCAGGCCGGCGAGGATCAGGATGAGGGCGGGCGACAGCAGCCCGAAGGTCTCAGTCATCCGCCCGCTCCCCGGGACGCCGCATCAGTCGTCCCCAGCCATAGGCGACAACGACCGCGCCGGCGGCGCTGACGAGGCCGAACCAGGCGGCGAAGCCCGGCGTGCCGTCAATGCCGAAGCTGGCGTGATGGGTAACGAAGGTGTCTGCCACGACCAGCAAGGCCAGGAGGACGACCAGGGCGAGAAGGATCTTGCGGCGGGTAGCGGTCATGACTGCCTCCCGGCACGAATTTGGAGAAAGACCCTCACCCCAACCCTCTCCCGCGCGCGGGAGAGGGAGCGCGACGGCGTGTGTTCGATCGACGGAGTTGCCCCGGAGGCGCGCCGGCGCAAAAGCCCTCGCCCGCTTGCGGGAGAGGGCTGGGTGAGGGTCTTGCTGAAATCGTTCATCTCACCCTCCCATGATCATCGAGGCGAGGCCGAACGGCACGCCGGGGAAGAGGAAGAGCAGGACCGTGCCGGCCGCCGTCGCGGTCAGCGCGACCACCATGGGCCAAGGCGCTTCCTGGCGGGGCCCATTGGCCGGGCGCAGGAAGGCGCGGGTCAGGATCGGCAGGAAGTAGGCGGCATTGAGCACGGTCGAGACGACGATGACGCCGACGGCGAACCAGTCCCTGGCGCCGGTCGCCGCGTCGAGGATGAACCATTTGCCGAGGAAGCCGGCCGTCGGCGGCAGGCCGATCATCGACAGGGCGCCGATGGCAAAGGCGCCCATCGTCCAGGGCATGCGGCGGCCGATCCCGTCCATCTGGCTCACCTTCGTCACATGCTCGGCCGTGTAGACCGAGCCGGCGGCGAAGAAGAGCGTGATCTTCGAGACGGCGTGGGCCGCGATATGCAGGCCCGCGCCGATGACGGCGACGGGGGATGCGAGCGCTGCCGCCAGCACGATGTAGGAGAGCTGGCCGATGGTGGAATAGGCGAGCCGGCGCTTCAGATCATCGGCGCGCAGCGCGACGATCGAGGCGGCCACGATGGTGAAGCCCGCGACATAGACCAGCCATTCGCTGGCGCCGCTTGTCTGCAAGGTCTCGATGCCGAACACCGAGACGCTGACCTTGAGGATGGTGAAGACGCCCGCCTTGACCACGGCGACCGCATGCAGAAGCGCCGAGACCGGCGTCGGCGCCACCATGGCGGCGGGCAGCCAGCGATGCAGCGGCATGACGGCGGCCTTGGCCGCGCCAAACACGAACAGCGCGAAAAGCAGCGCCATGGCGCCATTCCCGAGCTTTCCGGAGAGAATGCCGCCAGTGTGGAAATCGAGCGTGCCGGCGACGAGGCCGGTCCAGACGATTGCCGGCAGCAGCAGAACCATCGACGCGCCGATCAGCGTCAGCAGATAGACCCGCCCTGCCCGCATCGCGGCCGGCGTCTGCTTGTGCGTAACCAGCGGATAGGTCGAGAGCGACAGGATCTCGTAGAAGACGAACAGCGTGAACAGGTTGCCGGAAAAGGCGAGCCCCATGGTGGCTGAGATCGCGATGGCGAAGCAGGCATAGAAGATCGTCTGGCGCGGCTCGTCATTGCCGCGCATGTAGCCGATAGAATAGAGCGAGTTGACGATCCAGAGCGTCGCGGCGACGGCGGCGAACAACATGCCGAGCGGGTCGACCTTCAGCGCCAGTGTCAGCCCGGGGGCGACCGTCGCCAGATGCAATTCGGGCCGCGCGCCGCCCAGCACATGCGCCAGCAGCGTCATGACGACGCCGAAGAGCAGCACCGCCCCCAACAGCGTCGATGCCTCGCGGAGATCGGGCCAGCGGCCGACACCCGCAATGGCCAGTGTCACCAGGGCCGGGATGCCCAGCGCCAAGGCGAGCAAGATCGGATCGCCCAGCCAGGTCATGGCGCCACCCGGAGCAGCGCGTCGGCCGCGGCGCGCGCGAGACCCGCGGGTCCCTCGGCGCTGACACCGAGCCAGATCGTGGCGCCGGCGAGGGCCCACATTGGGAGCAGCATTTCGAGCGGTGCCTCGCTGGCTTCGCGAGCGGCCAGCGCCGGCTCGCGGAACCAGACGACCTCGACGATGCGGCCGACATAGAGCACGGCGATGAAGGAACTCGCGACGATCAGGATCGCCAGCCAGCCATGGCCTGCCTCCAGCGCGCCGAGAAGGAGATAGTATTTCGAGACGAAGCCGCTGGTGCCGGGAACCCCGATCAGCGCGAGACCGGCTATCGTCAGCGCCGCGGCGGTCCAGGGCATGGCGCGGCCGATGCCCGCGAGTTCGTCCAGCTTGGCGGTGCCGGTGCGCAGCACGATCGCGCCCATGGCCATGAAGGCGGCGCCCTTCATCAGCGCGTGGTTGAAGAGATGCAGCAGGCCGCCGGTAAGCCCGGTCGGATTGGCCAGCGCCAGGCCGAGCGTGATGTAGCCGATCTGGCCGACAGACGAGAAGGCAAGCAGGCGCTTGATATCGTTCTGGACGACGGCGGCCGCCGAGGCGAGGAACATCGCGGCCAGCGACAGCCCGATCAGGATCGATCCAAGCGGGACCGAACCGACATCGACATGGCCGCCGAACACGGTGAACAGGAAGCGCGCCAGCAGATAGATCGCGACCTTGGTCGCCGTCGAGGCCAGCAGCACGGCGGCGCTGGAAGGCGCATAGGCATAGGCGTTGGGAAGCCACGCATGCAGCGGGAACAGCGCCAGCTTCAGCCCGATGCCGACGACGATGAAGGCTTCGGCGACGATCAGCGCGCGGGAGCTTTCGATATCCGCAAGGCGCTCGACGATCAGGCCGAGATTGAGCGTGCCGGTGGTCAGGTAGATCAGACCGACGCCGATCACATAGAAGGTCGCGCCGATCGTGCCGACGATCAGATATTGGTAGGCGGCAACCAGCGCCCGGCGGTCGCGGCCGAGCGCGATCAGCGTATAGGTCGAGAGCGACGATATCTCGAGGAAGACGAAGGCGTTGAAGGCGTCGCCCGTCACCGCGATGCCGAGCAGGCCGGTGATGCAGAGCAGCATCATCGTGTAGAACCACGCGACGCGCTCCGGGATGATCTCGGCCAGCACGCTGCGACGGGCGAAGATCATCGTCAGCACGGCGATGATGCCGACCAGCAGGACGATGAAGGCGTTGACCGCATCGATGCGATATTCGATGCCGAGTTCCGGCGCCCAGCCGCCGATGCGGTAGGAAATGACGCCTTCAGCCTGCACGCGCCAGAGCAGCGCGAGGGCGACGGCCGCCGCCAGCGCCGAAGCGACCAGTGCGATCAGCCAGGCGGCGAAGCCGTTGCGCGACAGCGCCGCAAGGATCGCACCGATCAGGGGCGCGAGGATCAGGAGGACCGGCAGGTTATGGGCGATCATGCCGCGTTCCTGCCCGTGCCCGGTGTCTTGCCGCGCTTGACCCGAAGTTTCGAGGCCTCTTCCGGTCCGTCGCGGAGCAGGATCTCGTCCTCCTCGATCGTGCCGTAGGCTTCCTTGATGCGCACCACCAGCGTCAGGCCGAGCGCCAGCGTGGCGATGCCGACGACGATCGCCGTCAGGATCAGCACATGCGGCAGCGGGTTGGCGTAGACGGTGTGCGCCGGATCCAGGATCGGCGCGGTGCCGCCCAGCACCTTTCCGGGCAGGATGTAGAGCAGGTAGACCGAGGTCTGGAACAGCGACAGGCCGATCAGCTTCTTGACCATGTTGCCGCGCGCGATGACCACATAGAGCCCGGCGACCATCAGGAAGACAGTGGCGATCTGGCTGAAATGTACGATCACGAACGCCTCCGGCCGGCAAAGGCGTAGTAGATCGCGATCATGGTCGAGAAGACGGTCAGGAACACGCCGACCTCGACGAGGAAGACGCCCCATTCCTGGCCATGAATGCTGTCATGGGCGAGATGGTTGTAGTCGAGGAAATTGTCGCCCAGCAGCATGCCGGCAACGCCGACCGCGACATAGATCAGCACGCCGCCCGGGATCAGCACTTCCAGCAACCCGACCGGCACGATCTTCTGCGCCGGGCCGAGCCCATTGATCAGGCCGTAGAGGATGATCGCCGCCGCCGCGATGACGCCGGCCTGGAAGCCGCCGCCCGGACCGTAGTCGCCATGGAACTGGACGTAGAGCGCGAACAGCAGCAGCGGCGCCAGCATAAACTTGGTCGCGACGCGAAGGACGACATCGAGCCGCATCAGCTTTTCCCCTCGCCGCGCCGGCGCCGCAGCAACGCTAGGATGCCGATGCCGGCCGTGAAGACGACGGTGGTTTCGCCCAGCGTATCAAAGCCGCGATAGCTGGCGAGCACCGCGCTGACCACGTTGGCGATGCCGGTTTCCGGCATGGAGCGGGCGAGATAATCCGCGCCGTCGCGATGGATTGGCTGTTCGGGCGAGCCGAATTGCGGCAGGTCACTCAGGCCCCAGAGCAAGGCGCCGGCGGTCACCACGGCCACGAAGAGCGGCATGATCTGGCGGCGCTTGCGGGGCGCCTCGACGGTATCGGTCAGCGACAGCGCGCCCAGGAAGAAGACCGTCGAAACACCCGCGCCCACCGCCGCCTCGGTCATGGCAACATCGACCGCATCGAGCACCACGAACAGCGTGGCCATCAGGAAGCTGTAGACGCCGAGCAGCACGACGGCGGCGAACAGCCCGCGCACCCGGACGATGCCGATCGTGACGGCGCCCAGCATCAACAGGAGAAGGATGGTGACAGTCGTCTCGATCATGGCTTGCGGCCCTTCGAAACCGGCTTGCCGCGCTTGGCGGACTGCTTCCTCTCGCTATCGCCGGCCAGCAGCGGCTTGACGCCGGCCTGCAGCGCGGCGGCGGCCAGGGCGTGCGAGGCGACCGGTCCCATGAACAGAAGGAAGCCCAGCAGGAATACGAGCTTCAGGGTCACCAGCGTGAAGCCGGCGAGGAACACCATGCCGATCAGCATCAGGCTGACGCCCAGCGTGTCGCCGACCGAGGCCGCATGCATGCGCGTGAACAGATCCGGCATGCGGTTCATGCCGATCGCGCCGGCGATCAGGAAGAAGGCGCCCGCGAACAGGAACAGGCCGGCCAGGATGTCGCGTGCGAGGTCGATCACGTCCGGTCCGCCTCCGCTTCGGCGCCGAGCGAGCCGTGCCGGAAGAATTTCAGCACGGCGAAGATGCCGACATAGTTGAGCAGCGCATAGGTGAGGCCGAGATCGAGGAATTCCGGCCGTCCGGTCAGGAAGCCGAATAAGGCGAGCACGAGGATCGCGCCATTGCCGATCGAGTTGGCGGCGAGCAGCCGGTCGAAGGTGCTGGGCCCGCGCAGCGCGCGCACCACGACCAGCGCCATGGCGACGAGCACGGCAAGAAGCGCCGCGGCGATCATTCCGCGCCTCCCTCGAACCGTCGCACGCGGCGGTCCATCTCGCCCGCCTCGACATCGTCCGCACCCGCCTTGGTCAGGGCGTGGACGAGGAAGCGTCCCTGTTCGCGATCGACCCCGGCCGTGATCGTGCCGGGCGTCAGCGTGATCGAATTGGCGTAGGTCGCGATCCCGACCGGCGTGCGCGTCGACACCTTGGTGTGGAAAAGCTGCGGCGAGATCGGCAATTTCGGATCGAGGATGATCCGGGTCACCGACAGCGAGGACTTGACGATCTCGCGCGCCAACCATGGCCAATACAGCAATCCGGCAAGCAACCGGCCGACTGGATGGCCCTCCTCGTCGGCAAAGCCGAGCCGCCGCCCTGCCAAGGCCAGCAGGATCGATATGACGAGCCCTGCCCCCACCAGCCAAGGCGTGTAATGCCCGGACAAAAGCAGCCAGAAGGCGAACAGAAATAGAGCAAGACTAGCGGTACGCAGCATGTAATCGGCTCCTTCTGCTCAGGACATCTCCGTCCGGTGGCGTGTGATTCGATGGATGGCCATAGACTAATCACGATGAGCCGCCCAACCCAAGGCAAGTCGGACCGTAAAGCGACAAGCGCGACAACGTGAACGGAACCGATTGTGAATTGGCGCCGATTGCCTATCTAGAGGGCTCAGCTTTGTGTTTCACCGATTGCCATCTGCCGGCCGCCCCGACCGCAGATCGAAAGGAGCGTGCATGTCCACCACCGATCGCCCCGACACCGCCATCAGGAAGATCGAAAAGACGGATGCCGAGTGGCGGGCAGAACTGACGCCCGAGCAATATGCCGTCACCCGCCAGCAGGCGACCGAGCGCCCCGGCACGGGTCCGTACCTGCATGAGAAGCGCGCCGGAACCTATACCTGCGTTGCCTGCGGCGCGCCGCTGTTCCGCTCCGAGACGAAGTATGAATCGGGCAGCGGCTGGCCGAGCTTCTTCGCCGCCGTCGACGATACGGCGGTGGGCGAGGTCACGGATCGCTCGCATGGCATGGTGCGGACCGAGATCGTCTGCGCCAGTTGCGAGTCGCATCTCGGCCATCTGTTTCCCGATGGCCCCAACCCGACCGGCCTGCGCTATTGCACCAACGGCACGGCGCTGAAGCTGAAGCCGGACGACGGCCAGGAATAGCCGCAGCCCCCGCCTCCAGGAATTCGGGGAACCCGCCCGGCGGGCGCCTCACTCTGGCGGAGCGTTTGTGCCATAATTGGCACCCATCATGCCGAGACGGCCGCCGGCCGTCTCCCGGCCGTCTCGAAGAACGCAAGACCCCAGGGCAGGCCGAGGCTTGTCTGAACCACCCCTTCCCGGAGCACCCTCCCTCGTGAACCCGCCGCTCGCCGCCAAGAAGCCTGTGACCTCCGCCGTCCACGGCGTCGCCATCTCCGATGACTATGCCTGGCTTCGCGCCGACAACTGGCAGGAGGTGATGCGCGATCCGAGCGTGCTCGCGCCCGATATCCGCGCCTATCTGGAGCAGGAGAACGCCTACACCGCCAGCCAGATGGAAGACACCGCCGGCCTGCAGGCTGAGCTGTTCGCCGAGATGCGCGCCCGCATCAAGGAAGACGATTCCTCCGTCCCCTCGCCCGATGGCGACTTCGCCTATGCGATGCGCTTTACCGAAGGCGCCGAACAGCCGCTCGTCGTGCGGACCGCGCGGGACGGCAGCGGGCCGGAAACGATCCTGCTCGACGGCAACCAGATGGCGTCCGGCCGCGCCTATTTCCGGCTCGGCAGCGCCGATCACAGCCCCAACCACAAGCGCCTCGCCTTTGCCTATGACGACAAGGGCTCGGAATATTACACGCTGCATGTGCGCGACATCGAAAGCGGCGCGGATCTCTCCGACGCCATCGAGGCGACGACCGGCGGCGGCGTGTGGGCCGCCGACAGCAACACGCTGTTCTACACCGTGCTCGACGACAACCATCGCCCCTGCCGGATCTATCGCCACATCGTCGGCACGCCGCAGTCCGAGGACGTGCTGGTGTTCGAGGAAAAGGATCCGGGCTTCTTCCTGGGCGTCGGCCAGACCCAGTCGTCGCGCTACATCCTGATCGACAGCCATGACCACGAGACGTCGGAAGTCCATCTGCTCGACGCGGAAGATCCGACCGGCGCCCACCGGCTGGTCGCCGAGCGGGTCACGGCGGAGGAATATTCCGTCGATCACAATGGCGACACGCTCTACATCCTGACCAATGCCGGCGGCGCCGAGGACTACAAGATCGTCACTGCGCCGGTCGCCTCGCCCGGCCGCGAGAACTGGGTCGATCTCGTTCCGCATAATCCCGGCACGCTGATCCTCGGCATGACGGTCTACCAAGACTACATGGTCCGGCTGGAGCGGGCTGGCGGCCTGCCGCGCATCGTCGTCCGGGCGCTCGCCAGCGGCGAAGAGCATGCGATCGCCTTCGACGAGGAAGCCTATTCGCTCGGCATGGGCGACGGCTACGAGTTCGATACCTCGATCCTGCGCTTCACCTATTCGTCGATGACGACGCCGTCGCGCGTCTATGACTACGACATGGCAACCCGCGAGCGGACGCTGCGCAAGGAGGAGGAGATCCCCTCCGGCCACAACCCGGCCGACTATGTGACGCGCCGGGTCTTCGCCAAGGCGGCCGATGGCGAGACCGTGCCGGTGTCGCTGCTCTACCATAAGAACACGCCGCTCGACGGCAGCGCGCCCTGCCTGCTCTACGGCTATGGCGCCTATGGCATCACCATTCCCGCCTCCTTCTCGATCTCGCGGCTGTCGCTGGTCGATCGCGGCTTCGTCTACGCCATCGCCCATATCCGCGGCGGCAAGGACAAGGGCTTCCGCTGGTATGCGGATGGCCGGCGCGAGAAGAAGATGAACACGTTCACCGATTTCATCACCGCCGGCGAGTATCTGGCGCAGCAGGGCTTTACCGCGCGCGGCAAGATCGTCGCGTGGGGTGGCTCGGCCGGCGGCATGCTGATGGGCGCCGTCGCCAACATGCAGCCGGACCTATTCGGCGGCATCATCGCCGAAGTCCCCTTCGTCGACGTGCTCAACACCATGCTGGACGACACGCTGCCGCTCACCCCGCCGGAATGGCCGGAATGGGGCAATCCAATCGAGAGCGCCGAGGATTTCGCCGTGATCGCCGCCTATTCGCCCTATGACAATGTCGGCGCCCACGCCTATCCGCCGATTCTGGCGATCGGCGGGCTGACCGACCCGCGCGTCACCTATTGGGAACCGGCGAAGTGGGTCGCCAGGCTGCGCGAGACCAAGGCCGGCGACGATCTGCTGCTGCTCAAGACCAACATGGATGCGGGCCATGGCGGCGCCTCCGGCCGGTTCGACCGGCTGAAGGAGACGGCCTTCTCGACCGCCTTCGCCATCAAGGTCGTCGCCAGCAAGATCATCGGCAACGGCTGATCCTTCGCAAGACTAGCGGCGGCGCTTGACTTCAGCGGGCGCTGCCGCACCTTAATCCCAAGGGATCCATCGAGGGCACGGCGATGAAACGATTGGCCGCCACGGTTCTGGCTGCATCGGCACTGGCGGGCGCGCTGACGGCGCCCCTGCCGGCCAGCGCGCAGGTGTTTTTCGGCCTCAGCTACGGGCAGAACGTCTCACAGGGCGACTGCAAGGGCCTGGCCGCTTCGCTAGGGCCGCGAAAAGTCTGGTTCTCGCGCTTCTCCGGCTCGAAGCCGGATGTCTGGGATCGGGGCCTGGAGCCGGCCTGGGGCGTCGGCTGCTTCCGCACCCAGCAGGAATGCAAGCGTTGGCTCTACAACACCCAGACGGAATGGCCGCGCCTGATGAACTTCACCCGCTGCGCCCAGGGCCTTCCGGCGCGTTTCTGAGACCGAGAGCAGCCACTCCCACAAACGAAAAACCCCGGCGCAAGGCCGGGGTTTCCGTATTCGACGTCGATCCGTGGGATCAGACGGCCTTCTCGTACTGCTCCAGGACGTAGTCCCAGTTGATCAGGCTGTCGACGAACGCCTCGAGATACTTCGGGCGGGCGTTGCGGTAGTCGATGTAATAGGAATGCTCCCAGACGTCGACGCCGAGGATCGGCTTCGCGCCGTGGATAAGCGGGTTCTCGCCGTTCGGGGTCTTGGAGATGGCGAGCTTGCCGTCCTTGACTTCAACCCAGGCCCAGCCGGAGCCGAACTGCGTCGTGCCGGCGGCGATGAAATCGGTACGGAACTTGTCGTAGCCGCCAAGGTCGGAATCGAATGCCGCCTGCAGCTTGCCCGGGAGCTTCTTGCCGCCGCCGTCCTTCTTCATCCAGTTCCAGAAATGGAGATGGTTGTAGTGCTGGCCGGCATTGTTGAAGAGGCCGGCGTTCTTGCCGTAGCTCTCCTTGACGATCTCTTCCAGGCTCTTGCCCTCGAGACCCGAGTCCTTCAGCAGGTTGTTGCCGTTGGTCACATAAGCCTGGTGATGCTTGTCGTGATGGTACTCGAGAGTTTCCTTCGACATGAAGGGACCGAGCGCCTCGTAATCATAAGGCAGCGGCGGAAGTTCGAAAGCCATGGGAGACTCCTATCGACCATGTCGGTGGGTTTGGGGCTCGTCCGAAAACGGCGCCCCGGCGGGAAAGGTTCCGAACGCAACATAGGCAGCGCCGGGTCGTCCGGCAACTCGTCTCCGTCCGGATGCACAATCAAAGGTATGCGGTTTCCGATCCGCGCTCCGGGCCGCATTGCGCGAGGCGCGGCCGGGCGGGAAAGGCGATCATATTTGCGTGACCGCGACCGCTTCCGACTTGCCCCTGTCATCGTTCATCGTGACAGTTAGAACGATTCCGAACACCACAACGGAGGATTGTCGATGCGATTCAAGATCATACTGGCCGGACTGGCCCTGACGCTGGGAGCCGCGGGCCTCGCCCATGGCGCCGACGACGTCATCGCCCAGCGCCAGGCGCTGATGAAGGACAATGCCGGCGCCGCCAAGACGATCTTCCAGATGGTGCAGGGAAAGACCCCCTACGACGCGGCGGCCGCCAAGGCGGCGTTCGAGAAGATCGCCGCCGACATCAAGACCTTCCCGACCCTGTTCCCCGAAGGTTCGGACCAGGGCAAGACGACGGCCTCGCCCGCCATCTGGCAGGACAAGGCAGGGTTTGAAGCCCTCGCCGCCAAGATGGGCGCCGCCGCCACCGCGGGCGCCGCCGCCGCATCAGGCGGTCTCGACGCCATCAAGGCCTCGGCCGGAGAAGTCGGCGCCAGCTGCCAGAGCTGCCACGAGAAGTTCCGCATCAAGAAATCCTGACCGTGCGGATCCGCACCGCCACCCTTGCCGTCGTCGCCGTCGCAGCCCTGGCTGCGGCGGTTTTCTGGTTCCTGACGGCGCCGCAGCCGCTCGACGCCGCCGTGCTGCCCGACAAGCCGGGCGACGCGGCCAAGGGCGAAAGGCTGTTCTGGGCCGGCGGTTGCGCCTCCTGCCATGCCGCCCCGGGCGCCAGCGGCGACAACCTGCTAAAGCTCACCGGCGGCGTGGCGATCGCCTCCCCCTTCGGCACCTTCCATGCGCCCAACATCTCGCCGGACAAGACGCATGGCATTGGCAACTGGAGCGCGCTTGACTTCGTCAACGCCATGAAGCGCGGCATGGCGCCGGATGGCTCGCACCTCTACCCGGCCTTCCCCTACACCTCCTATCAGCGGATGACGGTGCCGGATCTCCTGGATCTCAAGGCCTATCTCGACACGCTGCCGGCGGACGCGACGGCCAACCAGCCGCACGACCTGCCCTTCCCCTTCTCGATCCGCCGCGGCATCGGGCTGTGGAAGCTGCTTTATCTCGACGGCAAGACCTTCACGCCGGACCCGGCCAAGAGCGAGGCCGTCAATCACGGCGCCTATCTCGTCGAGGGACCGGGCCATTGCAACGAATGCCACACGCCGCGCACGGCGCTGGGCGGGCTGGACATGAGCCGCGCGCTCGCCGGGGCGCCCGACCCTTCCGGCAAGGGCAAAGTGCCCGATATCACCTCGGGCCCCGGCGGCCTTTCCGACTGGAGCGTCGATGACATCGCCAACGCGCTCGACACGGGCTTCACGCCGGACTTCGATTCCCTCGGCGGCACGATGGCCGAGGTCGTTCGCAACATGGCGAAGCTGACGGCCGAAGACCGCCAGGCGATCGGCGAATATCTGAAGCAGGTCCCGCCGGCGGCGGTTGCAGCGTCCGCCGCGCCCACGCCCTGAGGACCTTCGCCTTGACGTGGCCGCCGTCGCCCTGCGAGATCGCGGAAGTTTATTTTCCCGGCCCTGTCCGAATGGCGGGGCGCGCCGCGACATGGTCGTGAAGGCCGGGAATGGTCCCGCCTCTCGAACCGCAGCCGAGATTTCCATGCAATACGCCCTGCTCTTCTACGAAAACAGCCAGCAGTTCACGACCCGCGAACACGACCCCGAGACCATCGCCTATTGGGGCGCGTGGAAGGCCTATGTCGAGGACATCAGCGCTTCCGGCATCGTTCGCGGCGGCGAGGGCCTGCTCGGCCCGGATACGGCGACATCCCTGCGCATCCGCGACGGGCAGCACCAGGTCCAGGACGGGCCGTTTGCCGACGCCAAGGAGCAGTTGGGCGGATTCTTCATCATCGAAGTCGACGATCTGGACGCGGCCATCGCCTGGGCCGCGAAGGCGCCCTGCGCGCCATATGGCGGCGTGGAGATCCGCCCGACGCTGACCACGATGTAACGAACCACTCGCGTCGGAGGGCGTATCGATGGCGGGAGGTCGCGTCGAGCAGGCGGTTCGCGAGAGCTATGGCCGGCTCGTCGCCATCCTCTCTGCGCGGGGTCGCGATATCGGGGCGGCCGAGGACGCGCTTGCTGATGCGATCCTCGCCGCCTTGGAGCAATGGCCGGATCGGGGCATCCCGGATCGTCCCGAGGCGTGGCTGCTTGCCGTTGCACGGCGCCGGTGGATCGACCGCGCGCGACGCGCAACGACCGATGAAGCGTTGTCGCGCTCGCTCGCGCTGCTGACCGATATCGCCGGCGAGATCGATCTGGCGGCGCCGAACTTTCCCGACGAGCGGCTGAAGCTGCTTTTCGTCTGCGCCCATCCGGCGATCGATCCCTCCATCCACGCCGCGCTCATGCTGCAGAGCGTGCTCGGGCTCAACGCGGCGCGCATCGCCGCCGCCTTCGTCGTGTCGCCGGACGCGATGGGGCGCCGGCTGACGCGCGCCAAGATCAAGATCCGCGACGCCGGTATTGGCTTCGAATTGCCAGACCGGCGCGAACTCGCCGGCCGGCTGGAGCCCGTGCTCGACGCCATCTATGCCGCCTATGGCCATGGCTGGGACAGCCCGGCGGATGACAGCCAGCGGCATGACCTCGCGGCCGAGGCAGTCTGGCTGGGTCGGACCCTGGTCGAGCTAATGCCGCAGGAGCCGGAGGCGCTGGGCCTGCTCGCCCTGATGCTGCATCTGGAGGCGCGCTCGCCGGCGCGGCGGGGGACGGACGGCGCCTATGTGCCCCTTTCAGAGCAGGATCCGTCGCTCTGGTCGCACGCCAGGCTGGCCGAGGCAGAGGCAACGCTGGCGCGCGCCGGAGCGCTCGGACGGCCGGGGCGATACCAGCTGGAAGCGGCGATCCAGTCCGCCCATGCCGGCCGCAGACTGACCGGCGAGCCGGATCGCTCCACCATCGCAGGCCTCTATGACCGGCTCCATCGCACGTCGCCGCGACTGGGGGTGGCCGTTGGCCGGGCCGCGGCGATGGCGGAGGCGCATGGTGTCGAGGCCGGGCTTCGATGCCTGGCAGAACTCGACAGCGGCAGGGTTGAAGCCTACCAGCCCTTCTGGGCGGTTCGCGCCGACCTGCTGGCCCGGGCGAATGCGCGCGGCGGGGCGATCGAGGCCTATGACCGTGCCATCGCGCTCGCGACGGATGCCGCCGTTCGATCCTATCTGACCGAACGGCGCGCCCGGCTTCTGTCCTGAAGCCGGGGCCTTACCGCTCGGTTGGGCCGATCCACTTGGCGAGCGCCACGGGCTGGTAGTTCTCGTAGCGATCGAGCAGCGTGACCGGATTGTCGTCGACGATCAGCATGTCGCGGTGTTCGGCACGCACGAAACCGGCCTCGACCGTGTGGTCGAGGAAGGCGTCGAGCTTCTCGTAGAAGTTCGCGACATCCAGCAGGCCGACCGGCTTCTTGTGATAGCCGAGCTGGGCCCAGGTCCAGATCTCGAACAGCTCCTCCAGCGTGCCGAGCCCGCCCGGCAGCGCCACGAAGCCGGTCGAGAGATCGGCCATCATCTGCTTGCGCTCATGCATCGAGCCGACGACATGCAGCTTGGTGAGATGCGGGTGGGCGATTTCCTTGTCGCGCAGCGCCTCGGGAATGACGCCGATCACCTCGCCGCCCGCCGCCAGCGCGGCATCGGCGACCGCGCCCATCAGGCCGACTTTTGAGCCGCCATAAACAAGCGAGGCGCCGCGATCGGCTATGGCGCGTCCAAGCGCCACCGCCGCGTCGCGATAATCGGGCCGGAAACCGGAGCTCGAACCGCAGAAAACGCAGATCTTCACTGCGCGCCCTCCTCGGACAGCGCCGACAGGATCCGCGCCCAGGAGCGGATGCCGCCATGGAAGCTGGTGAGGTCGTATTTCTCGTTCGGCGAATGGATGCGGTCGTTCTCCTGCGCGAAGCCGACCATCAGCGCATCGAGGCCGAGCACGGTCTTGAAGTCGCCCGCGACCGGGATCGAGCCGCCCGAGCCGACCACAACGCAATCATGGCCCCATTCGTCCGTCAGGGCGGCACGGGTCTTCACCAGCGCCGGATTCTCGGACGAGAGCCGGATGCCGGGCGAGCCACCATGCCGGGTGAACTCGACCGTGCAATCGGCCGGCAGCTGCGACTCGACATAGGCGCGGAAGGCGGCACGGATCTTTTCCGGATCCTGCTTGTCGACCAGGCGGAACGACACCTTGGCGAAGGCCTGCGAGGGGATCACCGTCTTGAAGCCCTTGCCGGTATAGCCTCCGGAAATGCCGTTGACCTCGCAGGTAGGCCGCGCCCAGATCTTCTCCAGCACGCTGCGATCTTCCTCGCCGGCCGGGATCGACAGGCCGACCTCGCCCAGGAACTGATCGGGATCGAAGCCGAGCGACTGCCACTGCTGGCGGATGCTGTCGGGGATCTCGCCGACGCCGTCATAGAAGCCCGGTAGGGTGACCCGGCCGGTCTCGTCGCGCAGGCCGTCGAGGATCGAGACGAGGACGTGGATCGGGTTGCGCGCGGCGCCGCCATACATGCCCGAATGGAGGTCGCGCGAGGCGGCGGTGATGGTGATTTCCTCGCCAACGAGGCCACGCAGCATGGTCGTCACGGCCGGCGTCTGGCGGTCCCACATGTTCGTGTCGCAGATGAACGCGAAATCGGCGGCGAACTCGTCCTTGTTGGCCTGCATGAACGGCACGAGGCTGGGCCCGCCCGATTCTTCCTCGCCTTCCAGCAGGATCGAGACGGGAATCGGCAGCGAGCCGGTGACGGCTTTCCATGCGCGGAACGCCTCGATGAAGGTCATCAGCTGGCCCTTGTCGTCCGAGCTGCCGCGGGCGACGATCTGCTTGGTGCCGTCAGCGGCGGTGACGATCTTCGGTTCGAACGGGGCGGTATCCCAAAGCTCGACTGGATCGACCGGCTGCACGTCGTAATGGCCGTAGAACAGCGCGCGGGGCCCCTTGGCGCCGTCCTGATGCGCGACAACCATCGGGTGGCCGGGGGTCGCACGCGTGCTGGCGTCGAAGCCGATCGAGGCGAGATCGGCGGCGATCATCTCGGCCGCCTCGCGGCAGGCGCCCGCATAGGCCGGATCGGTCGAGATGCTCTCGACGCGGATCAGCTTGAACAGCCGCTCGAGGCTGTTTTCGATATCGGCATCGATATGGGCGAGAACGTCGGCGAGGCGATCGGACACGGGCGGGCTCCAGGGCAATGAGCGCGCGCAGGCACGCGCTGTAAGCGGCTCTGATACGCTCGCGGCCGGAAAAAGAAAAGGCAAGCGCTTGTCGCCCCTCCCACCACAATTCGCCGCATTGTAAGGCATTGGTAGAATGCCCACCTTACAAACCAACCACTGACGCCAAACCATTCCCCGGCCGTCTGTTCCGGTCTCAATCTAGGATGTGATGAATGAAGCTCTTCTACGCTCCGGGCGCCTGCTCGCTGTCGCCCCATATCGCCCTGCGCGAAGCCGGCCTGCCCTTCACGATGGAGAAGGTCGACCTGCGCGCCAAGGCGACCGAGAGCGGCGCGGACTTCAAGGCAATCAATCCCAAGGGCTATGTGCCCGCCCTGGAGCTCGACAACGGCCACGTCGTCACCGAGGGCCCGGTGATCGTGCAGATGATCGCCGACATGGCGCCCGAAAGCGGCCTCGCTCCGGCCTTCGGCTCGGCCGAGCGCTATCAGCTGATGGATTGGCTCGCCTTCATCTCGACCGAGTTGCACAAGGGCTTCAGCCCGCTGTTCAATCCGTCGCTCAAGGATGACGCCAAGCAGAGCTTCAAGGACCGCCTGTCGCTGCGCTTCGCCTTCCTGACCGACGCGCTCGGCGACAAGCCGTATCTCATGGGCGACAAGTTCAGCGTCGCCGATGGCTACCTGTTCACGGTGCTGCGCTGGGCCAAGGGCTTCAAGTTCGACGTCGGCTCCAAGCTCGACGCCTATTTCGACCGCGTCGCCGCCCGTCCGGCGGTCAAGGAAGCGCTCCAGGCCGAAGGCCTGCTCGCCGCCGCCTGATCCGGCCTATCGGTCTGGAAATGAAAAATCCCCGGCGTTTCAGCGCCGGGGATTTTTTGTGCCTACCTTCCGGGACGCGCCTCAGCGCGTGCGCAGGATGCTGCCCAGGACGCCGCGCACGATGGAGCGGCCAACCGAGCCGCCGATCGAGCCGGCAACGCTCTTGCCGATATTGGCCGCGACGTCGCCCGCCACCCGGTTGGTGACGGTGCGCGTCACTTCGCGCGCCACGCGCTGGGTCGCCGTGAAGCGCTCGCCGCGCTTCTTGTCGGTGCCGAGCAGCGACCCAAGAATGCCGCCAATGTCGAAGCCGCTGGCCGACGCCGGCGCCGCGGCCGCATCGGATTCCGCCGGTGCGTTGGCGGCGGCCTGGCGGCCCAGGATCTCATAGGCCGACTCGCGATCCACCGTCCTGTCATAGGCGATGCCGATCGGGCTGGTGGCGATGATCTGGCGGCGCTCGGCCTCCGTCACCGGGCCGATGCGCGACGACGGCGGGCGGATGAAGGTGCGCGCGACGATGCTGGGGACGCCCTTCGGCTCCAGCGTCGAGACCAGCGCCTCACCAACGCCGAGCTGGGTGATGACGTCCATCGTCTTGAAGGCGGGATTGGGCCGGAAGGTGTCGGCGGCGACCTTCACCGCCTTCTGATCGCGCGGGGTGTAGGCGCGCAGCGCATGCTGGACGCGATTGCCCAACTGCGACAGCACGCTGTCCGGCACGTCGAGCGGGTTCTGGGTCACGAAATAGACGCCGACGCCCTTCGAGCGGATCAGCTTGACCACCTGCTCGACCTTGTCGAGCAGGGCCTTGGGCGCCTCGTCGAACAGCAGATGCGCCTCGTCGAAAAAGAAGACCAGCCGCGGCTTGGCCGGGTCGCCGACCTCGGGAAGCACCTCGAACAATTCCGACAGCAGCCAGAGCAGGAAGGTCGCGTAGAGGCGCGGCGAGTTCATCAGCTTGTCGGCGGCGAGCACGTTGACCATGCCGCGGCCATCCGTGGTCGTGCGCATCAGGTCGGCGATCGCGAGCGCCGGCTCGCCGAAGAAGGCGTCGCCGCCCTGGTTCTCCAGCACCAGCAACTGGCGCTGGATCGCGCCGACCGAGGCCTTGGTGACATTGCCGTATTTGGCCTGAATGCGGTCGGCGTTTTCGGCCATGAAGCCGAGCATGGCGCGCAGGTCCTTGAGGTCGAGCAGCAGCAGCCCTTCCTCGTCGGCGACGCGGAAGGCGATGGTCAGGACGCCTTCCTGCGTATCGTTCAGGTTCATCAGCCGTGCGAGCAGCAGCGGCCCCATCTCGCTCACCGTGGTGCGGATCGGGTGGCCCTGCTGGCCGAACAGGTCCCAGAAGATCGTCGGACAGGCGCTGAACTTGTATTCCGCCGCGAAGCCGATCTCTTCGGCCCGCTTGGTGAGAAAGTCCTTCGCCTCGCCCGGCTCGGCGATGCCGGAAAGGTCGCCCTTCACGTCGGCGCAGAAAACCGGCACGCCAGCATCGGAAAAGCCCTGCGCCATCACCTGCAGCGTCACTGTCTTGCCGGTGCCGGTGGCGCCCGTGACCAGTCCATGCCGGTTGGCGAGGCCGAGCAAGAGATATTCCGGCTTGTCGCTCGTCCCGAGATAGATCTTGTCCGCTTCCAGCATCGGCATCGACACATTCCTCTGGCGCCGCCGCTTCGAGGATCGAAGGGCTATGGCGACCTTATAGAACCCAATTCGGTCCGCGCAATCTACCGTCGCGCCACCCGCGTGACGAGACGACTTGCCATCCCGCAACACACAGGCGAACATCCAAGTCTAGACTTCTAACACTTGGGATTCGCTCAGGAGAGTTCGAGAATGTCTTACCCCATCAAGGATATCGAAGGCATCGGCGCTGTCTTCGCAGAAAAGCTGATTGCCGCGGGTGTCCGCACGACCGGCGCTCTTCTTGAGCAGGCGAAGGACCCGAAGGGGCGCAAGGCGCTTGCCGCGACGTCGGGGCTCGGCGAAGACAAGATCCTGAAATGGGCCAACATGGCCGACCTGATGCGTATCAAGGGCGTGGCGGAGGAATATTCCGAGCTGCTCGAAGCGGCGGGCGTCGATACGGTCAAGGAACTGAAGACCCGGCGGGCGGACAATCTCGCGGCCAAGATGGCCGAGATCAACGCCACCAAGAAGCTGGTGCGCCAGTTGCCTTCGGAAAAGATCGTCGAGACCTGGATCGAGCAGGCGAAGAACCTGCCGCCGATGCTCACCTACTAAGGTCAATAAAGCCCGAGCCCATGTCCGGGCGACGCACTCGCCCGGATGGATCACGCCCGGAAGCAAACGCCATCGCACGAGCGTCGATGTGCGCCCGGTCCAACTCCAAAGACGGGAAAGGTCCGGCACCGTTCCAGTGGGCGGGGCGGCCTCCGGAACGGTGCCAGTGCGCAGATCGCGGAGGCGATGCGGCGCGCAGGGAGTTGGTGAACGTGCCAGGAGGCAGGGGCAGGAACACCAACTTGTCCTCCATGTACGGAGCGGGCGCCGGAAAAGTTTCAGCAGCCATCCGTTTTATCTCAAGCGGCGCGAATTCGGCCGCACCGAAGCCAAAAGGAACCCGGCCTCGCGGCCGGGTTCCGAACTCAACGTATCGGCTTCGATTACGGAAGCAGGACGGCGTTGATGACGTGGATCACGCCGTTCGACTGGTTGACGTCAGCGATGGTGACGCGAGCCTTGTTGCCCTTGGAATCGATGACCCAGACCTTCTTGCCGTCGACCTGGATCTTGAGCGTCTCGCCCTGCACGGTCTTGTATTCGGCCATGCCGTTCATCTTCTTGGCGGCCTTCATGATGTCGGCGGCGGAGATCTTGCCGGGGACGACATGATAGGTCAGCACGGAGGTCAGCTGGCCCTTGTTGGCGGGCTTCAGCAGCGTGTCGACCGTGCCGGCCGGCAGCTTGGCGAAAGCTTCATTGGTGGGCGCGAAGACCGTGAACGGGCCCGGGCCGGACAGCGTATCGACCAGGCCAGCTGCCTTGACGGCGGCGACCAGAGTGGTGTGGTCCTTCGAATTGACGGCGTTCTCGACGATGTTCTTGTTGGGATACATCGGCGCGCCGCCGACCATCACGGTCTTGGCAAAGCTGGGAGCAGCCATGGTGGCGACGCCGCCGAGAGCCAGGGTAGCGACAGCAGCGACACGAACGAAATTGGCAAAATGAGACATTGGACTTCCTCCTATAACGTCGGGTCTTTCCCGTCCGTTGATCCACGTTGAACTTCCGAAGTCACGTATCGAACCAGTCAAGAAAATCTGTATTCAGGCAAGGATATAGCGTTGACGGAAATCGCATCTTCAAAATGCGATCTTCATCCGTATCCAATTCCGCGATTTTCTTGATCGGGTCCGAAACGTCCTTCTGCTACCTTATACGGAGGTAGATCCAAACGGTTTCAGCCCACCTCATAAAAATTGCACGCGGCGATCTCCGGGATGCCCCGATGGCAAAAACCGCCTGCGACCCGGTGTATCGAAGGCATGCGATTGCTTGCACGGGCGGGGTGCGCGCCATAATCTCCCGCGCGCCGAGTGGAGCTGCTGATGAAACCGACCAATCCCGTCTATACTGGCCTTCCGACCACCATCTTCGAGGTGATGTCGCGGCTTGCCATCGAGCACGGCTCGATCAATCTCGGCCAGGGCTTTCCCGATGTCGACGGTCCGGAGGACGTGCGCCGGATGGCGGCCGAGGCCCTGATCGCCGGGCCCAACCAGTATCCGCCGATGATGGGCGTGCCGGCGCTTCGCCAGGCTGTGGCCAGCGCCAACAAGCGCTTTTACGATCTCGACATCGATTGGAAGACCGAGGTCCTTGTGACCTCCGGCGCGACCGAGGCGCTCTCCGACGTATTCACGTCGCTGATCGAGCCCGGCGACGAAGTCGTCATGGTCGAGCCGCTCTATGACTGCTACGTGCCGCTGGTGCGGCGCGCGGGCGGCATTCCGAAGATGGTGCGCGTGACGCCGCCGCTCTGGAAGCTCGACCTCGACGAACTCGCCGCCGCCTTCTCCGACAAGACCAAGGCGGTGTTGCTCAACAACCCGATGAACCCGGCCGCCAAGGTGTTCACCCGCGAAGAGCTGAGCGGGATCGCCGAACTCTGCGTGCGCTTCGATGCCTATGCGATCTGCGACGAAGTCTATGAGCACATCATCTTCGACGACCGCGCCCATATTCCGCTGATGACGCTGCCCGGCATGCGCGAGCGCACCGTGCGCATCGGTTCGGCCGGCAAGACCTTCTCCCTGACCGGCTGGAAGGTCGGCTATGTGACGGCGACGCCGCGCCTGCTCGATCCGATCGCCAAGGCGCACCAGTTCACGACATTCACGACGCCGGCGGCGCTGCAGTCGGCGGTCGCGTTCGGACTGGCCAAGGAAGACGCTTATTATGCCGGCCTGGCCGGAGACCTCGCCAAGAAGCGCGACCGGCTCGCCTCCGGGCTGGAGCGGCTCGGCTTCGAGGTCGTGCCCTGCGGCGGCACCTATTTCGTCACCGCCGATACCGCTCCGCTCGGCCTTGGCGGCAGCGATGTCGAGATCTGCCAGCGCATGACGGTGGAAGCGGGCGTCACGGCGGTGCCCGTCTCGGCCTTCTATGTCGGCGATGCGCCCAAGACCTTCGTGCGCTTCTGCTTCTCGAAGCAGGATTCGATCCTCGACGCGGCGCTCGAGCGGCTGGGGAACTGGATCGACAAAAAAGTAAAGGCGGTGGCCTAGCCACCGCCTCGGTATCTCCAGGGAGAGTTGCCCGCCTACTCTGCCGGCAGCAGGTCGCCGATATAGACCACCGGTCCGGTCGCCTGGCCGGTCGGCGAACCGCCCTTGGGCTCGACCGAGATCGCCAGCTTTTCACCCGGCTTCAGCGAGACGTTCATCGACTTCAGGTCGCTGAGATTGTCGGCGACGCCCATCGACACGGTGGGGCCTTCCGCCGGAACCTGCCAGAGCTCGAAACTCTTGTCCGGCGGCGGCGCATCGCCGACCCGGCGCAGCCTTATCGTGCCAGCGTTGGTATCGACGGACGCCACGAAAGCCGGCTTGCCGCCCTCCCCGCCCAGGACCGCGACATAGTTCGCGGCGGGCGGCGGCGGCACGAGCCGGTCGCTGGCCACGACGACCGCCAGCACGGCGGCCGCGGCGCCGAAGATGCCGGTCGCGATCCGCAGCCGGCGCACGGTGCGCTCCAGCAGAAGCACGCGCGCGCCGCCGCTGCCGACGGCGCGGATCTGGGAAAGGATGCTGGCCCAGAGGCCTTCGGGCGGCGCCTGTTCGCCGGCAAGGTCGGCCAGAGGCTGCAGCCGGCCCGCCCAGCCGCCGATCGCGGCGCGAAGAGCCGGATCGCTGGCGGCGCGCGTCTCTACCGCGTCCCGCTCGGGCCGATCGAGCGTGCCGAGCACATATTCGCCGGCCAGGCCCTCCATTTCGTCGTCATCGGCCACCGAGGCACTCCTTCAAGGCGATCAGGCTTCGCCGCAATATCGTCTTCACCGTCGCGACCGGCTTGTCGAAGCGCCGCGACAACTCCTCCCGGCTGTAGCCATAGCTATAGGCCAGGAGCACCATGCCGCGCCGGTCGGGCTCCAGCCCTTCCAGGCAGCGCCGCAATTGCGGCCCGGTCAGGCCGTCCGTCGTCGAGCCGGGGGCTGGCAGCTTTTCCGCCAGTTCCTCGTCGATGACGACCGTCGTCTTCGAAACGCGCTCCGACCCTTTGCGTACGGCGTCGATCGCCGCGTGACGGGCGATCGTCGTCATCCACGTGATCGGGGACGCCATTGCCGGATCAAACCTGTCGGCATGATTCCAGATCCGGACCCATGCCTCCTGCAGCGCCTCCTCGGCAGCTGCTTCACTAACGGCAATACGGCGGACCACGGCGAATAGTTTCGCGGAAGTACGATCATAGAGCCTTTTGAACGCGGTTTCGTCGCGCGAGGCGACGTCCCGCATCAAGGCAACCAATTCGGCGACCCCATCGGAACCTTGATAGACCAAACTCAACCTCCCCGCGCCCGACGACCGGATGGGAGCTTAGGCCAAACTCTCGCGCCCTGCCATGGGCTCGCCGCGCCAGACCGCGCCTGTTCTGCGCCCGCCTGCGCGATCCGCCTTGCTACCGCCCTCGCGCATCGCTACATCCCGTCGAATGGCTCCTCCTCTGCTTCTCCTCCAGGACATCCGCCTCACCTTTGGCGGCCGTCCGCTCATCGAAAACGCCACGCTTTCGGTCTCGGCCGGCGAAAGGCTGTGCTTTGTCGGCCGCAATGGATCCGGCAAGTCGACGCTGCTGAAGATCGCCGCCGGCACCGTCGAGGCGGATGCCGGCACGCGCTTCGTGCAGCCTGGCGCGACGCTGCGCTACCTGCCGCAGGAGCCGGATCTTTCCGCCTTCGCCACCGTGCGCGCCTATGTCGAGGCCGGCCTCGGACCGGGCGACGACCCCTACCGCGCCACCATGCTGATGGAATCGCTCGGCCTGACCGGCAACGAGGCGCCGAACACGCTCTCGGGCGGCGAGGCGCGCCGCGCGGCGCTGGCCCGCGCCATCGCGCCGGAGCCCGACGTGCTGCTGCTCGACGAGCCGACCAACCATCTCGACCTGCCGGCGATCGAATGGCTGGAAGAGACGCTGAAGTCGATGCGCTCGGCGCTCGTCCTCATCAGCCATGATCGCCGCTTCCTGGAGCGCCTTTCCAAGGCGACGCTTTGGCTCGACCGCGGCACGACGCGACGGCTCGAACAGGGCTTTACCGCCTTCGAGGAATGGCGCGACAACGTCCTGCATGAAGAGGAGAAGGAGCGCGAGCGCCTCGACCGAAAGATCAGCCAGGAAATCGACTGGGTGCGCTACGGCGTCACCGCGCGGCGCAAGCGCAATATGGGCCGCCTGCGCAAGCTCGAAGGCCTGCGTCAGGAGCGCCGCGACCAGCGCCGCGCCGTCGGCAGCGTCAACCTGCAGGCGAGCGAAGGCAATGTCTCCGGCAAGGCCGTGGTCGAGGCGATCGGCGTGTCGAAGTCGTTCGGCGACCGGGCGATCGTCCAGGATTTTTCCACCCGCATCCAGCGCGGCGACCGGATCGGCCTGGTCGGCGCCAATGGCGCGGGCAAGACTACGCTGCTCAACCTGCTGACCGGCGTGCTGGAACCCGACAGCGGCATCATCAAGCTCGGGACCAATCTGCAGATGGTGACGCTCGACCAGCGCCGCGAAAGCCTGGATCCGAGCCTGCGCCTCGCCGACGCGCTGACCGAAGGCCGCGGCGACAGCGTCATGGTCAATGGCGAATCGCGCCACGTCATCGGCTACATGAAGGACTTCCTGTTCACGCCCGAGCAGGCCCGAGCCCCGATCACCGCTCTCTCCGGCGGCGAGCGCGGTCGGCTGATGCTGGCGCGCGCCCTGGCGCGGCCGTCCAACCTGCTCGTGCTCGACGAACCGACCAACGATCTCGACCTCGAGACGCTCGACCTGCTCGAAGAGCTGCTCGACGATTATCCCGGCACCATCCTGCTCGTCAGCCATGACCGCGACTTCCTCGACCGCGTCGCGACGTCCGTGATCGTGGCGGAAGGCGATGGCCGCTGGACGGATTATGCCGGCGGCTATTCCGACATGCTGATCCAGCGCGGCGCGGCAGCCCCGGCCCGCGCGATCAACAAGGCCGAGCGCAAGGAAGAAAAGAAGGTCACCGCCGACAAGGCGCCGGCCTCGAAGAGCAAGCTCTCCTTCAAGCAGAAGCACGCGCTGGAGACGCTGCCGGCGAAGATCGAGGCGCTGACCGCCGAGATCCGCAAGCTGGAAGCAACGCTCGCCAAGCCGAACCTGTTCGCCGTCGACCGCAAGGCGTTCGACACGGCCAATGCCCGCCTCGCCGCCGCCCAGCATGAGCGCGACGCCGCCGAGGAAGAATGGCTGACGCTGGAAATGCTGCGCGAGGAACTGGCGGGCTAGGCTTGCCAACCGAGGTCAAGCAAGCCCCTCACCCAACCCTCTCCCGCAAGCGGGCGAGGGCTTTTGGCCGGTGCGCTCGCAGCCTCGCGCGTCCATGGATCGACCGGGCGCGGTGAGCCCCCTCGCCCGCTTGCGGGAGAGGGTCGGGGTGAGGGTTCTTGCCCCCTACTCCACCGCCCGCACGCTTTCGCGCACCACGAGTTCGCAGGCCAGACGTACCTTCAAGGTCGGCACCGTGCCGTCGCGCCCCGTCGCCATGCGGCGCAGCAGGTCGGTGGCGGCAAGCCGGCCCATCTCGTTGCGCGGCTGGCGCATGGTGGTCAGCGCCGGATCGTAGTGCACGGCATATTCGGTATCGTCGAAGCCGATGACCGATACGTCGGACGGAATGCCGACCCCCCGGTTCTTCAGCGCGCGCATGAAACCGAGAGCGATTTCGTCGGCCGCGGCGAAGACCGCCGTCGGCTTTTCGTCGAGCGCGAAATAATCTCGGGCCGCCCGTTCGCCGGACGCGAAATCGAAATTGCTGGCGCCACGCCAAATCAGCGCCTGGTCGATCGGCAGACCGGCCTCTCGTAGTGCATCGCAATATCCGCCGAGGCGCTCGCTCGCTTCGAGCCCACCCTCGGCGCCGGGAATATGCGCGATGCGGCGATGACCCTGCGAAATCAGGTAGCGCACCGCCTCGGCCGACGCGCCGCGATTGTCGACGTCAAAGACGGAGAATTGCGGCGTGCCGGGAATTTCGGAAAACATCAGCGAGACTGGAACCGTGTCCGGCACCGAGACGAATTCCTCGTCGCGCGGCACGTTGCCGGTGACGACCAGAACGCCGTCCACCTGCCCCGCCCGGATCACCCGGGCATAGTGCGTCTCGCGGCTACGGCTTTGACGCGTATAGCCAATCAGCACGCCGTAGCCACCTTCGGTGAACACTTCCTCCAGTGCATTCAGCACGGGCGTGAAGAACGAATTGCCGATGCCGGGCAGCAGCACCAGCACCATCTTGGTCGATTTGGCGCGCAGCGAACGGGCCGCGGCGTTGGGCGTGTAGCCGGTCTCGCGGATGGCCGAAAACACCGCGGCCCGGGTCGCCTCGGTCACGCGTTCCGGCAGGGCGATGGCCCGGCTGACGGTTGCGGTGGACACGCCCGCCCGGCGCGCGACGTCCTGGATCGTGACGGATCGGGCGGCCGCTTCCGGCTCCGGCGTTTCAGATTTTCGCACCGTTTGGTCCTTCCCCAGTCCGGCTTTTCTTTTGCACTGCAAAATAACTTTGCGTTGACAGCCGGTTTGGGGAGTATACGGTAGATGTAATCGATTACAAGAATTCGGGCGTTCAAGTCCGGTGGATCGGACGGACGTTCACGAATTGGCGCCTTTGAGGAAAGGCGCTGAACCCCGGGAGGAGGAAGCATGAAGCATTTTACCAAGGCGTTGCTCGGTGCAGCAGCAGTCGTGGCCCTGATGGCTGGTCCGTCGGTCGCTGCCGAAAAGGCCGAAGTCATCCATTGGTGGACCTCCGGCGGCGAATCCGCTGCCGTGAAGGTGTTTGCCGACCAGTTCAACGCCGCTGGCGGTGAGTGGGTCGACGCGGCCATTGCAAGCGGCGAAGCGGCACGCGCCGCCGGCATCAACCGCATCGTTGGTGGCAACCCGCCCACCGCCATGCAGTTCAACACCGGCAAGCAGTTCGAGGACCTGGTCGCACAGGGCCTGCTCAACAACCTCGATGAGGTCGCCAAGGCCGATGGCTGGGACAAGTTCCTTTCGCCGGTTCTGGTGAAGGCGGTCTCGCGTGACGGCCATTACTTCGCCGTTCCGGTCAACATCCACTCGAACAACTGGCTCTGGTACAACGCGGCCCTGCTCGAAGCGAACAAGATCGAGCCGCCGAAGACCTGGGACGAACTGTTCGCCGCCATGGACAAGCTGAAGGCAGCCGGCGTCATTCCGATGGCGCAGTCGGGCGACGCCTGGACCCAGGTCCTGCTGTTCAACGACGTCCTGCTCGGCGTCGGCGGCCGCGACCTGTATCTGAAGGTCTATGGCGACAACAACGTCGAAGCCGTGAAGTCGCCGGAATTCGCCAAGGTCGTCGAGACCTTCGGCAAGCTGCGCGAATATGGCGATGCCGGCCAGCAGGGCCGCCAGTGGAACCAGGCCACCGGCCTCGTCGTCTCGGGCAAGGCAGGCTTCAACTTCATGGGTGACTGGGCCAAGGGCGAAGTGATCGCCGCCGGCCTGACCCCCGGCAAGGAAGTTGGCTGCATTCCCGGCATCGGCAACCAGGTCTACTGGATCGGCGGCGACGTGTTCGTCTTCCCGAAGACCGACAACGCCGACGCCCAGAAGGCCCAGGCGCTGCTCGCCCACACCATGCTGACGCCCGAGACCCAGGTCGCCTTCAACGCCAAGAAGGGCTCCGTCCCGGTTCGCGGCGATGTCGACACCTCGAAGCTCGACGCCTGCGCCCAAGCCGGCCTGAAGCTGCTGGGCACCGAGAATGGTTCCGTCCCCGGCTTCGACTTCCTGCAGACGCCGGACTCGATCGGCTCGATCCAGGACATCATCGGCCAGTTCTGGACCACTCCGTCCCAGACCCCGGCCGACCTGCAGGCGAAGTTCGCCGAAATCATCGCTGCAGAATAACAGGACTCCGACCCGGCCGGTTCTCCGGCCGGGTTTTCTCCTCGATCTGGCGCCACCGCGACGGTGAGCCGGTCCGCGGCGGCTCGCATCCGCCGGGCTATCGGAGTGCGTTATCTTGAAACCTCGATTCCTACGCTTCTGGATGGCGCAGGTCGCCCTGGCTCCTGCCTGGCTGATCGTGATCTTCGCCTATATCGGCACCATCCTCTGGACCATCCAGATCTCGTTCACGAGCTCGAAGGTCTTTCCGGTCTCCAACTATGTCGGCTTCTCGCAATACACCCGACTGTTCGGATCGGAACGCTGGATCATATCGGTCCAGAACCTTGCGATCTTCGGCCTGATCTTCATCGTCGGCTGCCTGATCCTCGGCTTCCTGCTGGCGGTGTTCCTCGACCAGCGGATCCGCGCCGAGAGCGTGTTCCGCACGATTTTCCTCTATCCCTACGCCCTGTCGTTCATCGTGACCGGCCTCGTCTGGCAGTGGACACTGAACCCGACGCTCGGCGTGCAGCAGACCGTGCGTAACTGGGGCTGGGAAAGTTTTACCTTCGATTGGCTGTCGCGCGGCGACCGGGCGATCTACGTCATCGCCCTTGCCGGCATGTGGCAGGCGTCCGGCCTCGTCATGGCGATCCTGCTGGCCGGCCTTCGCGGCGTCGACGGCGAGCTGTGGAAGGCCGCCAAGGTGGACGGCATCCCAACCTGGCGCGTCTATGTGCACATCGTGATCCCGATCCTGACGCCGATGTTCGTGACGGCCACGGTGCTGCTCGCCACCGCGGTGGTGAAGGTCTACGACCTGGTGGTGGCGCTCACCAATGGCGGCCCCGGCATATCGACCGAGGTGCCGGCCAAGTTCGTCATCGAATACCTGTTCCAGCGCCAGAATCTCGGCCTCGCCACGGCGGCCTCGACCGTCATGATGATCACGGTCCTCTGCGTCCTGGCGCCCTGGCTCTACGTGCAGTATTTCCGCAAGCCGAGGAGCGCGCACTGATATGGCTTCTCTCACCGCAAACGCCCATGTCGAGCCTTCGGGCCCCCGTCCCAAGCGCATCGGCCCCGGCCGGTACGGCGTCTATGCCTTCCTGATCATCTCGGCGCTGTTCTTCCTGATCCCGCTCTACGTGATGATCGTGACCTCGCTGAAGCCGATGGACGAGATCCGGATGGGCAATCTGTTCGCCCTGCCGGGATCGCCTAGCTTCGACGCCTGGATCAAGGCGTGGTCGCAGGCCTGCACCGGACTGAACTGCGAAGGCATTCATGTCGGCATGTTGAACTCGATCAAGATCCTGATCCCGAGCGTCATCCTGTCGATCGCGGTCGGATCGGTGACGGGCTACGCCCTCTCCTTCTGGCGGCCCAAGGGCGCCAACATCCTGTTCGCGATCCTGCTGCTCGGCGCGTTCATCCCCTACCAGGTCTTCCTCTATCCCCTGGTGCGGATCCTCTCGATGGTGTCGCTCTACAATTCGATCCCGGGCGTCGTGTTCGTGCACACGATCTTCGGCCTGCCGCTGATGACGCTGCTGTTCCGCAACTTCTACGCCGGCATCCCGATCGACCTGTTCAAGGCGGCGCGCGTCGATGGCGGCGGGTTCTGGGCGATCTTCCTGAGGCTGATGCTGCCGCTCTCCACGCCGATCATCGTCGTCGCCGCGATCCTGCAGATCACCGGCATCTGGAACGACTTCCTGTTCGGCCTGATCTTCGCCGGTCGCGAGAACTTCCCGATGACCGTGCAGCTCAACAACGTCGTCAATTCGAGCTTCGGCGAGAAGGAGTACAACGTGAACATGGCTGCCACGATCCTGACGGCACTCGTTCCGCTCTTCGTTTATTTCGTGTCGGGACGCTGGTTCGTTCGCGGCATCGCTTCCGGCGCCGTGAAGGGGTGATCCATGGCCACTGTCTCCATTCGTGACCTCGAAATCGAATTCGGCAACCTCAAGGTCCTGAAGAATCTCGACCTCGAAATCGAACAGGGCGAGTTCATCGTCCTGCTCGGCCCCTCCGGTTGCGGCAAGTCCACGCTGCTCAACGCCGTCGCAGGCCTGCTCGACGTTTCGGCCGGCCAGATCTGGATCGGCGGCAAGAACGTCACCTGGGAGGAGCCGAAGAACCGCGGCATCGGCATGGTGTTCCAGTCCTACGCGCTCTATCCGCGCATGACGGTGACCGGAAACCTCTCCTTCGGCCTGAAGATGGCCAAGGTGCCGAAGGACGAGATCGACAAGCGCGTCGCCCGCGCCGCCAAGATCCTGCAGATCGAGCCGCTGCTCGACCGCCGTCCGGCGGAGCTTTCGGGCGGGCAGCGCCAGCGCGTCGCCATCGGCCGAGCCCTGGTGCGCGATGTCGACGTGTTCCTGTTCGACGAGCCGCTTTCCAACCTCGACGCCAAGCTGCGGACGGAATTGCGCGTGGAGTTGAAGCGACTGCACCAGGGCCTCGGCTCGACCATGATCTACGTCACGCACGACCAGATCGAGGCGCTGACCTTGGCCGACCGCGTCGCGGTGATGAATGGCGGCGTGATCCAGCAGCTGGCATCGCCCAAGGAAATCTACCGCCGGCCGGTCAACCGCTTCGTCGCCGGCTTTGTCGGCTCGCCCTCGATGAACTTCATCGACGGCACGATCTCGGTCGAAGGCGGCGCCGTTTCGTTCAAGCTCTCCAACGGCACGCTGATCGACCTCACCGGATACGAGTTCGAAAAGCCACCCGAGCATGGCCGCCCGGCGACCCTCGGCATCCGGCCGGAACAGGTCGACCTCGAGCATCGCGAACCGGATGCCAGGCCGATCCCGGTCAATCTGACCCTGCTGGAGCCGATGGGCGCCGACAGCCTGGTCTGGGGCGATGTCGCAGGCACGACCTTCTCGGTGCGCGTCGATGGCGACGCCCACGTCCAGACGCCCTCTTCGGCAGATGCCTTCTTTCAGCCTGCCTACGCGTCGATCTTCGATCTCGCCAGCGGCCAGCGCCTCTGATCGCCCCCTGAGCCGCCTGGCGTTTCAGGCGACTTCCCTAAGAACGGATTCAAGAAAGACATTCCCATGTCGCAGCACAAGATCTCGTTTCAGCTCTACTCCGCCCGCAATTTCCCGCCGCTCGAAACCGTTCTCGAGGGCCTGGCCAAGATCGGCTATGACGCAGTCGAGCCCTATTATCCGCTCTATGGCGAAGACGCCGCCGGCTACCGCGCCAAGGTCGATGCCGTCGGCCTGGTGACGCCCACCTTCCACGCCCCGCTCGACGGCGTCGTCGGCGAGACCAGCCGCTTCATCGACATCGCCAAGACCATTGGCGCCGAAACCATCGTCATCCCCTATCTCGTTGCCGAACAGCGCCCGACCGATATCGATGGCTGGAAGAAGCTGCATGAGAGCTTTGCCGGCGCCGCCGAAAAGGCCAAGGCAGCCGGCCTCGGCCTCGGCTATCACAATCACGACTTCGAATATGCGACGCTGGCCGACGGCTCGCGCCCGATCGACCATCTGATCGGCAATGGCGTCAGCTCCGAGCTCGACCTCGGTTGGGTCGCCCGCGCCGGCCAGGACGTGGCCGCCGAGATCGACAAGCTCGCCGACGAGACGATCGCCTTCCACATCAAGGACCTGGCCCCGGCTGGCACGACGGTCGATGATGGCTGGACCAATGTCGGCGACGGCGTCGTGGACTGGAAGGCGCTCTGGCCGCATATCGAGAAGGCCAAGAAGGCCCGCATCCTTGTCGCCGAGCACGACAATCCCTCGGATTGGAAGCTGTTCGCCGAGCGTTCCTATGCGGCCATCAAGGCCCTGGTTTCCTGAAAGGCTTCTCCGACATGACCAAGGTTCACAAGATCGGCCTGATCGGCGCCGGCAACATTTCGGCCGCCTATCTGAAGCTGGCGCCGCTCTTTCCGGGCACCCAGATCGTCGCGGTCGCGGACATCGTGGCGGAGGCAGCCAAGGCCCGCGCCGACCAGTTCGGCGTCCGCGCCCTGACGATCGACGGATTGCTCGGCGATTCCGAGATCGACACGGTCATCAACCTGACCATTCCGTCGGCGCACTATGAAGTGTCGAATGCGATCCTCTCGGCCGGCAAGCACGCCTATTCGGAAAAGCCGTTCGCGCTTTCCGTCGAGGACGGCAAGAAGCTGGTGGCGCTGGCGGACGCCAAGGGGCTGAAGCTCGGCAGCGCGCCGGACACCTTCCTCGGCGGCGCGGGCCAGACGGCGCGCAAGCTACTGGATGAAGGCAAGATCGGCCGCGTCATCGCCGGCACCATGCATGTGATGAGCCACGGCATGGAGATGTGGCACCCCAATCCCGGCTTCTTCTTCCAACCCGGCGGCGGCCCGATCCTTGATCTCGGACCCTATTACATCGCGGCGCTGATCAACCTGCTCGGTCCGATCCGCACCGTCACCGCCGTCGCGACCAAGGGGTTTGAAGACCGCCTCGTCACGGCCGAAGGTCCGCTCAAGGGCAAGACCGTGCCGGTCGGCACGCCGACAACCATCAACGCCATCCTCCACTTCGTCTCCGGCGCGCAGGTCACGCTGACGGCGAGCTGGGATGTCTGGAAGCACGGCCACGTCAATCCGATCGAGCTCTACGGCTCGGAAGGCACGATGCTGGTGCCCGATCCGAACTTCTTCGGCGGCAGCGTCCGCTACTCCGTGGAAAAGGGCGACTATATCGAGGTCGACAGCTCGGAAGCGCCGTTCGGCAAGGCCAATTGGGAAGACGGCAAGCATGCCAACTACCGCATGCTGGGCGTCGCCGACCTGCTTGACGCCGCCGATCAGGGCCGCGAGCCGCGCTGCTCGGGCCGGGTCGCGCTGCATGCGCTCGACGCGATGGTGTCGATCCTGGACTCGGCGGCGCAGGAGAAGGTGATCACGCTCTCGACCACCACCGAGCGCCCCGCCCCGCTGACCCAGGCCGACGCCGACCGCTTCACCGCGGCGCGCTGATCCTCCCTGCACGAATGAAAACGGGGCCGCTTGCGGCCCCGTTTTTCGTTTGGGTTGGCAGGATTCAAAGGCTTCGCACCCCAACCAGCTGTTGAGACGGTGCTTGCCTCAGCGAGTCTGCCGGAAGAACCAGCCGCCGCTAGTTCGCGGGTCTAGCGAGCGCCGCGCGCTGTTCCGGCGGCAGGTTGAGGAGCGCCTCGAAGGTGCGCGATTGCACCTGCTCCTGCATCGCGCCGACCTCGATGCGGATGTTGCGCAGATGCGCATCGATCGCCGCCTTGTCCGGCGTCGGCGCAGCGACGAGCGCGTTGAGTTCGCCCCGCAAGGTCTTCAGGCGGTCGAGCCGCGCCAGGATATCCGGCTTGAGGACATTCAACTGCGTCTCGATGCTGTCGATCGCGTCAGGCGACAAGCGGTCCTTGAGCCAGCGCAGTTCGGTGCGGATGATGCGCGGGCTCTTGTCCTCGGAGCCCAGCCGGAACCGCGCGAGATCCGTGACGGTCGCGCCGATGAAAAAGGCATTGACGGCCAAGGACACGACGAGCAGACCCCACAAAAGGGTGCGCCGGGTCTTGGGTTCGATCTTGAAAGCCATCAAAAGTCTGCCTCTGACGGTCCGAAGACCAGCGTATCCAGTTGCACGACATCGACCCTCGGCGCCTCGATCTGGGCCGGGACCATCTCGGCGAAGGCGCTGCCCAAGGCGGCCGACAGCATCATGACGGCGGCGAGCGCCGCGATCCGGCGACGCCAGTGAACAACCTTCGATCCCGTCGCCTCGAGCAGCTTGCGGGTGATCCGCTCGACGGAGCCGCTATCGGCGATCCGCTTGTCCAGCGATGTGGCGGCGCGGGAAAGCCGGGCAGCCTCGGCCACGGCGCGGTCGCGATGCCCACGGAAATTGCGGTCGGCCAGCAACGCCTCCCGCGCCCGGCGGACGAGCATCAGGTCGGGCCAGAGATTGAGATCGGGGCCCCAGCGATCGACAGCTTCCTGCAGGCTTGCCGGACCGCTTGCCAGTTCAAAACGTCCTTCACCGGATGTCTTGCTCATGATCGCATTCCTTCCTGCCGATCGTCCCCGTCCTTGCCGCCGAGCAGGCTTCGCAGCCGGCGCCGGGCTCTCGCGAGGAGCGATTCATAGGCGTGTTCGCCAATTCCCATGATGTCCGCGCCCTCGGCTTGGCCCAGTTCCTGGAAGTGGGCCAGCACGATGACGGTGCGCTGCCGTTCCGACAGCTGGTCGAGGGCGGCCTGGACGACCCGGCCATCATCCTTCTGCGTGAGGTGACGCTCCGGGGTCGGGGCATCGTCCTCAAGAATGTCGTCGAAGCCGTCGATATCGAGATGCGGCCGGCGCCGCCGCAGACGGTCGATCGCGATGCGATAAGCCACCTGATGCAGGAAGGTGCCGATCCGCGCGTTCGGCTCCCAGGTCGCGGCCTGCTTCCAGAGCCGGAGCAGCGCCTCCTGCACGACTTCCTCGGCTTCGGCCAGATCGGAGAGCACGGACGCGACGAAGCGGGTCAGTTTCGGCGCCTCGGCTTGGATCAGGCGCGCGAACGCCCCCTCCTCGCCGCCCGCCACCGCCTGCATCAGCGCATGGTCGGCCTGGATCGCCTTGTCGTCACCCGGATCGTCCCTGCCTGCCAATGCGTCTGCCCGACCTTTCGAATCGTCCTCGCCGACGCTTTCGCCGGCTTTCCCGCCCGGGATCAGACGATAGCGTATCGACGCCGCCGTGGCAGCCTTGAGGCGGGGAAGATCGGGGTGGGAAAATGCCACGGCAATCTTTCCCTATTCCGCCGCGATCGCGAGAGGGCGGGGCGGCGCTTCCTCCGGACCCTTGCCCTCGCGCCGGCGGGAATCCTCCGCCTCGGCCTCGGCCAGTTCGGCCACCAGCCTGTGCTCCTCGGCAATGCGCGGCTTGGAGAAGCCGGCCAGCAGCAGGAACGAGACGGGCGTCAGGAACAGAGTCGCCAGGGCCGAGACGCCGAGGCCGCCAACCATGATCCAGCCCAAGGCCGCACGGGCCTCGGAACCGGCGCCGCCGGTCAGGATCAGTGGCAGGCCGCCCAGCACGGTCGCGATCATCGTCATCAGCACCGGCCGAAGCCGGATCAGGCAGGCATTGCGGATCGCGTCGCGGACCGATTGGCCTTCATCGCGCAGCTGGTTGGCGAATTCGACGATCAGAATGCCGTTCTTCGCCATCAGGCCGACCAGCATGACGAGGCCGATCTGGGTGTAGATGTTGAGCGAGCCACCCGAGAGCAGGATGGCGTAGATGCCCGCCGCGACGCCGAACGGCACGGTGGTGAACAGGATCGCCGCCGCGACGAAGCTCTCGAACTGCGCCGCCATCACCAGCAGGATGATGACCACGGCGAACATGAAGGTCTGCAGGATGCCGCTCGACGTCTCGTTGAGCGTCGCCGCCTCGCCCGTCAGCACGATGTTCATGCCGGCCGGCAATTCCTTGGCCGCTTCCTCGTTCAGAATCTGCATGGCCGAGCCGAGGTCGACACCGGGGCTGAGCGTGGCGGTGATCGGCACGGCGCGACGCAGCGACTGGCGCGCCAGCGTCGGCGACGTCGCGCCCTCGCTGACCGAGATCACGGAGGACAGCGGCACCATGGTGCCGCCGCCCGTGCGGACCTGCACGTTCATCAGATCGCTCGGGGTCACGATCATGCCGTCCGGGGCGAGCGCGGTGATGTCGATCTTGTCGTCGCCGACATAGAAATTGCCCATGTCGGCGCCGGCCAGCAGCGTCGAAACGATGGTGCCGATATCGGCGACCGAGATGCCGAGATCGGCGGCGCGGTCGCGATTGATGTCGACCGAAAGCTGCGGCTGGTTGAGGTCGTAGTTGAGCTGGACGTTGGAGAAGGCGGGGTTGGCGCCCAACGTATTGATAAGCTGCTGCGCCGCCTTGGTGATGCCGTCATACTCGACGCCCGTGACGGCGAAGGTCAGGCCTTGGCCGCCGCCGCGAATCCCGAGGCTGTTGGGCTGACGCAGATTGATCATCGCGCCGGGGATCGAGCGGATCTTCTGGCTGAGCTCGGCGGCGATCTGCGCCTGGCTGCGGGTACGCTCGCCCCAGGGGGCCAGCGTCACCATCATGAAGCCGTTGCTCGGGCTGCCGAAATTGCCTGCGACCGAGAAGATGTTGGTCGCCTCGCCGGATTTCAGCAGCGGTTCCACGGCGCGCGTCACCAGCGACATCTGTCCCTGCGTATAGTCGACCGTCGATCCCTGCGGCGTCGTCATGGCGATCATGACCGAGCCGCGATCCTCCTGCGGCGTCAATTGCTGCGGCAGCATGTCGAAGGCCAGCACCGCGCCGCCCGCGAACAGGATGCTGATCAGGATGATGACGGCCGGCGCCTTCAGGCAGAAATCCAGCACGCGCTCATAGATGCGCTGGCCCACATTGCCGACGGCGTTCAGCCCGCGCTGCAGGAAATTGCCGCCCTCGTCGTGGCCATGATTGCCATTGCCGAGCAGCCTCGAGGCCATCATCGGCGCCAGCGTCAGCGCCACGAAGCCAGACAGGGTGACGGCGAAGGCGAGCACGAAGCCGAATTCGGAGAACAGGCGCCCGGCGGTTCCCTTGAAGAAGGAGATCGGCACGAACACCGCGACCAGCGTGGCCGTGGTCGAGATGACGGCGAAGAAGACCTGCTTGGCGCCGAGAACGGCGGCGGCGCGCGCGCCGACCCCCTGGGCGCGATAGCGGGTGATGTTCTCGAGCACCACGATGGCGTCGTCCACCACCATGCCGGTCGCCAGCACCAGCGCCAGCAGCGTCAGGATGTTGAGCGAGAAGCCCATCAGATACATCGCCGCGATCGTGCCGAGCAGCGAGACCGGCACGGTGACGGCGGGAATGAGCGTCGAGCGGAGCGAGCCGAGGAACAGGTAAATGACGCCGATGACGATGAAGATCGCCAGCACGAGGCTGCGCTCGACTTCCTCAAACGAGCCCGAGATGAAGTCGGCATCATCGGAGGTGACGCGGACCGCGACATCCTTGGGCAGCGTGGTCGCCAGTTCGGTGATGGCCTTGCGCACGCCAGCCGAAATTTCCAGCGTATTGGAGCTCGCCTGGCGAACGATGCCGAGACCGACGCCGACGCGGCCATTGACCTGAAGGCTGGAGGACTTCGCGGCCGGGCCGAAGACGACGTCGGCAACGTCGCCGACGCGGGTGTCGCCCTTGATCCGGATCGCCTTGACGTCGTCGGCGTTCTTCACGCTGGCGTCAGCGCGCACGAACATGTTGCGGTTCGTGTCCTTGAGATTGCCGGCCGGCACGTCCAGGGCCACGGTCGCCAGGGCAGTCTTCAGATCCGCGACCGTGAGGCCGAAGGATGCGAGCCGCATCGGATCGATATAGATGCTGATGTTGGGCGAGCGATCGCCGTTGATCTGCACGTCGGCGACGCCGTCGACGGCCTTCAGGCGATCGACGATGACATCGTTCACCAGCTTGGTGAGGTCCTCGATCTTCTGCGTCGGCGACGTCACAGCAAGCCGCATGATCGCGTCGCCATTGGTATCCGCCTTGGCGATGGTCGGCGGATCCGCGTCATCCGGCAGGTTGCGCTGGGCATTGCCGACCGCATCGCGCAGATCGTTGGCGGCGACGTTGATGTCGACGGAATCGGAGAACTGCACCGTTACGCGGCTGCGGCCGCTGGTCGATTGCGACTGGATGTCGGTCCAGCCGGTGACGCCGGCCGCCGCCTTCTCGATGACGCTGGTGATCTCCTTGTCCATCGTATCCGGCGTGGCGCCGGTATAGGTGGTGGTGATCGTGACGACCGGCTGGTCGATATTCGGCAGTTCACGGATCTCGACGCCGCGATAGGCGGCCAGACCGGCGATGACAATCAGCAGGTTGAGAACGATGGCCAGGACCGGCCGCCGAACCGAAAGCGCGGAAATGCCGCCCGGCACCGCCCCTTCCTTCGGCATCAGGCCCGAATTATCCATGCCGGATCCCTTGGGGTCCGACGGCTCGTGCGACGGGTCCGCTCCATCGGTGCGCATGATCAGCTGCCCTTCCCGGTGGAAGCATTCGCGCCGGTGGCGGCGGTGGCGAATTCAGCCACCTTCGAGCCCTCGCGCAGACGCTGCAGGCCCTCGACGACGACCTTGTCGCCCTCCTTCAGCTCGCCCGAGACGAGCACGCGCCCGCTCTGGCGCTCCAGTACCGTGATGGGCAGCCGCTTGGCCACATCGTCGACCACCGTCCAGATATAGGAACCGGCCCGGTCCCACTGGATCGACAGGGCGGAGATGGCCATGCGCTTCTCGCCGGCAAAGCCGAGCGAGACGACCACCGACATGCCCGGCTTGACGCCGACGGCATTGGCGGCTTCCGCGTCGAGCGAGGCCTCGACCTTGAGGGTGCGGGCGGTCGGGTCGATGCGCGTATCGACCGAGGTAACCTTGCCGGAGATGGTCGCGTCCGGCTTGCTGGCCGCCGTCGCCGTCACCGCGAGGCCTTCCACCACACGGCCGGCATAGCGCTCCGGCACCAGGAAGCTGACCAGCAGCGTCGAGACATCGTCCAGCGTGGTGACGACCGTAGACGAGGTGACGAAATCGCCGACCGCCAGGTCGCTCAAACCGACGACTCCCTCGAAGGGCGCGGTGATGGTGCGGCGGTCCAGCGCGATCTGCGCGCCGAGCACGGCGATCTGCGCCTTGCGCTCCACCGACTGCGCGTCCTCCAGCGCCGAAAGCGCGAGGTTGCGGCTGGCCGAGAGCTTCTGGGCGCGGTCGAGCGCCGCCTGGGCATCCTTGAGGGCGATATTGGCAAGGTCGAGCGCGACGCGCTGGTCGGCGTCATCCAGCCGGACCAGTGGCTGATCCTTGGTAACCTTGTCGCCCGCCTTGAACAGCACCTCGTTCACGACCGCCGAGACCTGCGGGTAGATGTTGATGGAACGCGGCACTTTCACGGTGCCGACCGAGCGCACCTGGTCGCTCTCGACCTCGCTCGTCACGGCTTCGGTCACCACCAGCGTCGGCCCGCCGCCGCCCGGACGGCCGCCACCGGGGGCCGCGGACGCACTCCTGCCTCCGGCGCCGTCGCCCAGCGAATCGCGATGCTGGAAGGCGTACCAGCCCCCTGCCGCGAGAATGACGACGACAAGGCAGAGCAGTATCTGTTTCCAAAGCGGCATGGTGCGTCCGGTGAATGTGGCCCGTTCCCACCTTCAACGCGGGAACCCGGCGCTTCCGTCGCGGCGTTGCGGAAAAAGAATCGTGGTGCCGTCGCAGTGCGGAAGGATCCATGTGCTCGATGCGGTTACGCTTCTGGTAAAGCGTCCGGTCATGCCGAATCTTCACCCGGCGGTTTAATCGGCCGGGAATGACGGCCTGAATCGGCGGCACCTGCGGCGTGGGCCAATGGCGAAGTGGGCTGGGCTGCGATAAGCTCTCTGTATGGGAGCGCTGAAATTCGAAGGTCGCACGGTGGAATACCAATGGGCGACGGATGTGAGCTTCGACGGCATACGCCTGGAGGTGCTTTCAAACGAAGGGGATGTGCTCTTCGACGTCAGCATTCCGGATGATGGTCACATCACCGTCAACACCTTCGGCAAGGAGGTTTCCGCAAGCCTGATCGCGGCCGCAGTCGAGATTGCCCGTCGCCCGCGATAGCCTCGCGCACCGCGAATTTGTCCACCTTGCTTAGGCCTAGAGACTATAACGGATCGTTGCGGGCGTTCCGCCGCCAGTCTCCCGCAAGGTGAAAATAGGTCGCCGTCGCACTATCAACAGATCAGTCTTAGATGGCGCGGCGGAAATCCGCCCGGTTTCGAGGCACGACCTCGCGGAATCGGGCAAGGGAAACCCAGCCTTGCGCGCGATTGCCGTCGTGGCGGGCACCCAGGGTTGCGCCTTCGTGGGCATAGGACCCAATCGATCACCCGCACCCGGCGCTGCGGCTGCATTTCGGGACTTTACTCAAGCCCCGCGATCGTGGACGGTAGGTATGGAGGAATGATCCTGCTTGTGGGATTGCGGCTGTCTCGACGGCCGCGCCCGTTTGCGTGTCCATCTTGGAGGTTTGATTAATGGCAAGTCTGACGTTGCGCGAAGTCCAGAAGTCGTTTGGTGAGGTTCCCATCATCCGCGGCGTCGATCTCGAAGTGAAGGACGGCGAGTTCTGCGTCTTCGTTGGCCCGTCGGGTTGTGGCAAGTCGACGCTTCTGCGTCTGATCGCCGGACTTGAAGGCACGACGGACGGCACCGTCCGCATTGGCGATCGCGACGTGACCCGCCTGGCGCCGGCCGAGCGCGGCGTTTCGATGGTGTTCCAGTCCTACGCCCTTTACCCGCACATGACCGTCGCCGAGAACATCGGCTTCGGCATGAAGATGGCCAAGATGCCGAAGTCCGAGATCCAGGCGCGCACCGAAAAGGCCGCCAAGATGCTGCACCTGACGGAGCTGCTGCAGCGCCGCCCGGCCCAGCTCTCCGGCGGTCAGCGCCAGCGCGTCGCCATTGGCCGCGCCATCGTTCGCGAGCCGGACGTGTTCCTGTTCGACGAGCCGCTGTCGAACCTCGACGCCGCGCTGCGCGTGCAGATGCGCATCGAGATCTCGAAGCTGCACAATGATCTCAAGGCGACGATGATCTACGTCACCCACGATCAGGTCGAAGCCATGACCATGGCCGACAAGATCGTCGTGCTCAGCGCCGGCAAGATCGAGCAGGTCGGTTCGCCGCTCGAGCTCTACCACCGCCCGAACAACATCTTCGTCGCCACCTTCATCGGCAGCCCGAAGATGAACCTGTTCAAGGTCAACGTCACGGAAGTGACCGGCGGTTCGGCGATCATCGCCCTGCCCGGCGGCTCTACCCTGGCGGTGCCGACGCGCGGCGCCACCATCACCCCGGGTCCGATGACCCTCGGCGTTCGTCCGGAGCATCTCACGATCGCCCCGACCGACACGGGCGGCATCCCCGGCGTCGTCTCGCTCTCCGAGCATCTCGGCGGCGAAACCATGCTCTACATCGACGTGGACGGTTCCGACCCGACCGTCGTCAAGGCCGATGGCCTTGCCGGCCAGCGTTCGGGCGACAAGATCCGCATCATCGTCGCGCCGGAGACGGTCCACCTGTTCGACCAGTCGGGCAAGGCCGTCGTGAACGGTTCGCTGATCTAGGATCCTTCGGGGGCCCTGCCCCCGGATATCCGCGAATTCGCTGCATCGCAGTGACGAAGCCCGGAAGGTTCGCCTTCCGGGCTTTTGTTTTGCCCGGCGCGAGAGAGCCGGAACTGACCAGCGGAAGGCGCGAAAATCGGCCGCAAGGCGCCGCTTCCCGAGCCGGAAGAGTCGATTTGGTTGAACTCCGGAAAACAAGACTTTAAAGAGAAGGTATTAACGACCGCTCGAGCGGCGCCCGATTCCGGCGCGCGGGCTCGGCCGGGGGTAGAAGAGGGACGCCATGCGCCTGACCCAACAGACCAGCTATTCCATCCGCATCCTGCTCTATTGCGCCGCCAACCCAGGCAGCAACAGCCGGATCAAGGATATCGCATCGACCTACAGCATCTCCGAGCTGCATCTCTTCAAGATCATGCACGTCCTCGTCGAGAGCGGCTTCGTCGAGACCATCCGCGGCCGCAATGGCGGCATCCGGCTCGCCCGCTCGGCGCATGAGATCTCGATCGGCGAGGTCGTCCGCGCCACCGAGAGCAACTTCTTCCTCACCGACTGCTTCGACACGGCCAACCGCGATTGCCCGCTGGTCGATTCCTGCGGTGTGAACAAGATTCTGGCGGAAGCGCTGCGCGCCTTCTTCGCCGTTCTCGACAGCTACACCATCGCCGACGTCGCCAAGGATCGCGGCCAGCTGCGCGGGCTCCTCGATCTCGACCACGAGGCGATGCACCCGATCACCGCCCTCGCCTTCTCCGCCCAGCCCTCCTGAGCGGCGACCGCGACGAATTTATAGTTGACTTTCACTATCATATTTTAATACCTGCACATGTGGCGGTCCTTTGCGAGGGCTCGCCGGCTTCCTTCGGATGACGGGGTGGAACATGGCAGTTTTGAGTGGCAGCAAGCGCGTCGGCATGCAGCTCGGCGCGGCGCTGGTCCTGATGACGGCGACCTCGTTCGCCGAAGCCCAGCAGGCACCCAAGGCAATCGCGATCGAGCTCAACGGTGCCGAGGCCAATGCCAAGGCCTGCCGCCTGAGCTTCGTCATCGACAACCGCCTCTCGGCCGGCATCGACGACATGGCGCTGGAACTGGTGCTGTTCGAGCAGGATGGCCGGGTCAACCGCTTCGCCGTCGTGCGCACCGCCAAGGTGCCGGCCGGCAAGAGCCGCGTCCGCCAGTTCGACATCCCCGAGACCGCCTGCCCGTCGATCGCCCGCATCCTCGTCAACGACGTGAAGGAATGCAGCGGCGCCGGCCTCACCCCCGGCGCCTGTGCCGAGAGCATCCAGGTGTCGACGCGCACCGACATGCGCTTCGACAATTGATGACGACGCGAGGGATCGAGGCTCGGTGATGAAGGTTCGGCGCGCTTCCTGGGCTTGGGCACTGGTTCTGTCGATCGCGGCGCATGGCGCGGTGGTCGCAGCCTTCACGCCCGATCCCAATGAGGTCGCGGAAGCCGGCAGCGGCGCCGGCAGCTCGGTCGAGGGTTCGATCGATGCGACGCTCGGCTCGGATGTCGAGATCCAGGAGTTCCTCAGCGAAGAGCTGAAGACGGCCCAGGATACCGAGGTCGCGCCGACCGCCGAACCGGCCACGCTGGCCGCCCTCTCCGCCTCCCCGATGGATGCCGAGCCGACACCGCAGCCGACCCAGCCGGCCGCCGCAGAGGCCGTGCAGCCGGCTGCCGTCCCCGAACTCAGCCCGGCGGCCACGCCGTCGAGCAGCATAGCACCGGTGCTGACCGCCGATCTCTCGGCCACGCCGATCGAGAGCGACCTCCCGGCCGCCCCCTCGCCCGTGATGACCGAGATCGTCCCGACGGAGACGCTCGCCTCGATCGCCCCGACGACGCCGGACCTCGCGCCGGTCGAGCCGGCCCCCGCCGTATCGGCCGCGGCGACCGAGACCCTGGAAGCCACGACGCCTGCCGTCGAGGCCAAGCCCGTCCAGCCTGTCGCCAAGCCGGTGCAGACGGCGGTGCTGACGACTCTGAAGCCAGTCGAGGAACTGACGCCGCAGGAGACACCGGAAGAGCTGGCGCCCCTGCCCGAGGCCAAGCCGGTCGAGGTGCAGCCCGTCGAGAAGCCGACCGAGACCAAGCCGGTCGAAGCCAAGCGCGTCGAGCCGAAGCCGGTTGAGAAGAAGATCGCCGAAAAGGCCGAGCCGACCCGCAAGCCGCCGCGCGAAAAGGCGGAGAAGGCCGACAGGAAGCGCAAAGCCGAAGCGCCGAGCCGCGGCAATGCCGAGACAGAGAGCCGCCGCGGGGCATCCGTCGCCAGCAACAACACGACCGCCCGCGACAGCGGCACGGGCCGCTCGCGGGAGGCGGGATCCGGCGCCGCCGCCAATTCGAACTACAAGGGCAAGGTGCGGGCCAAGATCGCGCGGTCAACCCAGATGCCCAGCAAGGCACAGCGGCTCGGCATCAGCGGCCGCGCCCAGGTCCGGTTCGTGATCACGCCATCTGGCGCCGCCCAGAACATCGTGGTGGCGAGCAGCGCCGGAAACCCGATGCTCGACGAAGCCGCCATCGCCGCGGTCCGCCGAGCATCCCCCTTTCCGCGCATGCCAGAAGGCATGACCCAGCTCGAAATCAACGTTCCGATCGCTTTCAAACTCGAAGGCCGCTAGTCCGCGCAACCCGCCCGCTTGACGGCGAAGCGAAGCTGGACCCACACTCCGGCAACAACGGAGACGGTCTTCCATGGAAGCGCGCGACGTTCTGGCCCGGACCCCGCTTTTTGCCGACGTGCTTTCGGCGCGGCAGCTCGACGAGCTCGCCGCGCGCAGCAAGGTCTACGACGTCGGCAAGGACCGCGTGCTGATGACCGAGGGCGATTTCGGCACCTCGATGTTCATCATCGTCAGCGGCAAGGTCGACGTCACCGTCGCCGGCACCCGCCATCCGCACCGGGAAGTCGCCATGCTCGGGCCCGGCGAGCTGTTCGGCGAGATGTCGCTGATGACCGGCGCCCGCCGCGCCGCCACCGTCACGACGATGGAACCGACGCGCGTCGTCGAGATCACCAAGGTGGCGCTCGAAAACGTGCTGACGCACTCGCCGGAACTGGTCGATCATTTCGGCGCGGTCCTGGCCAAGCGCCGGGCCGAGCTGGAGCAGATCGCGGACGACGAGCATGCGAGCCGCATCCTCGGCATCCGCACCGACGAGATCGTCGGCGCCATGCGGCGCCTGTTCGGACGCGGCTAGATTCTTCAGGTTTCGGAGCGGCGCTTTCCGCGCCTTCGATCCGCGCCCGTTAGGCGAGCTTTCCGCAATCGGGCGCTAGTCGCACCCGGCATGGGTGGCCGAACCGCCATTGCAGCCGCAGCTGCCGGGTTCGCAGGGCGGCGGCCCGATGTCGCGAACGCGGTTGTTGAGGTCGTTGATGACGTCGTTGCGGCCGTCCTGGGCCTGCAGCTTCTCCGGATAGGGCAGGAAGCTGTCGCCATAGAGCGGATACGGCACGACGCCGGTGACGCGGATCAGCGAGCCGTCCCAGGTCAGCGGCCCCTCGATGCGGCCGCCCTTGTGGATGCGCAGCGCCTTGCCGGGCCGGTCGAGCGTGACCTCGCGCCCGCCGGGGAGCGTGATCACCAGCTTGCCCTCGACGAGGATGATGACGGATTCGCTGGGCCCGACGATCGTGTCGTAGATCGTGCCGCGCACGCCGATCGTCGCGACCGGCGTCTTCAGGTGATAGCTTCGCGGATCGGACGAGCCGGAGACGAAGCGGAAGATGCCCTTGGTGGCGCGCAGTGCGATGTCGTTCTGCGAGCGGCCGGGATCGTAGACGAAGCGGTCGAGCGTCACGTCGGAACCAGGCCCGACATTCAGGCTGGTCTCATCCAGGAACAGGAGCTGCGCGGTCGAATTCGCGCCAGTGCGCACCTGCTGGTTCTGGACGATGGGGTCGCGCACGGCGAGCGGCCGCGCGGCGCCGCGAACCACGCCTTCCACCTTGTTGTGAACGGCGCCGGCCCGGCCGATCGTCGTATCGGCGGCGGAAGCCGGGGCCGCAGCGACCGTGGCGAGGGCCAGGACGGCCGCGGCGGTCCTGATGAGTCGGCCGATACGCATGATGGGCTCCCGGTTGCTGGGATCGCTGGATCTGCCGAGGATTTTGCCACTCCGCGTGCGACAAACCAAGCCCGGCGGCAAGAACAGCCGATGGAGACGCTGCGGAAGCTCCGCTTTTGCGTTCGTCGTGGCCAATCTGCACCGCTCGCCGGCAAAGTCGCCCCGCGCGGCCTGTGCAGGTTGCTCAAAGACGCGGCCGAATTTATCCTTGGTTAATTCAGGCTTGATCGGGGAGCTTCCGAGCGTGAAGCGCAGTCTTCTGGCGTTTGCACTCACCGCCTATGCCGTCGCTCTTGGCGCGTACATCACGCCGGCTCTGGCGGTGGATCGTTCGGAGGCGATCGCCCTGGGCGAGGCTTACCAGCGCGTGCTCGCCAACCCGACCGATACCGCCGCCAACATGGAATATGCCCGCCTGGCCGAGGCGGTCGGGCAGCCGCGCAAGGCGCTCGCGACCTATGAACGCGTGCTGCTCTACGATCCCGAAAACGCCGAGGCGCTGGCAGCGCTGGTGCGCATCCGCCGCCAGTTGCAGCCGGACACGACGCTGGTCACGCTGACGGGCGGGCTTGGCTATGAGAGCAACCCGCTGCAGCGCCATAGCGACCTCGAAAGCTCGCTGAAAGCCTATGTGGCCGGGCGGGTCCAGGACGAGCGCCGCCTGGGCGACACGCGCTGGCGCACGCTGCTGCTCGGCAATGCCGAGTATTTCAGCGATGTCAGCCAGCTCGACTATGGTTATCTCGGCGGCGTCACCGGACCGATCCTGCCGGTCGGGGCGCAGCTCAGTGTCAATCCGTTTGCCGGCGGCGGCGTGTCCTTCCTCGACAACGCCTATTACTATTCCGAGGCGATCGCCGGCATGCAGTTCGAGGGCTACCTGCAGGGCGCCTACCAGCTGCTGCGGGTGCGCGGCGGCTATCGCAGCTTCGGCGACCAGTCCATCTCGACGGACGGCTTCTATGCCGACGTCGTCGGCCGCTGGGCGTTGCCGCAGGTGGTTCAGGACAGCGACGTCTTCGTCTTCACGCCGCATGCGCGCTGGAGCGGCATTGGCGGCATCGACGTGACCAATACCAGTCTCGGCCCGGACGACATCAAGCCGGGCGATTATGTCTCCTGGGGCGCGCGCTTCGAATATTTCAACCAGGTTGCCGACTGGCTGACTTTGGGCGGCGGCGTCGACGTCACCCAGACGCTCTACAGCAACCTCTACGCGCCCGACGGCGACAAGCGCGACGACGTGATGATCGAGCCGCTGCTCAGCGCCGTGTTCAACCGCGCCCTCGGCATGCAGACGGACATCGCGCTCGACTACCGCTACCAGTGGAACCAGTCGAACGACGAGCAGGCCGAATTCGGCAACCATATCGCCATGGCCCGGGTGGTCACGCGGTTCTGAGCCGTCCGGTCCTTATGACCCGGAGACGGTTCGCAAGCGTGGGCAAGTCAAGCTTCTGGTGCTCCAAGCGGGTGTAAACACCCTCCGCCATCATCCTGAGGTGCTTCGCGCCAGAGAAGCCTCGAAGGAGGTTCCAGCGGACGCCTCGGCACGCGAAGCCAGCCCAGCGCAAATAAAAGAGCGTTCCCTGGACCCTCCTTCGAGGCCCGGCTTCGCCGGGCACCTCAGGATGATGGTCGAGGTCTTCGATATTGGACGCCAGGCGCCGGCGCCTCTTGAAGGGATCTCAGCCGGATGCGAGCGGGACGCACAAGGTAGGGCGTCTTAACGACGACGCCGGCAGGCCTCGAGACCCTCGTGAACAACCGAACCCGCCCGGGGGCTATCGATTGACCAGAACCAGCGCGATCGTCATCGCGATATAGGTCGCCTGGTGCGCCAACTGGTCGAGACCCATTGCCCACCAGTACTGCTTGTCCTTCGGCTCCCAGCCAAAGCGGGCGCTGAGGTCGTTCTTCAGCCAGTCGATGTGATAATGCGCCACGAATTCCAGCGCCAGGATCAGCAGCGCGATCGGCCAGCGCGTCGGATAGATCAGGAAGACCGGGATCGATCCGAGAACATGGGTCCCGGCGTGGAGGAGCCCGGCCGGGTGGCCATAGCGTCCCTTGTTGAGGATCTGGTTGGTCGTCTGCAGGAAATAGTCACAGACGACATGCTTGACCTGGAATATTGCCAATGCGGCAATCGGTGCGAGCGTAGGATCGATCAACACGGTCCCCCGGAATGCCGCCGGCTTCCTTGTGCAAGCCGGACACGGTTCGAATCTGGCAGAACGCGCGCGAGCGGAATGTGATCCACGTCACAGGTCGATTGTGATCTGTGGCGACGGCTCCCCCCCGAGTCCGCCACGCGCCGAAAGCCGCTCCAGCATAAGTTGATAGTAGCCGGCAAAGCGAGCCGGGGCGGAGGACTTTGCGCGATAAAATGCCTCGCGCCAGATCGCCGGATCCTGTTGCGGCAGGACGGCGGCGAAGGCCTGCTGCGCCTCGACGAAATCAGGCTCAGCATCATCCGGCACCATGGTGAAGATGCGGCTGACGCCGTGGCGGCCGCGCACCTGGATGCGGTCGATCTCCACCAGCCCGTCCGTCCCCGCCGCCCGCACCGTCGGCTCGCCGACAATGACGCCAAGGCCGTATTCCTTGGTCAGCTGCTCGAGGCGGCTGGCGATGTTGACCTCGTCGCCGATCGCCGAATAGTCGAAGCGCCGCGCCGTGCCGAGATTGCCAACGCAGCAGGCGCCGGTATTGATGCCGATGCCGATCCGCACCTCCGGCATGGCGCGCCCGCGCTCCGCCGCCGCAGCCTGCCAGCGCGCGTTGAGCCCGACCATCGCGTCCATCATCGCCTCGGCGGCGTCCAGCGCGTGGCGCGCATGGTCGGGATCGTCGAGCGGCGCGTTCCAGAACGCCATGACGGCGTCGCCCATATATTTGTCGATCGTGCCGCGATGCTCGAGGAGGATGTCCGAGAGCGGCGTCATCAGCTCGTTGATGAAGCTGGTCAGCTCGGTTGCGCTCAGGCCTTCGGCAAGGGTGGTGAAATTGCGCACGTCGCAGAACAGCAGCGTCAGTTCGCGCATCTCGCCGCCAAGTTCCAGCCGCGTCGGATCGGCGATGATCTCGTCGACCACCGCCGGCGCGACGTAATACTGGAAGGCGCGGCGGATGCCGGCGCGGGCACGCTCAGCCTGGCGGAAGGTGTAAAGCACCGAGCCGATCACCAGCAGCGCGATCACCAGCGCCGGATAGAACGGGTCGAACAGCAGTCCCGCCCAGTCATAGGCGAGGAAGCCGCCGACCAGGATGCCGCCGATCGCCAGTACGCCGAGGATCGCGGCGATGCCCGCCGAGACCAACGGCAGCACCAGCGCCAGCAGCAGGCCGAGCGCGACAATGCCGGCGATCTCCAATCCGCTGGCATAATCGGGCCGGGTCAGCGAGCGGCCGGTCAGGATGTGTTCGATCACCTGGGCGTGGATCTCGACGCCCGGAACGGCGGAATCGAGCGGCGTGGCCCGCAGGTCGAGCAGGCCGGCCGCGGACGTGCCGACGAGCACGATCCGGCCCTCCATCGAGCGGGCGGGAAGGCTGCCGGCGAGCACATCCCTGGCGGAGACGAAGTTCTCGGGGTCGCTCGGCCGGAAGCGCAGCCAGATTGCGCCATCGGCATCGGTCGGAACCACCAGCGCACCAATCCGGACGTGGTTGAGGCCGGTCGAGCGGCCGAAAGCCTCCTCGCCGCTGGCGTTCGATCCCTTGAGGATATAGGAGCCCGCGTCCTGCGCGACGCGCAAAGCCTCCGCTGCCAGCGACGGCACCAGCGTATCGCCGACTCGGAGCACCAGCGGCACGCGGCGCACGATCTGGTCGCGATCCTGCAGCCAGTTGATCGAGCCGAGCCCCTTCGCCGCCGCGTCGAGCGCCGGCACGTTGGCGACGGCGCCGGCAAAATTCGGGATGAAGGGGCGCGGGTCGTCGCCGGCCGTGGCGAAGCCGGCGTTCAGATGCGGCAGCGGCGCGCCCCCGCCCGACAGCGACAGGCCAAGCACCGAAGGGCTCCGGGCGAGCGCCTCGGCAAAGGCCCTGTCATGCGTCGGCGCGGAGCCGATCGAGGCGGTGACCAGCGCCGCCTGCTCCGGCGGCAGGCGCTTGACCACCTCTTCCGGCGAGCTCTGGTCGGGCTCTGAAAACAACACGTCGAAGGCGATCGAGGCGGCCCCCGCCTCCGACAGCTTGCGGGTCAGTTCCGCCAGAACCGTGCGCGGCCATGGCCATTGGCCGATGGCCTTCAGCGAGGTCTCGTCGATGTCGACGACCACGACGGGCGGCTCGGCCAGCGGCGCGGCCGGCGCCATGCGCTGATAGAGATCGAAGGCGAGCAGGCGGATCGCCTGGACCGGGAACGGATCGGCGACGCGCAACAGCACAGCGCCCCCGAGAAACGCTGCGACTGCCAGGAAATAGACGGGCCTGCCGAAGAATCGCATGAAAATCCGTTCGCTCTCGCGGTCGGAACGATAGCCGAAGGCGGGCGCGAACGGAAAGTGCCCGCCTCAGGCGGCTTCGTCGATCGGCGGGGCCATGGCGCCGGTCATGATCGCCACGGCGTCGGACATGGTGTGGTTCTTCGGATTGATCACGGCGATGCGTTTGCCGAGACGATGGATGTGGATGCGGTCGGCCACCTCGAAGACATGCGGCATGTTGTGGCTGATCAGCACGATCGGCAGGCCCCGCTCCTTGAGGCGCAGGATCGTCTCCAGCACTTTTCGCGATTCCTTGACGCCGAGCGCCGCAGTCGGCTCGTCCATGATCACCACCCGGCTGCCGAAGGCGGCGGCGCGCGCCACCGCCACGCCCTGGCGCTGTCCGCCGGAAAGCGTCTCGACCGGCTGGTTGATGTTCTGGATCGTCAGCAGCCCCAGTTCCGTCAGCTTCTGGCGCGCCACCTTCTGCATGTAGGGCTTGTCGAGGGTCCTAAACATCCGGCCGATGAAGTCCTCGCGCCGCTTCTCGCGGCCGAGGAACATGTTGTCGGCGATCGATAGCGCCGGCGACAAGGCGAGGTTCTGGTAGACCGTCTCGATGCCCAGGTTGCGGGCCTCGATCGGGCTCTTGAAGGCGACCGGCTGGCCGTTCAGCCAGATCTCGCCGTGGTCGGGGCTGACCGCGCCGGTGAGCGCCTTGATCAGGGTCGATTTGCCTGCGCCGTTGTCGCCGATGACGGCGAGGATCTCGTTCGGCATCAGGTCGAAATCGGCATTGTCCAGGGCGACGACGCGGCCATAGCGCTTGTTGAGTGCGCGGGCCTTGAGCGCGGGGACCAGGGCGGCGGGTTCGGTGGGGCTTGCGGCGCTCATGACGAAATCTTCCGGATCCACTGGTCGATGGTGACGGCGACGATGATCAGCACGCCGACGGCGAAATCCTGCCAGAGCAGTTCGAGGCCGGAGAGCGCGAGGCCGTTGCGGAACACGCCCACGATCAGCGCGCCGACCAGCGTGCCGACGATCGAGCCGCGGCCGCCGAACAGGCTGGTGCCGCCGATCACCACGGCGGTGATCGAATCGAGGTTGGCGGTCTGGCCGGCCTGCGGGCTGACGCCGCCGATGCGGCCGATCAGGACCCAGGCGGCGATGGCGCAGATGAAGCCGGCCAGCGCATAGACGCCGATCAGGGTGCGATCGGTGTTGATGCCGGCGAGCCGCGCCGCATCGGGATCATCGCCCGAGGCATAGACGTGACGGCCAAAGGCAGTCTTGTTGAGGACGTACCAGATGACGGCGGCGACGATCAGCATCACCACCGAGCCGTAATTGAGCACCCAGCCCTTCAGGAAGGTCAGGTCGAGTCCGAGCGTCTTCGAGAAGAAGTCATAGGGTTTGATGATCGTGCCGGTCCATTGCAGGAAGGGCGCGGTTTCCTGGACATCGGCCTGGCGGATCGTCTCGCTGCGCGAATACCAGACATTAAGCGCGCCAAAGATGCTCCAGGTTCCGAGCGTCACGATGAAGGGCGGCAGGCGCAGCTTGGTGACGATGACGCCGTTGACGAAGCCGCATGCCAGGCCCGCCAGCAGGCCGAGCGGAAAGGCGATCTCGACGGGAACGCCGTAGACGACGGCGGTGCGGCCCATCACCACCGAGGCCAGGATCATGATGACGCCGACCGAAAGGTCGATGCCGGCGGTCAGGATCACCAGCGTCTGGGCGACGCCGAGGATCGCGATGATCGTCACCTGCTGCAGGATCAGCGAAAAATTGAACGGGGCGAGGAATTTGCCGGGCGCGGCGAACGAGAAGATGACGACGCCGATCAGCAGCACGATGAACGGGATGCTGGTCGGAAAGCGATGCAGGAATTCCTGCATCCGCCGGATCGGGCCGCGATCGGCTTCATCGAAGCTCGCGACGCCGCCCGGTTCGGCCGGTGGCAGGCCTCGCTCGGCCGCTGCCGAACCTGTTGCATTGTCACTCATAAAGCCATCCTCCCCGACGCCTGTTCGTGGGAGCGCCGAAGCGCTCCCACCTGTTCATGCTCAGAACCGCCACGGGGCGGCGCGGAAAACTCAGCCCCAGCAGAGCTTGAGGCCCTCTTCCACAGAGATCGACGGCACGCCATCGACCGGCTTGGAGGTGATCAGCTGCGCGCCGGTATCGAGGAAGCCGACGGCCGGATCGATGTCCGGAATCTTGCCGGCATGGATCGCCTCGAGCGCCATCGCCGCCATCTTCAGCGGGTATTGCTGCGAGGTGGCGCCGAGCGTGCCGGCCTGGACGTTCTTGACGCCCGGGCAGCCGCCGTCGATCGAGACCAGCAGCACGCTGCCATCGTCCTTGCCGACCGCCTTGAGCGCTTCCCACGCACCGGCAGCCGCCGGCTCGTTGATCGTGTAGACGACGTTCACGTCCGGGCACTTCTGCAGCGCGTTCTCCATCGCGGTACGACCCTTCTCCTGGTCGCCCTGGCTGATTTCATGCGTGCAGATGCGCGGATCGTTCTCGTCGCCGATCTTGTTCGGGTCCTTCACGTCGATGCCGAAGCCCTGCATGAAGCCCTGGTCGCGCAGGAAGTCGACGGTCGGCTGGTTGGTGGCGAGGTCGAGGAAGACGATCCTCGCGTCGGCCGCCTTGTCGCCCAGCGTGCCCTTGGCCCACTGGCCGATCAGCATGCCGGCCTTGCGGTTGTCGGTCGCGAAGGTGGCGTCGGCGGCGTTCATCGGATCGAGCGGCGTGTCGAGCACGATGACCTTCAGGCCCGCGTCGCGCGCCTTCTGGATCGTCGGCACGATGGCCTTGGAATCCGAGGGGACGATCGCAAAGCCCTTGGCGCCGGCCGCGATCAGGTTCTCGATGGCGGCCACCTGGCCGTCATTGTCACCGTCATACTTGCCGGCGGCGGTGATCAGCGTGACGCCAAGCTCCTTGGCCTTGGCCTGCGCACCCTCGCGCATCTTGACGAAGAAGGGGTTGGTCTCCGTCTTGGTGATCAGGCCGATCGTCTCATCGGCGAGCACCGGAGCGGCCGACAGCGCCAACAGGCTGGCGGCGAGCATAAGCTTCTTCAACATGTCCGTTCCTCCCTGGCCGTTTCTTGTTCTGCGCCAGCGAAGCGACCAGCTTCTCCGCGACGCTCTCGGTCCCTCCCGAGGATTTCAGGTGAGGCCGGCAAACCGCATCGGGCCGGTCTCGAATTCGCTGTCGTCATCGTCCCGCGTCAGGATCGAGGCGCGGGGCGAGAAATTGAAGAACATCGGCAGCGTCGCCGCGCCGATGGCGCCGGCATCGCGGCCGAGCGTGCCATGCAGGATGCGGGGCGGCCGGCGCGCTTCGGGCGCGTGCTGGTCGAGCGCGACGGCAAGCCGCGCGATCAGCGCGTCGACCAGACCGCCATCGATGTCGGCATCGACCACGATCAGCGGCACGTCGAGCAGCGCGATCGCCGACCAGATCGCCGGCGCCAGCGCCTCGACCGCGTCATCGATCCACTCAAGCACCGCTGGATGGCCGGCCGCGAAGGCCGCCTGCATGTCCGCCGGCGAGTTGACCGGGACGCCGCGCGCCTGCAGATGTCGGCCGAGCGCATTGAGCGAGGCGCGGGTGATCAGAAGTTCGCGCCCATCCTCCGACTTCGGCGAGGAACCGAGGCGGCTGGGCGCCACCGCGATCACCGCGACGTCGCCGGCATTGCCGGTGCTGCCACGCAGGCAATCGCCCTTGACGACGATGCCGCCCCCGATTGCCGGTCCGATGAACAGATAGAGAAAATCGTCGACGCGCCGGCCGAGGCCATAGAACAGCTCGGCGATGGCGGCGGCGTTGCCGTCATTCTCGCTGAACACGGGAAGGCCGGTCGCCTCCTCCAGCTGCGCAGCAAAGTCGAAATCGTCCCAGCGATGGAAGATCTCGACCGGCAGGTCGAGCCGCCGCAGCCAGGCGCCGAGATTGTAGGGCAGCGCCAGGCCGATGCCGGCGAAACGCTCGCGCGCCTGCGGGTCCAGCCGCTCCAGCAGCGCCTGCACGTCGCCCGCCACCATGGCCAGCGCCTCGGCCGGCTCCGGCAGCACCATGTCATAAGCGCGCCGGGCGAGCGGCGTGCCGTCGAAATCGATCAGGATCGTTTCGATCGAGCGGCGATCGAGGCGCACGCCGATGCCATAGGCGCCATCGGGATTGAGGCGAAGCATGGTGGCCGGCTGGCCGCGCCCGCCATCATGGCGCTTGCCGACGGCCTCGATCAGGCCGAGGTCGTCGAGCTTGCGGATGATGCCGCCAATGGCGGTATTGGTGAGGTCGGCGGCGCGGGCGAGTTCAGCCTTGGAGGCTTCTCCGGCACGGCGCAGCCGCTGCAGGACGAGCCTTTCATTGTAGCGGCGAAGCTGGGCGGAATTGCTCCCGCGACCGATACCGGCCTTTTCCAAGGCACGCCTCCCAGGCAGAGCGTTGACCACTCATTAATTTAACCTGATGCAGTTAATCGGCGGATGCGAAGGCAAGTCAAGCCGCATTCGATCTTGCGCCGCGGCAATAAAAAATGTTTCGATATCGCAATGCAATATCGAGACAGTTGCGGAGCCTGTCTAATCCTTGTGGGCTAGTCAGCTATTGGGCATCCCCTGCTTAACGGGATCCGCCATGGTCCGGAACACACTTCAATTCAACGCCGGCCCCCGTTACGAATGCTTCGGAAGCCATCCTGATATCCTTGGAAGTCGGCCCGTTGCTTTCGATACGCCGGCGCAAGCGCTCTCGCCCGGGCGGCACAAGAGCCGCTCGGTCCTGCGCGGTCGGCCGGATGACGATCTCTCCCACACCGACTTCCAGCGGCCGCTCGATCGCGAAGGTAATCGCCCGCGCGATCGACCGCGCGCCGCTAAACGATCGGTCGGCGACCGAAACGCCGGCTCAGCGCGGCGCGAATTCCGGCTTCAGCACCTTGTAGAGGCGGCGGAAGCGCTCGATCTTTTCGGCGTAGCGCGCCGTGGCGGCGGGATCGGGATCGATCGTCGCATTGATCGGTGGCGCGGTGCAGACGGAAGCCGTGCTCTGGCCCGTCGCCGCCAGGATGGCGAGCCTCGCCGCGCCGAAGGCCGGGCCCTTGGCGCCACCTTCATGCAGCACGATCTGCACGCCCAGCACATCGGCGAACATCTTCATCCAGAGCGGGCTCTTGGCGCCGCCGCCGATGGCGCCCATCTGCTTCGGCCGCGTTCCGGCGGTCGCCAGCGCCGATTGCGCGTCGGCAAAGGAGAAGGCAACGCCTTCCAGCACGGCGCGGATGAGATCGGTCGTCTCCGTCGCCGGATCGAGCCCGAAGAACACGCCACGTGCGTAGGGGTCGTTGTGCGGCGTGCGCTCGCCGGCGAGATAGGGCAGGAACAGCAGTTCGCTGTTCTTGGCCGGCGTCGCCTCGACCCGGGCAAGCAGCTTGCCGATATCCGCCTCGCCGACCAGTTGCGCGGCCCAGGCCAGCGCGCTAGCGCCGTTCAGCATCGCCGCCATCTGGAACCAGCGCCCGGGCAGCGCATGGGCGAAGGTGTGGACATAGGCCGCCGGATAGGGCCGGTAGGTCTCGTTGACGACGAAATACTGGCCCGACGTGCCGAGCGAGATGAAGGCGTCGCCCTCGTCGACCGCGCCGATGCCGATGCCACCCGCCGCCGCGTCGCCGGCACCGCCCGCGACGATCACCTTGGGATCCAGCCCGAGCGCCGCGGCCGCCTTTGCCGAAAGCGTGCCGGCCGCATCCGAGCCCTCGACCAGGCGCGGCATCACGGCCGGATCGAGCCCGGTGGCGGCGACGATCTCCGGCGACCAGCGCCGCTCCGCTTCGTCGAGCCAGAGCGTGCCCGCGGCATCCGACATTTCGGAGACATAGGCGCCGGTCAGGCGGAAGCGGACATAGTCCTTGGGCAGCAGCACATGCGCGATCTCGGCAAAGGTCTCGGGCTCGTGCCGCGCCACCCAAAGCAGCTTCGGCGCGGTGAAGCCGGGCATGGCCGGCACGCCGGCGATCTGGCCGAGGTCGGGCACACGGTGTTCGAGCGCCGTGCATTCGGCATGGCTGCGGCCATCGTTCCAGAGGATGGCCGGCCGCAGCACGCGATCTGCCTTGTCCATGAGCACGGCGCCGTGCATCTGCCCGGAAAGGCCGATGGCCACCGTGGCCGCATAGGCGGCGGGTGCGGCGTCCTTGAGAGTGCGGAGCGCCTTCTCCGTCGCCTGCCACCAATCCTCGGGATCCTGCTCGGACCAGAGCGGATGCGGCCGCGAGATCGGCAGCGCCACATCCGTCTCCGCCAGCACGAACTGGTTTTCGTCGATCAGCAGCGCCTTGACCGCCGACGTGCCGATATCGATGCCGATGTAGCAGGCCATGTGTTCTCCCCCGACCAAAGCGTTGCGCCCAAGAACTGGAAAGACGCCGATCTTGTCAATCGCGGCGTTGCAAAACCGCGCGCCGCCCGATCCTGAAATGGCCCCTTGGGAGCGCGGAAAGGCGAAGATTTCCGCCGGATTCCATGCGGGACGACCCGACCGGAATGGCATCCTCGCCAACTGTCAAAAAAAGGAAATGCGTGGCTGGTAGAAGGGCATGTGTCGGCCCCATATGGGCATCGCATCCAACGCGATGCCGCGGTGATTTGAACAGCAGCTTGCGCCGCGACACCAAACGCTAAAGCGTCACGAACGGGTTCGTGGCTCTGGATTTCGATGAGGAGATTTCCGATGCCGAAAACGATGGCAACCCTGCGTCATCCCTTCCGTCCGTTCGAAATGTGCCGCTGTCGCCGGAACTCCCACTGACTTCCCACATTGGTGCGCACCGGGGACGAAATCCCGGCGCGACGCTTACGCTGAGCTACATGAATGATCGCGGCCCGAAGCTTGCATGGCAGGTTTCAGGCGGCGAAAGGAGAACTTCGGTGTTCGACAATTACATCATCGAGATCGATGACGAGGCGGCCGGCATCCTGATCCGGTCAGGCAGGTCCTTCGCGTTCCACGCGCTGGAAGGGACATTTTCCGCCCTGGAAGGCCAGGTGTTCATGGACGCCGTGGCGGCCGAGCGCGCCGTGCGCAAGATCCGCCGCAATCCCCCGGCCCCGCTCGCCAGGGCTTCGTAAGACGACTTTCGCCCGCGTCGCCTGACCACGGCGCTCCGAATTGCATGCACCGCGCGCTGCCTAGGCGCGCGGGCCCGTCGCCAAATCACTCCCCGCGACCCGCCCGCCCGGCAACAGCCCCACCCTCCCCGCTCCCCGTAAACGCAGTCGTCCCTGCAGCGACGATAAGCTTACCTTACGGCAGGCTCTGCCGTGAAATGTCGCATTATGAGGATTGCTGGAGAACAGGAATTCGCCACAATTGCGGCGGCGGATGACTTCATTTAATCGGTTATAAAGATAGGTCACGGTAGCTTTCGCCAGGTGCTGACCCAGGAAGGCCTCCGGTTTGACGAGCTATGTAGACGTCCGCATAGACGATATAGAGCAGACCACCGATTTCAGTGACGTCCGTGATCTCTGCGCCATGTGGTATGCGGCCAATGGCGGCGACATCCCTGATATCCGGCACTTCGCACTCGCGCTCGCCAGCCCCATGGCCGAGCGGATGATGGTGATGCGCGCCATCGGCGAGTCCCTGGTCTATGAACGGGTCGGCCGGAACGTCGTGGCGGTGTTCGGCCATGATCCGACCGGCCGGGTGCTGGAGCAGATGACCAATCGGGGCGCCCGCTCGTTTCGCGCCACCTATTTCCAGATCCTGCAATCGGGCCGGCCCGGCCTGGCGCTGCACAGTAAGGTCGGCGCGACCGCCGTCGGCATCACAGAGCGCCTGATCCTTCCCGTGCGGTCGGGCGAAGCCCTGCTCCTCGTCTGCTATATCCGGCCGCGCGAAGACGCGACCAATGTGCTGCGCTCGGTCTTCAACGTCAGCGCCGATGCCATCACCGTGCTGAGCGCGATCCGCGACAGCAAGGGCGCCATCCTCGACTTCAGCATCGTGGCCGCCAATGCCGAATCCGCCCGGCGCGTGCACAGGCATCCCGATGCGCTGATCGGCAGCCAGATGCTGGAAGCCTGGCCGTTCGCGGAATCGAGCGGCATGATGGAGCGGTTCGTGCGCGCCGTGAACAGCCAGCTGCCGGACGTCTTCGATGCCCGTTATACCCAGGATGGCAAGATCGTCGAACGCCAGCTGCGCCTCGCGCCGCATGGCGAGGGCCTGACCGTCACCGATATCGACATCGGGCCGACGCTTGCCGCGACCCGCGCCATCGAGAAGCAGCATAACGAGCTGCTGCACGCCAACGAATTGCTGGAGGCGCGCGCCGTCGACCTGATGGCCAGCTATGCCTCGCTCGAACGGACAACGAACGAACTACGCGAGGAGATCACCCGCAACCGCGCCCTGGAGGCCGAGCTGGTCCACCTCGCCCATCATGACGGGCTGACCGGGCTCCCCAATCGCAGCTTCTTCGAGCAGCGCTTCGAGGAGAAGCTGAAGCAGATGAAGCGGGCCAAGCGGCGCGCCGCGCTCTGCATCATCGATCTCGACCACTTCAAGGACATCAATGACAGCCTCGGCCATGACGCCGGCGACATGGTGCTGCGCGAGGTGTCGAGCCGGCTTCGCGGCACGATCCGCAAATCCGACGTCATCGGCCGCCTCGGCGGCGACGAATTCGCCGTCGTGCTGACCAACGCGCAGGACACGCAGGACGCGGCCGCCGCGGTCAAGCGGATGATGGAATCGGTCGCCCGCCCCTTCTCCGTCAAGCAGCAGGACGTGCCGATCAGCCTGAGCGCCGGCGTCGCCATCTTCCCCGCCGACGGCCGCACCTCGGGCGAGCTGATGGCCGATGCCGACATCGCCGTCTATCGCTCCAAGCGGGCCGGGCGCGGGCGCACGGTGTTCTTCGCGCCGTCGATGCGCGATGACGCAGAGCGCCGCTACTCGCTGCTCAAGGCGCTGCGGCTGGCGCTCGACGCCAGCCAGATCGTGCCCTTCTACCAGCCGATGCTCGATATCCGCACGGGCAAGCTGATCGGCTACGAGGCGCTGGCGCGCTGGCTGCATCCCGAGCGCGGCACGCTGATGCCCGGCACCTTCGCCGAAACCTTCGACGAGCCGGATATCGCCCAGGCCCTGACGAAGACAATGATCCAGAGCGTGATCAGCGACCTCGCCGCCTGGGACAAGGTCGGCCTGTCGACCCGGGTCAGCATGAACGTCACCGCCTTCGACCTGCGCCAGCCGAGCTTCGCCGAGGACCTGCACAGCCGCTTGCGCCTGCATGGCCTGACCAGCGCCCAGCTCACCATAGAGGTGACGGAAACCACGATCCTGTCACGCGACGCCGAGCGCATCGCCTCGACGCTGAACGATCTGCGCCGGCTCGGCTTCTCGCTCGCGCTCGACGATTTCGGAACCGGCTACGCCTCGCTCAGCCATCTGCGCAGCCTGCCCGTCGACAGCCTCAAGATCGACCGCTCCTTCATCACCGATCTCGAGCACGATCCGAAGACGCGCGCCATCGTCCGCTCGATCATCGAGCTGGCCGATGCCCTCGATCTGGAGATCGTCGCCGAAGGTGTGGAGACTAAGTCGCAGCTCGATGCGGTCGTCGCGCTCGATTGCCCGATCATCCAGGGCTATCTGATCGCCGAACCGATGCCCGCCGACGCCGTTCCCGCCTTCTGTCAGGCCTTCAACCAGAAGCAATTGCTGGCGCAAGGCGCGATCGGCTGAGGCCTGGCGTCCTGAGGGCGAGCGGCAGGCATTGCCCGCCGCCGCTTTTCCTTCCAGACTGGCTGCCGTTCCGATGCGGGGGCATCCATGCGGCAGGCTGCGGAATCAAGCTCGCCCTTCGACAAGCTGCGGCAGGATTTTCACGCCTGGGCCAAGGCGACGGGCCGACCGGCGGACTTTCGGTTGCTGCTGCGCCTCGTCCTGCTTGAGCCCGGCTTTCAGCTGGCGCTGTCGATCCGCCTGCAGGAGGCGGCGATCCGCGTGCCGCTCGCCGGCCGATTGCTGCGCCGCCTGCTCTGGTATGGCGCCACGATCTCGACCAGCTGCCACATCGCGCCGGACTCCAGCATCGCCGGCGGACTCTACCTGCCGCATCCAACCGGCATCGTCATCGGCGCGGGCACGGTGGTCGGCGCGCATGCGACCCTCTTCCAGCAGGTGACGCTCGGACGGCGCGATCCCGACAGGCCCGAGGTCCCCATGCTCGGCGACTACTGCCGCATATCGGCCGGGGCGAAGATCCTTGGCGGCGTCACGCTGGGCGATCGAGTCACGGTCGGCGCCAACGCCGTGGTGCTGAGCGACATACCGGCCGGTCACACCGCCGTGGGGATTCCGGCCCGCATCCTCCCGGCGACGGACGAGCGAGCCACCGGCATCGACATCTGAATCAGTCCTCGCGTGCTTCCGTCGCTGCGGCGGAAGATCCGGCGATGGTGGCCATGAAGGCCAGCATCCGTTCGCCCAGCCGGTCCTGGTCGAAGCGCCCGCGCATTGCCTCGGCGTTCCGCTGCCAGCGCGCCAGCTCCATCGGGTTTTCAAGCACGCGCCGGAGCGCGGCGATCCATGCGGCGCGGTCTCCCGCCGGCACAAGGTCGCCGGTTTGGCCGGGATCGATCAGCTCCGGCAGGCCGCCGATCCGGCTGCCAAGCACCGGCAGCCCCAACTCCAGCGCCCGCACCGCCACGCCGGGCCAGTTCTCCTGCCAGAGCGAGGGGACGCAGAGAAGGTCGGCATCGCGCATGTATCCCGACACCGCCGCCTCCGGCACATGGCCGGCAAAACGTAGCCAGGTCGAAGGGGGATAGCGGTCCTTGAGCCGCGCCGCTTCCGCTCCCCCGCCGACGATCGTCAGCTGGAAGCGATGCGTGGCCGCCAGACCTTCCGCTGCCTCCAGCAACAGCTCAACACCCTTACTGCGATGCAGCCGTCCGACATAGAGCAGCCGGACAAGGTCAGAGGCCGGGCGCGGCAGGTCCGGCCGATCATAGAGATTGGGATTGGGGATGCTGGTGTGGGGATAGCGGTCGATCGGGAAGAGCGCCGAGAGCGTCGCCAGATTGGCGCGCGAAGGCGAACAGAAGCCGATCCGCTTGAAACGGGCGATCAACGCCGCCTTGTAGCGGCTGGACAGCCGGCAGCCCAGGCATTGCCGGGCGCAGTTGGCGCCATCGCGGAACATCGACATCCGCATGCAGGCAAGGCCGAGATCGTGCAGCAGGAACAGCGCCGGCACGCCGGCGCTGGCAATTTCCGCGAGGGCGTTGTAGCCGATCCCTTGCACGAAATGGACGTTGACGAAATCCGGCCGGAACGCCTCGATCACCTTGGCCACCAGGCCGGGATTGCGGGGATCCATATGGTCCTGCAGATGCCAGATCGGCTTCTTCCAGCGCGGCGCGACCGGGGCGTTGCGGGCGGGATAGAGATGCGCGGTGCGGAGCCGCCAGATCCGGATGCCGTCGATCTCGACGCCGTGCAACTCTTCGGCGCGCGAGCCCGCGGTGGTCAGCACCGCCATCTCGTGCCCTTGCCGCGCCAGCCAGCGGGTCAAATTGGCAGCGGAATTCTCCGCGCCGCCGCGGCTGTCGGGGGGATAGAGCGCGGCGACGACCAGGATCCGCATCGCTAGATCCGCACCGGGTCGAGGCGCAACTGCCGCCCGGACCGGATGGCCGGCTGACCCTCGAAGGCCGCGGCGCGTGGATCCGGCGCCTTGCCGGCCAGCATGCCCAGCAGGAAGCCCGGAATGACGGATTCCACGATATTGGCCATCGCACCGAGGACGAGCACGAGGATGGCCACCAGGAACAGCTCGCGATGGGCAGCGGGCGCGGCCTGGAACAGCCGGCGATTGCCCAGCCAGAACGGGGCCGCGAACAGCAGCGAGCCGAAGCCGAACGTCACGAACAGGAACACGAACAGATTGTCGCCGGGGCTGAATCGCGCAGCATCGAAATAGGCCTGCCCTGCCCCGATGCCGCCAAAGCCGACACCCAGCGCGAGGCGCGGCCAATAGGGCTCGAGCAGCGCATAGGCGCGCGGCCACATCTCGTCCATCCGCACGCCGACCGAGCCGAGTGACAGGAAGGCCAGGTTTCCGCTTTCGCCGAACCGAAACCCCACCAGCGCCGCCAGGGGCAGGCCGATCGCGACAGCGAGCAGGCCGCCAATGATCCACTGGCTGAAGCGGAAGCGACGGGCGGCGGCGAGCCGGTCATACAAGGCGAGGCAAAGCGGCGCGACGAGGATGGCGGCGAGCGGCGCCTTCGACGTCGTCAGCGCGATGCCCAAAACCGACAGCAGCCATATGGCAAGTTTCGCGGCGCGCCGGATCTCGCCGGCAATCAGCAGGGCCCCGCCGATCGCGATCTGGTTGGCGGCCGTAAAGCTTGCGCGGGAGAAGCCCGGCAACCTCTCGACACCAAAGGCCTGCCATGCGCGCGCAAACTCCGCCTGCACGCCGAGGATTTCATAGCTCTCGCCGACCCAGGGAAACGGCATCATCGCGTTGGCGAGCACGCCGATCACGGCCACCGCCCAGACCCCGGCGATCAGCCGAAGCGCCCCCGCCCTCGCCCCGGTCGCGACCGCGAGCATGCCGAGGAAGAACGGCACCCAGGTATAGAGGCCGAAGGCGGCCTGCGCCCTGGGCAACCCCAGCAACAGCGCATAGGACAGCCAAAGCAAGGCCGGCAGGAAGATGGCGATCGCGATCGCATCCGCTCGCAGCGTCGCCAGCGCCGCGAGCCCATAGGCCAGGATCAGGCTGGCTGCGATGAGGAACGGCGCATAGGAGAGGCCGACCAGGCCGATCGGCGCGAGGGCATAGCGGACCGGCCCGCCCAGCGCATCGTTCGCCAGCATCAGGCTGAGCGCTGCCAGCACGGCCCAGCGGAACCCGTTTGACGGATTGCCGTTCATGCGCCCCTGCCCCCTGCCGCACGATCCAGGCGAAGCCGGCCTGCGAAGGGTCCGCGGCGGGCTTCGGGATCATGCTGGCAAGCGCATGACGAAACGTCAATGCCGCGTCGGTCGCGCCGGCTATTTGGCGGCGATCAGGCGCGTCAATCCGGTGGCGAGGCCGTCATGGCTGAAGCCATAGGTCTGGGTGGCGCCGCCCTTCAGGGTCACGGTGGTGCCGGTCCGGCGGGCGGCCCGCATCAGCTCGACGAAATCGGGACCGAGCTTGGCCCGTACCTCACAGGAGGATTGCGCGCAGGAATCATAGGGCACCACGCTCGGCTTGCCGTCGTCGAGCGCCAGCTGCATGCCCCGCCCTACCATGATCCCCGTCGGCATCGTCCAGACGCCCACGAGCTCGCCGGCGGCGTTCCGCTCGATCCGCCAGGAGACCGCCGGCATGCCCGGTTGGCGGACCGTCTGCGTGAGGGAACAGCCCTTCGCCGGCGCATCGCAGGCGACGAACCAATCGCCGACCCGTTCGCCGACATCGAGGCTGGGCGCGCCGACATCGGCGGCGTGGATGACGGGCGCCGACTCGCTCGCGCTTCGGTCGATGCCGATCACCGCGAGCAGGCGATCGAGGCCGGCGCCGCGCCAGGTCAGCCCAAGCGCGACGACCAGCGCCACGAACAGTACCGCGAAAATCCCCCAGAGGACCGGTCGCCCGCCCGATTCCTCCTCGTCATATGCGTCGCGCATCGCTCGGCGCCCCCACTCGCCATCGATCCCTACCCGACGGAAAGCCGCGGGGGCAGAGCCCCCCGTTTCCGTCGCGCCGCCTTACTTGATCTTGCCGTATGTGGCCGAGAAGCCCGCCAGCGACATCGGCAGCTTGATCGGTTCCTTGTTGAGGTTCTGGAACGTCACATTGAGCTTCTGGCCCTTGAACATCGCGGCCAGCAGCTCGTCCGAGACCGGCGCGCCGGCATAGCAGCCGCCGGCGTCACAGGTCTGCAGCGGCAGCGCCAGCGGCGAAGCATCATCGACATCGACGGTGACGCCGCCGGCCAGCGACAGGCCGAGCGGTCCGCGGATCATCAGCACGGGCTTGCGCGTCTGCGAGGGGACGCGGATCGTGATCGAGCCGATCAGTTGGCCCGAGCCGGAGATGACCGCGCGCTGCTCCATCTGGCATTCGAGCTCTGCGGCGCGGCCGGGGCCCTGGCAGGTGCTGAGCCAGCTCGGGGCGGCAACCGCCTTGTTGGCGCCGAGGACCGGCACGTCGCCGCCCTTGTCCTGCGCCGAGGCGAGGCCGGGCGCGGCGAGCAGCAGCGCGGCGGTGAAAAGCGAAGGCCGCAGGCGGCGCGCGAAGTGGAACATCTGAATCCCCCGAACTGAAACGATACGCCCAACCTCGCCCCGGACTTCCGCGACGGCAAGAGAGCGCCGTAGATGTCTCTCTATAGACGAGCGCTGCCGACATGCCAGCGGAAGATGAAGGCCCCGTTCGATCCGGGCCCGAGGCTGGGAAAAGTGCCACAGACGCTGCGTCCGCCGGCGCCCCGGTTGGAACGCCGAGGCGGGTATCCGGGCGATGCGTCGCGCGGTCCGTCCCCGGCCCTTTTGCAGCAGGCCCGGAGGCGGTTCGCGCGCGGGCGGCGGGTTCTATGGCGCGACCGCGACGACGACACCCCGAAGGCGACGCAAGCCAGCCTGCAAATGCAAACCGCCGGCCCTGGGGCCGGCGGCATGTCGTTTCGGCAGGCGTGCCTACCAGGCCCAGCGGGCGCCGATCTTGCCGGTGCCGCCGAAATAGTCGTCGCCGAAGCGAAGGTCTGCCTTGGCGAAGCCGGTCCATCCGCTCTTGCTGGAGAAGATGTTGATGCCCGCGCCGACCTCGCCGAAGACGTCCGGCGCGTCGTCCTCGACGACGAGACCCGGGCCGCTATCGAGGAAGACCGAGTTGTTGCTCAGCAGTTCCCCGGCAATGCCGAGGCTGACATAGGGGTCATACTTGACGCCGTCCTTGAGCGTGGAGCCGCCGAAGCGCGCACCCAGCTTGCCTTCCAGACCGTCACCATTGTCGAAGTTCACCGCCGTGCCGGAGACGTTGATGTCGTCGAATTTGGTGTGGGCGTAGGCGAGGCTCGCATTCGGCTCGATGAACATGCGGGTCGAGGTCAGGAAGCGATAGCCCGACTCGACGCGGACACCGATCGTGGTGGAGTCGGTGCTGTCATCCGCGCCGCCGACATTGTAGTCGGCCTTGAGGAAGTCGCCCTTGACCAGGCCGTCGACATAGAGCCCGCCCTTGACCCAGGTCGCATAGACGCCGACCTGCGGGCCGGAGAGCTTGACGCTTTCGCCATTGTCGAAATCGACATTGCTGGTGACGTAGCCGGCGAGCACGCCGGCAACCAGCACGCCATCGGCGACCGTGCCTTCGAACTCATGGTCGATACCGGCCTGGAAGCCCCAGAGCGTCTGGTCGTAGCCGGTGTCGATCTTGACCGACTGGTTCTGGAACGGGGTGATAGTGGCATCGGTGCTGCGGTTGGCGCCGTTGCCGATCATCCGGCCCCAGATGCCGGACCGCTTCGAGGGATCGGTGCCCTCGGCGCTGACGCGCAGGTCGCCGGCCCGGTCAATCCAGCTATCCGACGTGGTGTTCCACACACCCTGGGCAAGCCCGGTGAACGCGGACAGGTTGTAGGCGCTGGCATCGGCATAGCTGGCGAGAACCCAGGACGCGCCGCCCTCGGTCTCGGCCATCGGGCTCATGCCACCGCCCTCGGCTTCGGACTTGAGGAACAGATCGTAGGTGTAGAGCCCGCGATCGATCGGACCGTTGGCAAGCTTGAAGTCGCCTTCCGAAGTGTTGCCCGACCAGACGCGAGCCACGGTGATCCCGTCGGGATTGTAGCCGCCGATCGCCGAGGTGTCGTAGTTCACATAGACCTTTGTCGTGCCGACGACGTCGCCGGTGATCGACAGAAGGTCCGAGGCGGAGTCGCCCTTGACGCTGAGCCGAGCATCGACCGCCAGGCTGCTGTCCGGACTCGCAACAAAATTGCCGTCGATCAGCGTCCAGTCACCGACGTGCGTTTCCGTCCCCGGCATGGTCATCAGGCCGTAGTCATACTGGCCGTTCACCATGGTCAGCATGCCATTGTTGTTGAAGTGGTCGAGGCCGAGGAAGGACGTCACCCCGTTCGTCGCGAAGGAGTCGTTGTTGTTGAACGTGCTGGTGCCGCCGGCAGCAAAATTGAACGTTGTCAGTCCGTAGGTCTCGAACCCGCCTTCATTGGTGACGGTGTTGTTGCCATTCACCGATCCGAAGTTGAAGGCCGTGATGCCGGCCACGCCGATATAGCCCTCATTTGTCAGGTTGTTGTTGCCCTCGACCGTGCCGAAATCGAAAGCATTGAGGCCTGTGAATTCCATTTCGCCGGTGTTGGTGAAGTCGTTGTTGCCGGAGACGGAGCCGAGATTGAACATGACGGCGCCCTGGCTGGTGAAGCCGCCGCTGTTCTGCACGAAGTTGTCGCCGGAGACGCTGCCGAGATTGAACATCGCCGCGCCGATGACGTCGAAGCTGCCGTTGTTGGCGAGCGTATTGTCGCCGCCGATGGCGCCGAGGGTGATCATGCCGTTGGACAGGTCGACCTCAGCACCCAAGGCATTGGTCAGCGTGTTGCTGCCCGAACCGGTGGTGATGAAGGTGCTGGCGCCCGACGTCGTCCAGGTGCTGCCCTCGTCATTGGTGAACGCGTTGCTGCCGCCATTGGTGGTGAGCGCGATCACCCGGCCGATGACGTCGCCATTGTTGTTGAGGGTCATCTGGCCGCCAGCGGTCAGGACGGCGAGATCGCCCGGCGCCTCACTCGCGTTCTGGATCAGGCCGCGATGAACGTTGGTGCCGTCGTCGTAGTTGTTGTTGTCGATGACGGCCCCACTGTCGGAGTAGACGCCGATCACCGGCGCCGAACCGTCGCCGCCTACGATCTTGCCGCCATTGTTGGCGATCGAGACGGTCGAGCCCGAGCCCGCCGCAATGGCGAGGATGGCGCTGGTCTGGCCGTTGACGACGGAGTCCGTGCCGATCGTGATCTGCGTCGGGACGCTGCCGGACGTGTCGAGCGTGAGGATGCCGAACGTCGGTACCGTGGCATCGCCGATGGTGCTGTCGTCGCCGACATCAACAGTGATGCCGCCACTGCCGAAATTGAGCCCCACCGCGCCGGCCAGGGTGGCATCGACGCTGCTGTTGTTGCCGATGTTGACGGTCGAATTGCCGTTGACGGAGATCGCTGCCATGCCGATCACCGGCGGATCGATGTCGACGCCGTCGTCGAGCGTCACGATCGCATGGCCAGTGCCGAGCGCGATCGCGGCGCCGCCGAACATGCCGCCGTCCACCGAGACATTGCCGTGCAGGCGGACATCGACCGCACCGTCGCCGAGCGCCACGCCGACAACGCCACCGCCAACACCGATGCCCAGCCCGGGGATCGTGAAGGCATTGTCAGCGCCGGCATTGACTGTGCCGGCATCGATCGAGACGTCGCCGTTGCCCAGTGCCGCTCCAAAGATGCCGGAGCCGTTGGTCGACGTCACGGAGGACGCTGCGTCGCCCAGAATCGTCACGTCGCCGTTGAGCAGGGCCACAGCGGAAATGCCGGTGCCGTCGGTCGTCGTTACGGCGCCGCCGGTATTGTCGAAGGAGGCATTGCCAAGCGTGAGGATATTGGCGCCGCCGGTCGCGCCATGAATGCCGCCCAAGCCGGTATTCACCACCTTGGCATCATCGCCCGAGTCGATATTGACCGCGACACCGGCGCTGGAATAGATGCCGCCGGCACCCGTATTCTCGACAGTCCCCTTGCCGCCGACGAGAATGTTGACACCGCCATCGGCGCCGCTGATTGCCTTGGTGGACGTATTGTAGACCGAACCGTCGCCGGCAGCAGAGACGATACTGGTCGCGATGCCGTCCGTGACCGTGATCGCGGCATTGTCCTCGTTTCGCACGACACCATCACCGGTCCCGAGGACCAGGCGAACGCCGCCTTCGCCGGCATAGATCGAGCCATTCCCGTAATTTCTCACGGTGACGTCGGCGACGCCAGTTGTGACGCTGACTGCGGTGCCGCCGATCGCATGGTTGCTGTGACCGACACGACCGTCATTGTTGACCTGGACCGCCCCGCTGCCCAAGGCATTGGCAATCGTGATGCCGTTGTTTCCGGCGTTGGCACCGCCGAAGACATCGCCATGGTTGGTCAACGTCATCGCCTCATTGCCAAGGATCTTGGTAATGGTGATGGCATCGTCGGCAGCCGTCACCTGACCCGTCGTGCCGATGGTCATGTTGAATGTGCCGCCACCCAGCGTGCTGACGATCGCATCGCTAGTCGTGCTCTGGATATTGCCGTCGATTGTCCAATTCTGAGCACCACCAGAGGTCGCCGTCACCATCGTACCGGCGCCGACGATCGCACTGTTCTGGCTGTTCATGTTGAACGTGAAGCTGCCGCCTGCCGAGGCGGAGATAGGCGAGTTCACCGCCGCGCCGGCGTCGATATTCGTGGTTATGTTCGCCAACGTCCCCGTCGTGAGTCCTGCCTGCGTACCAGTCCCGCAGGTGATCGTCCGATTGGAGAAACCGTTTCCATTAACCGTACAAGCCGCCAGCGCCTGTTCCGGCGTCATGACGGCCATGCCGGCGAGGAGCACTGCGCCGGAGGCAGAACTCAGCAGCCAGGCCTTGCGGCCCGTGTTTCGATAAATCTCAGACATCCAGTCCCCCGGGTCAAAGCTCGGATTGACATTCCGCGCCGGCGACAAGCCCCTCGTGCCGCCAAGCGCATCCGCATGCCTGAGATATGAGCAGGACCGTGGTCGCAGCGTCCAGATATCTCCCTTTCAAGTTGCAATTTGCAACTCCCGGGACTCCCTTCCGTTTCGTAAGGATGGTAATGCAACTTTTGATAAAGGCCGCGCCTAATTTAGTTCGAATTTTTAAATATATATGGTGAAATCAGTTTGGCAGACGAACTAACGTTAACGTCACCTTCGCCATGCAACCGAACTTTGAAAGCGGCCGGCTGGCGTGATGTTAATTTTCCCAATGTTGCCGAAACGGCACACGCTGGCAGCCCATGACACCCCCTGACAGGCGCCGAAGCGGAAGGCGAATCACGTTACGCGGCGGCAGAAGACCCACCCACTCGCCCGTCGGATCGTCCGCAGCCCCTGCCACCCTCCGCCGCGTTGCGCCGGATTCGACAGTCCCGCCAATTCATGGGATCAAGCCGCGCCTATTGAAGGAGAACGGCGGAATGGACACCAATACCAAGGCTTTGATCGACGAGATCAACCACGCCATGCGCAACATCGATGCCGGCATGACGGCGATCATGGCCTTCGTCGCCTCGATCCCCGGCGCCAAGGATGTCGACATCGAAGCCGTCAAGGCGCGGCTGAACGTGCCGAGCAACCTCAAGGCCGGCACCCGCCAGCCGCCGCCGAACATCGTCGTCGCCGAAGTGCTCGACCGCCTGAAGCGCATGGCCGACAAGTAAGCCCAGCACCCGCCCGGCGATTTCCGGCACGCGATGCGTGTCATCGACCTCGACACGACTTCGACGCGCGAACCCGATTTTGCGCGTCGTCTTGCTTCCGCACCCGCCGGATCCTTCGCGAGCGGCGCCAGATCGCCCGCGCCGCCCGAAAATCGGCGATTCAAGGGTGCATTCGGGCAAAAGCTCGGCTATAGCCACTGCCATCATCTTGACGCAAAGCAACGGCGCCCGTCGCCCCGCCCGCGACCTGCCAGCATCATCGCCAGCCTGATCCGGACGAGGACACTGCCTGTCGCCGCTGCCGCGTCCCCTTGGAGCATGGTACCCATGGCATCGACCCTCGCCGCGACAGCAAGGAACGCCGCGCCGGCCAATTCGCGCGCTCGCGTCCTCCTGGCCAGTCTCGTCGGCACCACCATCGAGTTCTACGATTTCTACGTCTACGCCACGGCGGCGGTGCTGGTGTTCCCGCACCTCTTCTTCCCGACCGGCAATGACACCACGGCGCTGCTCGCCTCCTTCGCCGTGTTCGGCGCGGCCATGGTCGCCCGTCCGCTCGGCGCCATCTTCTTCGGCCATATGGGCGACAAGCGCGGCCGCAAGATCACGCTGGTCGGCGCCCTGCTCACCATGGGCATCGCCACCTTCCTGATCGGCGTGCTGCCGACCTATGGCACGGTGGGCTGGCTCGCCCCCGCCATGCTGGTGATCCTGCGTCTCGCCCAGGGCTTCGCGCTCGGCGGCGAGTGGAGCGGCGCGGCGCTGGTCGCGACCGAGAACGCACCGCCCGGAAAGCGCGCCATCTTCGGCACCTTCCCGCAGCTCGGCGCACCGCTCGGCTTCATCATCGCCAACGGCCTGTTCCTGATCATCGCGGCGCTGCTGCCCTCCGACGATCCGTCGCGCCCGTCGACCGCCTTCCTCGAATGGGGCTGGCGCATTCCGTTCCTGTTCTCGGCCGTCATGGTGATCGTCGGCCTCTGGGTCCGGCTCAACCTCGTCGAGAGCAACGCTTTCGAGAAGACGGTCGAGACCGGCAAGGTCCAGAAGGTTCCGCTCGCCGCCGCCTTCAAGCTGCATTGGAGGGAGCTGATCCTCGGCACCTTCTACATGCTGGCGACCTATGTGCTGTTCTACCTGATGACGACGTTCTCGCTCAGCTATGGCCGCGCCGGCGTCAACGCGCCGCTGCCGGGCCTCGGCTTCGATTATCGCACCTTCGTGCTGATGATGATCGCCGGCGTCGTGTTCTTCGGCATCTTCACGCTCGCCTCCGGCCCCTGGGCCGATCGCTGGGGCCGCCGCAAGACGCTGATCTGGGTCACGCTCGGCATCATCCTGTTCGGCCTGCTCTGGGTGCCGATCCTGTCGCTCGGCACGTTTGGCGTCATGGCCTGGCTGATCCTCGGCTTCACGCTGATGGGCATGACCTTCGGTCCGATGGGCGCGCTGTTGCCGGAACTGTTCCCGGCCAATGTGCGCTATACCGGCTCGGGCATTTCCTACAACGTCTCGTCGATCCTGGGCGCCGCCGTGGCGCCGTTCATCGCCGTGGCGCTCTGGAGCTATGGCGCCGGCAGCCCGTTCTGGGTCGGCGTCTATCTCTCGGCCATGGGCGTGCTGACGCTGATCGCGCTGGTGCTCGGCAAGGAAACCAAGGACGTCGACATCAACGCCTGAGGCATGCCCCGGACGCTGGACGTCACAAAACAAAGCCCGCGCGGATCGCTCCGCGCGGGCTTTTTTTGTTGGGCGTAGGGCGTCACACGCGACGCGCGTATCCTTCTTCAGGCTATCAACTGGCCGATGGCCACCCAAGCACCCACAGTGCCAAGAACGAAACGAACCATGCCGTCAACAACCAGTCTAGTGCCAAACCTTGGTTCAGCGCTTGTTGCCCCATCGGCATCGACGAACGGAGCCCTTTCCGGTAGGTCCTGCTCTTCCGCATACCAGGCGGACAGATGGTCGCGCAGCGCTACAACCACTGTCTCCGGTGATTGTTGGGACATGCATGGTGCCTGCTCATGCCCCTTCGCACAGCGATTCATCCAGTCCTCGTTGACCCACCAGCATCCGCCGCATACGGGAGGCGGCAAATTGATGTTCTGCGGATACGCATAATATTCCAGCGAAGTCGGCCCAAAGACGACGCAGGACCGGACGTCGAAGCAACTGGCCAAATGGACGACGCCGGACTCATTGTCGAGATTCAGCCAAGAATTCTTGATGATCGCCGCCAGTTCGCGAAGGTTGGTCGCGCCGATTAAATTCATGTCCGCCGAAGGAATCGGCCTGCTGGTGCTCGTGCCGACCTGGATGACGAGGAGGTCGGGGAAAAGGCGCTTCGTCTGTGAGATGACATTGCTAAATTCGGAATAGACCTTCGTGGAGGTCAGGCTGGCTTTATCGAACTCTGCATCAAAGCCGTTGTGAACAGTGATGTAGCGCTTACCGGCAAGTCCGAACTTTACTAAAGCATCCGGATCCGTGTCGAGGGCCAACATGTCGCCGCCGTACGGGATGCCGGCCATTCCCTGCAGAAAATTTCGCCGGGCGAAACCCATAAAGGTGGCAATCCGGCCCAGATGACCGTCCAGCAGCGGATGGTTTTGAACGCACGTCTCGATACGCGGGCGAAATTCCTCGAGCTTGACGCAAATTTCAAAAAGCCGTGGCGCGTGCTCGGATAGATACTGCCAGTCGGCCGTATCGGCGTACACGACGGCAAACTGGGTAACATAGAGTGAGAGGACATAGTCGGGTCGAAGGCGGTCCCAGAGAATCCTCTCGTTGAAACACCGCACGGGAGCATCCAGCGCTTGGAAGATCCATGCCGCGACCTCTCGCTTGGGCGAATAGACGTCGAAGGCGAGTGGGCCTGCTGCCGCCAGCAGATCCCTTAAGAACCGCGCGGCCACGATATGATCGCCAATGCCTCCGGTCACCCGGATAGCAACTTTGGGTAGCAATCCCGCCTTCGCATCTTGTCGACGCTCTCGAATATCCTTGGCTATCTGTCGAGCCTGCTTGATCGCAGCGACGCGCCGCGAGAATCGTCTAAATTCGGCCAATACTTTTTTCAATTTACTATATCCTCTCCCCCATCGCTCAGCGTAAGCAATGGCGGGCCGACGCAGATAAAATGAACTTATGCATCTATATATAATTCGCCGCTAGACATATTATCTGCGAGCCGTAAAATTGCCCCCCCGTTTGATCAAGAACGACGCTCCGGACATAAGATTCATTTATGGCACGACTAAAAACCATACTGCAGCGGTTCCGAGAAGGGCTGCGCGCGGCGGACAGTGTCCCAGGGATCGTCGCTGCTAAGAAAATTGAAGGCGACGACCGCGGTCGATTTACTGTACTTGTTGTTAAAATCGATCACCTAGGTGACCTCGTAACGGCGATACCCGCCCTTAATCTACTTAGGTCAGCATGGATAAATGCAGACATAACGCTGCTATGTGCGGCGAGTCTAGTCGATTTCGCCCAGTCACTTCAGGTTGTAGATCGCGTCGTTGGAGCCAGTGCTTTGCTGGTCGAGGGTAGAACAACTCTCGTCAATGAGCCTGCTGTCCTAGCTTTGCGTCAGGCGACTTACGACGTAGCTATCGATCTCCGCCACGACGGCGATACCCGAGAGATCCTTCACGGTTTTAGCGCTCGCTTCATGGTCGGCTACGCGTCTGGTCGTTCCACATCGCGCCTGGACATCGAGCTCCCCGAACTGGAAAAGAGCGCGAGACGCCGGAGTGCCCAAGGACTAACCAATCGCGCTCGCCTCTCGATCCTCATCGAGGCTGCCATCGCCAGTATCCGGGTCCCTGGTGACAAACCGGAGGCTCTCGCAATGGCCGGAGATCACGCAAAGAGCGGGAGGAGGATCGCCATAGCTCCAAGCGCGAGATCGCCAATCAAAATGTGGCGAACGGAGCGTTGGATCGCCCTTTGCAGACGTCTGATAGAGCGTGGATTCGAGGTCGTACTCGTCGGTGATGCCAAGGACAGGGAGACTTGTTCCGCCATAGCCGCGGCTGTGCCTGGAGCATCGCTCGTCAATCGCGCCGGGGAGATGACACTGCTGGAAGCAGTCAATGCGATCACGGACAGCACGCTCTTTGTGGGTCTTGATACGGGTCTGGCCCACGTGGCAGCGTCTGGCGGGTCGCCTGCAGTGGTGCTGTTTTCAGGCCACGCCGACCATGACGTTTGGGCACCGGATGGACCCAATGTCAGTGTCCTGCGAAACGACGTCCCCTGCGCGCCCTGCCATGCTACGAGAATGGCGCAATGCCTGTTCGACCACCGCTGCATGGATCTGCCGCTCGAATTCGTCTGGCAGGTCACTTCTGAGAAGCTGAACAGCGCCGAAGTGCATCGATAGGGGCTATGGAACTGCGTTGAAACGGTGAGAGATACCTTGTCGCTAATTAGCAGCATGTGCGCGGCGCTATCCGAAATCATTCGGCCCTCGTCTGCCGCCGTTCCGTCAACAGAGAAGGCCGCCGACCTTGGAGTGAACACGCGTTGTCGACAACGCTTTCAAGGTCCAGGCAAACCGCTGCTCGTCGTGTTTGGTCCTGGCGAGCTGGACGTTAATCGTCCCGTTTATCGCAGTTTGCTAGCGCCGATCGACTGCAACTATGTGATCTTCCAGTCGCGATCGACGGACTTTTTCATCACGGACTGGAGTGCGATTGTCGCCCATATCCGCGAGCTCGGCGTCCAATGGAATCCACGACGCACGGTCTCTTGGGGCTTTTCAATGGGCGGCTACGCCTCCCTGCGCCTGGGGCTGAATGAGAATCCGGAGATTGCCTGCTCGGTTGCTGTCACCCCCCACTTTCGACTGGGTGCCTCGGTCTCCCGTGCCCAGCGTCTCAAGCAGTTGCCAAAGAACGCCCAGTGTCCGGATCTCGTCGACAGCCTCAATCAAAGCACGCTCCAAACAAAATTCCGGATTTATCTGCCGACTCATTCCATCGGAGACACAATTCACGTTCTTGATGCCCAACAAGTGAGAAGCTCCCGCGCCGAAATCCACTACCTCAATGTCGACCATGGCATTGAGCTAAAATGGAAAGAGGATGGATTGCTGCGGCCCGCATTCGAATCCCTGACTGCCGATGGCACATGGCGTCATTCAGAAGTCTGCACCGCCTCGACAGCCGACATAGCGACCGCAATTTCCGCGGTCGATTATCTTTACCAGAGCCATGGTGAGACCCGGACACTCAGGAAGCTACACGACGAGGGCGTAATGGAGGCAGAGTGGCATTTACGGAAGGCCATAGCCTACCTTGCACGACGAGACTGGGACGGCTTCCGAGAATCCGCATCCAGATCGCTAAAGCTCGGGGCCGCAAAGAGGGGATTCCCCAAGATATTTCAAGACGCCTTCCTAGACGCGGGGACACCTCTGGCACTATCGGCAACTCTTCTGTCGTGGACGCTTCGCTATGACCTGGGGGCGACTCGAAAATTCCTCGACACGCATCGCGGGATGGAGATCATTCGAGGTCATATGGAGTTTAGCGACCTCTGCTACCTCCTCCCCTTCGCATCGGACGAGACCGCTGCCTGCGCGGCCCAACAAATCGTGCTCCGGTGCAGCGATGCACAATCGGCCGATCTCGGAGTCTTCGCGATTGCCGCCATGAGCCCGAATATGGATAGCGCGGTGGAGCGGATCGCCCATCGGGCCGCCGCAAACAACGTTCATGCTGCGGCCGACGCATTCTTCGAAAAGCTTGCCTCGATGCGTCGTCCTACCACGTCGGATTTCGAGGCATGGAAGCGAACGCGGGCCGCGATTGGATTGTCTCCTCCCGTCTCCAACTAGTCAGACGCAATCCTTCAATCTCAAACCCAACAAAGGGGCCCGCGCGGATCGCTCCGCGCGGGCTTTTTGTTGGGCGCAGGGCGCCGTTCCGTTAGGTGAGTTGCGGCAGGACGGCTTCGAGTTCGGCGCGGCGCGGCTCCAGGAAGGCCGGCAGCTTCAGCGATTGGCCGAGGCTCGCCTGCGGCTCGTCGACCGCGAAACCGGGAACGTCGGTGGCGATCTCGAACAGCACGCCGCCCGGCTCGCGGAAATAGACCGAGCGGAAATAGTCCCGGTTCTTCTGAGCGGTCGTGCGCTGGCCGTGGTTCTCGGCCAGCTTGCGCACCATCGCCTCCTGCGACGCGTCATCCGCCGCCCGGAAGGCAACATGGTGCACCGTGCCGGCGCCGAGATTGCCGCGCGGAAAACCGCCGACGACACGGAGATCGACGATGCCGCCCAGCGTCGTGCCCTCGACCTGGTAGCGCTGCGTCGCCTCCTCGCTTCCGCCCTTCTGGAAGCCGAAGACGTCGCTCAGGATCGCGCCGGTCGCGGCGGCGTCGTCGAGCAGCAGCGTTACGGAATGAAAACCGCGAAGCGCATGCTCGGCCGGGATGTCGCCCGCGCTGAAGCCAGGCTCCGCCTCAGCTCCGGCAACGCCGACCAGCGCCAGCCGCATGCCATCCGGGTCGCGGAAGGCGAGCACCGGTTCGCCGAAGCGGCGCGACGGCGTCTCGTGCGAGACACCCTTTTCCAGGAAGCGCTGCGTCCAGTAGCCGATCGACGATGCGGGCACGCGGAAGGCGGTCTCGAAGGTCTCGCCACGGCCGACTTGCCCGGCTGCTGCATGCTCCCAGGGGAAGAAGGTCAGGATGGTGCCGGGATGGCCGATCTCGTCGCCGTAATAGAAGTGATAGGTGCGCGGGTCGTCGAAATTGACGGTCTTCTTGACGAGGCGAAGGCCGAGCACGCCGGCATAGAATTCGAGATTACGCCGCGCCGGACCGGAGATCGCGGTGACGTGGTGGATGCCGTTCGACATGGGAATCTCCCGTTTCGGGAGCGCGTGAAGGCCGCGCTCGTTCGAGAGGGAATGTAGGCGAGCCGCCCCGCCCCCGCCACGCAGGGTTCGGTGAACGATCTGTCGCCCGGTGTGACCGAGAGGGCGAGCAGGAAGCAAGACCCTCACCCAACCCTCTCCCGCCCGCGGGAGAGGGCTTTCCCGCGGGCGGGGTCGAAAGGTCGAGATCAAACTCGATCGGCCCCCTCTCCCGCGTGCGGGAGAGGGCTGGGGTGAGGGTTTTCCGGACGCCTCTCAGCGCGCAAACCGCCGGGCGCCGGCGACGCAGGCGATGACGGCCAGCGTCACCACCACCATCATCCAGCTGACGGGTTCGCGCAGCAGCCAGGCGGCGAGCGCCAGGCCGAAGAAGGGCTGCAGCAATTGCAGCTGGCCGACGGCGGCGATGCCGCCCTTTGACAGGCCGCGATACCAGAACACGAAGCCGATCAGCATGCTGAACAGCGAGACATAGCCGAGGCTGAGCCAGGCCGGCGCGCCGATGCCGGCGAAGCTGGGTGGCCAGTAGAGCGCCGATACGGCCAGCATCACCGGCAACGACAGCACCAGCGCCCAGGAGATCACCTGCCAGCCGCCGATCGTGCGCGAAAGCCGGCCGCCCTCCGCATAGCCGAGGCCGCAGACGAGGATCGCCGCCAGCATCAGCAGGTCGCCCGCGGGCGAAGCCGTCAGCCCCTGCGCCAGCGCGAAGCCGGCGACGGCCGCGCTGCCCAGCCCGGAAAAGAACCAGAAGGCCGGTCGCGGCCGCTCGCCGCCGCGGATGACGCCGAAGAGCGCGGTCGAAAGCGGCAGCAGGCCGATGAAGACGATCGAATGGGCCGAGGTGACATGCTGGAGCGCCAGCGCGGTCAGCAGCGGAAAGCCCAGCACCACGCCCCCCGCGACGACGGCGAGCGGCACGAGGTCTTCGCGCGCCGGCCGCTTCTGGCGAAGCAGCAGCAAAAGCGCGAGCGCCAACAGGCCGGCGATCGCGGCGCGCGCCACGGTCAGGAACACCGGATCGAACTGCAGCACGGCCGTCCGGGTCGCCGGCAGCGAGCCGCTGAAGATGAGCACGCCGATGAATCCGCTGATCCAGCCGCTCGTCGCCTTGTCCATGTCGCACCTTTTCAAGATCCCGACGTTTCATCGCGCGCGGGGGCTTTTTCGACCAGACACAGAGCGGTACAGTTGGTTGAAACTGTTATGGCGACGGAAACAATACGGATGGACAGGATTGCCGGCGACGGCACGCTCACCGCGCAGGTCATGGCCGTGATCCGGCAGCGCGTCGCCAATCGCAGCCTGACGGCGGGCGCGAAGCTGCCATCGATCCGCGCGCTGGCGGCGAGCCTGCGGGTCTCGACCTCGACCGTGGTGGAAGCCTATGAGCGCCTCGTCGGCGAAGGGCTGATCCAGTCGCGGCCGGGCTCGGGCTTCTATGTCGCCAGCCAGACGGCGCCGCTGGCGCTTTCGGAAATCGGGCCGAAGCTCGACCGCGAGATCGATCCCTTCTGGGTGTCGCGGCAATCGCTCGATGCCGGCGATGGCGACCTGAAGCCCGGCTGCGGCTGGCTGCCGCCGGCCTGGTTTCCGGAGGATGGGCTGCGCCGGGCGCTGCGCAGCCTGTCGCGCGCCGACAGCGCGGCGCTCAGCGATTACGGCACGCCGCTCGGCCTGGCGCCGCTGCGCCAGCTGATCGGCCGCCGGCTCGCCGAGAAGGGCGTCGAGGCGCCGCCGGACCAGATCCTGCTGACGGATTCCGGCACGCAGAGCATCGACCTGCTCTGCCGCTTCCTGGTCGAGCCGGGGGACGTGGTGCTCGTCGACGACCCCTGCTATTTCAATTTCCAGGCGCTGTTGAAGGCGCATCGCGTCGTCATCGTCAGCGTGCCTTACACGCCCAACGGCCCCGATATCGAAGCGTTCGCGCAGGTCTGCGCCGAGCGGCGGCCGCGCCTCTACATCACGAATTCGGCGATCCACAATCCGACCGGCGCCACGCTCTCGCCCGTCATCGCGCATCGCGTGCTGAAGCTCGCCGAGCAGTTCGCGCTCACCATCATCGAGGATGACATCTTCGCCGATTTCGAGGCCCTGCCCGCGCCGCGGCTCGCGGCCTTCGACGGACTGGAGCGGGTGATCCAGATCGGCAGCTTCTCCAAGACGCTTTCCGCCTCGGCGCGCTGCGGCTTCATCGCCACGCGTCCAGACTGGATCGAAGGGCTGATCGATCTGAAGATCGCCACCACCTTTGGCGGCGGGCGGCTCAATGCCGAGCTGACGCTGGCCGTGCTGCGCGACGGCGGCTATCGCAAGCATCTGGAAGCTCTGCGGCTGCGCCTGTCGCGCGCGCGGCTGGAAGTCGGCGCGAAGTTGAGGACCCTGGGGCTCGTGCCGTGGATCGAGCCGCAGGCCGGCATGTTCCTCTGGTGCCGGCTGCCCGAAGGCATCGACGCCGCCGATGTCGCCCGGGCGGCGCTCGGGCACGGCATCGTGCTGGCCCCGGGCAACGCCTTCAGCGTCGCGCAATCCGCCGGCAATTACCTGCGCTTCAACGTCTCGCAATGCCAGGACGAACGCGTCTTCACGGTGCTGGAGGCGGCGATCGGCATGGCCGCACGGCCGGACAAGGCGCGGAGCGCCTCACCCTCGTGATACCGTCTCCAGCCGGATGGGGGAGGCCCCGCCCCTTGCGACGAAGCCCCCGCCGATCTTAGCGGCGCAGGAAGTCCCGCAGGCGGGCGACGCCGGCGACGATCTTTTCCTCGGTGGTGGCGTGGCACCAGCGCAGCCAGCCCTCGCCTTCCGGGCCGAAAGCGCGGCCGGGCGCGAGGCCCAGACCTGTCTCGCGCACCAGACGCTGCGCCAGGGCGAGCGAGTCGCCATGCCCTTCGATCTTCAGAAAGGCATACATCGCCCCGCCGGCATCCGGGACGCTGACGCGGTCGAGCGCCTTGAGCTCGTCGACCAGCAGCGCCCGCGTGCGGACGAGATGGGCGCGCATCCGCGCGACCTCCGCCTCGCCCTCGACAACAGCGACCGTGGCGGCGCGCTGCGTCGGCTCAAAAATGCAGGAGAAATTGTATTCGACGAGCTTGGTCGCGTCCTGGGCCAGCGGCTCCGGCAGCACCATCCAGCCGATGCGCCAGCCGGTCATCGACCAGGACTTCGAGAAGCTGTTGACCGAAATGATCCTGTCACCCGGCTGATAATGGCGCAGGAAGGAAGGGGCCGAACGCGGCGCGGGATCATAGACCAGCCGTTCATAGACGTCGTCGGCGAGGATCCAGATGCCGTGCTTGCGGCAATGGGCGAGGATCGCCTGGAGGCTCTCGTCGTCGATCATCCAGCCGGTCGGGTTGTTGGGCGAGTTGATGATCACCATGCGCGTGTCCGGCGTCAGCGCCGCGATCAGCTTGTCGACGTCGAGCGTCCAGCGCCCGTGCTCGACCGACAGCGACACGCGCTCGACCTTTGCGCCGAGGATCAGGGGCGCCTCGCTGATGTTGGGCCAGAGCGGCGTCACCACCACGACCCGGTCGCCGGGCGACAGGATCAGCTGGTTGGCGACCTGAAGGCCGGTCATGCCGGATCCCGTTGCCACCACCCGCTCGACCGGGATGTCGCGGCCATGCAGGTCGCTCAGATAGGCGGCGATCGCCTCGCGGAGATAGGGACGGCCGAGGTTCTGGGAATAGAAGGTCTCGCCCCCGGCCAGTGACGCGGCGGCGGCCTCGCGGATGAAGGGCGCGGTCGGCTGGTCGGATTCGCCGAACCAGAACGGCAGCACGTCGGCCTTGCCCATCGCGGCATTGGCGACTTCGCGGATCAGCGAGCTGGACAGCGCGCGCACGGCGGGCCGTGCTTCAACGGGGGTATCAATCATCGTGCAGGCTTTCGTGGTGAGGACGTTCAGGCGGCGCCGTGCATGATGGCGCTGAGGAAGGCACGCGCTCGGTCCGTTTTCGGATTGTCGAAGAGGTCGTCGGGGCTGCCCTGCTCGATGATCTGCCCCGCCTCCATGAAGACGACGCGATCGGCGACGCGGCGGGCGAAGCCCATTTCGTGCGTCACCACAAGCATGGTGACCCCGGTGGCCGCAAGGCTCTGGATCACGTCGAGCACCTCGCCCACCATCTCCGGGTCGAGCGCGGACGTCGGCTCGTCGAACAGCAGCACCAGCGGCTCCATGGCGAGCGCGCGGGCGATCGCGACGCGCTGCTGCTGGCCGCCGGAAAGCTGCTCGGGATACTTGTCCACCTGCGGCGAAAGTCCGACGCGCTCCAGAAGCTGCCGTGCACGCTTCTCGGCTTCAGCCTTCGGCATGCCGCGCACGCGCATCGGCGCGATGGCCACGTTGCGCAGCACGCTCATATGTGGGAAGAGGTTGAACTGCTGGAACACCATGCCGACCTCGGCACGCACCCGCGCCAGGCTCTTGCCGTCTTCCACCTTGGTGCCGTCGACGACGATCTCTCCGGACGAGATCGTCTCCAGCCGGTTTATGCAACGGATCAGCGTCGATTTGCCGGAGCCGGAGGGTCCGATGATCGCGATCACCTCCCCGCGGCGCACGTCGAGGTCAATGTCGCGCAGCGCGTGGAACTTGGCGTAGTGCTTTTCCACCTTGCGCATCGTGATGATGGGATCGGTGCCGGATACCGAAGCGGCCTTGTCGCTCATGACGGTGGCTCCTGGATTGCGGACTGCCATCAGCGCGAGCGCTTCTGGCGGGCTTCAAGGATGCTGACCAGACGCACGAGCGGCAGCAGCAGGATCAGGTAAAGCAAAGCGGCGCCGACCAGCGGCGATGGGTTGGCGTAGAAGGCCTGCGTCTGCGTCGCCTGCTTGAGCAGGTCAGGCAGCGCCACGACCGACGCGAGCGCCGTATCCTTGATCAGCCCGATCGAGACGCCGGTCGTCGGCGGCACGACAAGCCGCATCGCCTGCGGCAGGATGATGTCGGACATCATGCGTGGCCAGCTGAAGCCGAGCGTGCGCGCGGCCTCGAACTGCCCCCTCGGCACCGCCTCGATGCCGGCGCGGAACGTCTCGGCCATGTAGGCGGAGGCGACCAGCGACAAGGCGGCGGCCGCGGCCCAGAACGATGTGAGCCGGATCCCGACGAAAGGCAGGGCGTAATAGACGAGGATCAGTAGCACCAGCAGCGGCAGCGCCCGGAAGACGTCGATATAGGCGATCGCCAGGAAGCGCAGCGGCCTGGGTGCATAAAGCCGGATCAGGACCAGCAGCAGGCCCAGCGACAGCGAAATCACCAGGCTGGTCGCGCCCAGCAGGATGGTCAGCCAGAAGCCCTGCAGCAGCAAGGGCGCCGCCTGCTTCAGAACGTCGAGATTGAAGAAGGTCGTGATCAGGTCCATGCGGCCCCCGCGGATACGGGTCCGGCCCGCTTTGAGGCAGGCCGGACTTCATTGGGATGGGGAAGGATCAGAGAGCCGGAACCGGCAGCACCTTCGCCGTGCTCGATCCCTCGGCCGGGGCCATGCCGAACCACTTCTCGTGCAATTCGGCCATCTTGCCGCTTTCCTTGAGCTCGGTGATGACCTTGTTCACGTCGTCCAGGAGCGGGCTGTTCTTGGGAAGCATCAGACCGAACTGTTCGTTCGTCGGGATGGTGGCGACGATTTTGAACTGCGGCTTGTCCTTGATGTAGTAGGCATCGATCGGACAGTCGTGCACGAAGCCGTCAATGCGACCGGTTGCGATGTCCATCATCGGATCCTGGTTGCTGTCATAGCGGCTGATCGAACCGAACTTCAGCTTGCCTTCGCTGTCGGTCGCCCAGATCTCGCCGGTGGTGCCCGTGATCACGGCGAGAGCCTTGCCCGACATGCCCTCGACGCCTTCGATGCCGCTCTTCGAGCCGACGGTCAGGCACTGGTCCGCGTCGAAGAAGGGCTGGGTGAACGCCACCGATTCCAGGCGCTTCGGCGTGATGGTGATCGAGCCGATCGCCAGATCCGAACGGCCCGACTGAACCGCCGCGAACAGGCTCTGGAAGGGCATTTCCTGGAAATTGACCGGCCTGCCGAGCTTTTCGCCAACCAGGCGGAGAATGTCGACTTCGAATCCCATCAGAACGCCATTGCCATCCTGGAACTCGAACGGGACGTTGGCGATGTTGGTCGCGACGCCGATCGGATCGGCGGCCTGCGCAAGGCTGGCGCCGGTGAAGAAAAAGGCCGTGGCGAGCAGGGTCTTGGCGTTCATGTAGTCCTCCCGATGAACTTGAAGAACGCTGTCCATAGCAGACGGCCCCGGGGGCAAATATCCTCCGGCGGGGGGACAGGCGCGCGCCCCCGCGCGGCGCGTGTGCAAGCAGTGACTCGTCCGGCAGGACATGACCGAGCGGCATGAAGGCGGATTCCGGCCTGGGGGCCCGGTTCGCACATAGGCTGGCCCCCGAAAGCGGGGTTTGCCATTGACGGCGCCCGCACAATCGGCTGAATCCTGCGGCCGACATCGAAGACAAGGGGGAAGCGTTGTCCTCGTCCGACTTCAAACCTGTTTGCCAGTTGGCGGCTCCCCGGTCGGTGCGGCCCCTTGCGACGCGCCGGTCCGACGACGCGCTGGCGCGCCTCATCCTGGCGTCGGAACAGCGGGACTTCGACGGTCACCTGACCGCCACGCTGCAGGAGCTGATCTCTTTCGACCTGGCGATGATCGCGCTCTATCACGACGAGGAACTTGTCGAGGTGACGTCTACCTCCTCGCCCGAGCGGATCGGCAGCGAGGTGCTGGAATCCTACGCAAAGCACACCTTCCAGCACAGTCCGTTCTACCAGATGCACCGCCGCAAGATCCAAAGCGGCTTCTACCTGATGGAAACCCTGGCCCGCAGCCCCGTCCTCGACAAGCCGCCGAGCGCCACCGAAACCATCGAGATCGATACGCGCGAAGAGATCGGCTATCTGACCGCCGGCTGGCCCAAGCGGTTGAAGGAGCTGGACTTTGCCCTGCGGGTCTCGGAGCGCGATACCGTCCAGGTCGCGCTCTATCGGACCGGCAGTCGCGGCTTCAGCGAGCGTGACCTGTCGTCGATCGAGCCGATCCAGGCCTCGTTGATGGCGATCTGCCAGCGCCACTGGGAAGACCGCACCCTGCATCTGCAGACCCGCGAAGACCCGATCCAGGCGGCGCTGAGGCGGCTCGGCAGCGACAACCTCTCCTCGCGCGAGATGGAGGTGATGCGGCTTCTGATCTCGGGCGTCGGCGAGAAGGAGATCGCCCAGATGCTCCAGGTCAGCGCCGAGACGGTCAAGACGCATCGCAAGCGCGCCTACCAGAAGCTGGAAGTCTCGTCGCGGGTGGAGCTTCTGGTGCGGCTGCTGGATGAGCGCGGCGCAATCGGTTCGGGGCGTTGTCAGTGACGGGCGAAGAGCGCGGCATGGCGCGCGTCTTCGCCCTATCGGTCAGACGTCGAAATCGAGGCTGACCGTGCAGCCGGGCGGCAGCGAATAGTCGATCGTGGCTCCAAGACTTGCCGCCATGGCGCTGACGATCCGGCCGCCGACGCCCGTCCCGCGCGGATCCGCGCTTTGTCGGCCGACGCCGTCATCCTGGACGAGGAGGCGAAGCCGGGTTGCCGGATCCGCCTTGAGGATGACGCGGATCTGGCCGCTCAGCGCGCCGGGATAGGCGTATTTGAACGCGTTGATCACGAGTTCGGTGACGAGGATGCCGATCGTCACCGCCTTGTCGGTCGGGACCTCGACCGGGTCGATCTGGCAATGCGTCGTCGAGGTATGGCCCGAAGCGCGCATCGTCGTCTCGAGTTCGCTGACCAGGCCGCCCAGATAAGCGGAGAGGTCGACGACGCGCACGTCGTGCGAGGAATACAGCCGGCGATGCACGCCGGCGATCGCCGCGATCCGGCTCTGCACCTCGCCAAGCGCCTGCTTGACCTGCGGCTCGGTGACGGCGTTGGCCTGCATGCGGATCATCGAGCCGACAATGGCGAGGCTGTTGGCGACGCGGTGGTTGACCTCGTGCAGCAGGACCTCGGCGCGCTCCTTGGCGATGCGCGTCTCCTGCTCGGCCAGCTCGCGCGCCCGCTGCAGGCGACCCTTCTCGACCGCCTGGTCGATGGCGCTGCCCAGGATCTCCAGGAACTCGTCGCCCACCGCCTTGGGCACATAATCGGCGGCGCCGGCCTTGAGGGCCGCGACGATCACCGCCGTGTCGCCCGATGCCGTGACATAGACCACCGGCGGCCGATCGGGGATGGCGGCGAGTTCGCGCAGGAAGTCGAGGCCGGTGCCGGTCGGTAGATAGTGGTCGAGCGCGATGACGTCGATGCCGCCGGCCGCCAGCCGCTCCAGGCCGCTTTCCCCCGTCGGCGACGCCTCGACCGCATAGCCCCGCCGCCCGAGCGCCTTCTGCACCAGGCGCGTCAGGCCAGGATCGTCGTCGATATAGAGGATGGAAATCGGCCGGCTTGGCATAACTTATTCGGTTTCCGGCACTTGCATGACCGCGAAGAACAGCCCGAGCTGTCGGATCGCGTTGGCGAAGCCTTCGTAATTGACCGGCTTGGTGATGTAGACATTGGCGCCGAGATCGTAGCAGCGCTGGATCTCGCGGCTGTCATCCGTCGTCGTCAGCACCACGACCGGCGAGCGGCGGGTGTGCTGGTTCGACTTGATCTTCTCGAGAATGTCGATGCCGGTCATGTCGGGCAGGTTGAGATCGAGCAGAACGAGGATCTGCCGGCCGGCGCTGACCAGGCCCGAGCCATCCGGCCCCATCAGGTAGTTCAGCGCTTCCGTGCCGTTGGTGAACGGGACGATCTCGTTACTGACGCCGGCGCGGCGAATGTTCTTCTCGATCAGACGGGCATGGCCTTCATCGTCTTCGATCATGACGATGAGAACGGGTTTGGCTTGCTGGTTCACGTCAAATGGCTCCGATTACGCTGCGCAGATCCCGCGCGAAGGTGATTTCAAAGGTCGATCCGGTGCCCAGTTCCGACTGGACGCCGACATCGCCGCCTATGTTCCGAGCCATCGAGCGGACATGGGCGAGGCCGATCCCCTCGCCGGCCTGATCCTGCGATCCCGACCGGCGGAACAGCTCGAAAATGCGCTCGTGGTCCTGGGGCGCAATGCCCCGGCCATTGTCCTCGACCCTAACGACCACGGTGTTGCCCGGGCCGACCCCGGCCTCGATACGCACCCGCAAGGGCCGGTCCTTGGAACGATACTTGACGGCATTGTCGAGCAGATTGCCGAAGATCTGTTCCAGCGTCAGGCGATCGGAAAGCAGCGCCGGCGGGCGGCCGTCGATGACCACCTCGCCGCCGGCATCGACGACCTGGTGGCGCACCGCATTGGCGGCATTTTCGAGCAGTCCCTGCAGGTCGATCGTCTCGGGCTTCAGCGTGCGCCGGCCCTCGCGCGAAAGCTTCAGGATGGCGTTGATCAGGCCGTCCATCTTGCGCGTCGAGGAGCGGATGAAGCCGATCGCCTCGGGCAGCTCCTCGAAGGCGGCGAGGCGCGCGGCCTCGGCCTTGTCCGTCTCGGCGGCGGCGGCGGCGCCACCGGTCGGGGCGGTTGCCTCGCCGACATAATCCTGCAACGCGCCGAGGCTCGCCTCCAGCTCGCTGGTGAAGCCCATGATGTTGACCAGCGGCGCGCGCAGATCATGCGTGACGATATAGGCGAAGCGCTGGATTTCTTCGTTGGCCCGGCCGAGATCGGCGGTCCGCTCGTTGACCCGCCGCTCCAGGTCGGCATTCAGCACGGCGACCTCGCGCTGCGCCTCGACCAGCTGCCGCGTATATTGCCAGACGGTCCAGATCGAGCCGCCGACGACGCCGATGATGACCAGCGCGCCCAGGAACGTCACCCAGCGCAGCATGTCGATGCCGCGCTGCTGCCGCGCGATGCTGTCGAGCACGGTCTGGTCGGCTTTTTCGATCGCGCGGTCGAAGAAGGCGCGCGCCTCGTCCATCAGCTCGCGGCCGCGATCGGCATTGACGATCGCCAGCGCCTCGTCGCGCTGGCCGTTTTTCGCCAGTTCGATCGTGGTCTCGAGTTCCGCGAATTTCGCGGTCATCGTCTCGCGCAACCGGGCCGCCAGGGTCGCCTGCGCCGGCTCGTCGTCAAAGGCCGCCTGCACCTTGTCCATCTGGGCAGGGAACTTCGACTTCGCGTCGTTGTAGGGCGCAAGGTAGTCGGGATTGTTGGTGAGCAGGTAGCCGCGCTGGCCGGTTTCCGCGTCCTGGCCGAGGCCGCGCAGCGTGATCAGCGCGGCGCGCTCGCTGCGCGCCTTGATCAGATTGTTCGAGTTGACCGCCGTCTCGTTGACGAGCCAGACCATCGCCCCGACGATCGCCAGCAGGGCGGCGAGACCGAGCAGCAGGAACAGGACGGTCGAGCGGACCAGGGCATTTTTGGAGATCGGCATGGGACCACGTCTCAGGCCCAGGCGACGGCTGGACATCTTGGGCGCCACGCTATCGTCGTGCCCGCCAGTCAGCAAGATATGATGACGCCGGGAAACGGATGCAAGTCCTTCATGGTGAAGGGAAAGCTTGCCTTTCCACCGTCCAGGGTCCCCTGCCCGGCATTTTGCCGCTGCGCCCAGCCACACGCTCCGGATCGCGTCCGGCACTGGATCGTTAAAGGGCTTCAACCGGCCGCGAATCGATGTCGGCGGAATCGTCGCCGGCGGGACACAACGAACCCGCCAGCTCCCAGGAAGCCGGCGGGTTCCAGCATGCCATGGCCCGGTGAGGGATGGACCACACCCTCGACGTCACCGCTCGGCTCGATCGGGAAACGACCTGCCGATGCCGGCGCAGTGCCGGGCGCCTGACGGCTTTAGCAGTCTTCGAAGCTGATATTGCAGGCTGCGGCGATGGTCTGCAGCGTGGCAGCCTTGTCGAGCGACGGCTTCTGGTAGGTCTTCTTCATCATGTGCCCCCTGGCATTGTTGACGCTACGCAATCTGGCAGAACCGTAAGGCACCCGTCCAGTGCGAAGTGGGGTATTCGCGGTTGCGGCCGACGAATGTCACAACGAAATTTTCCAAGCCGGACGTCGCGTCGCCCAGCGCCAATATTGGCCGGGCCTGAGACCTACCCGCCCTTGGCGTCGCGCAGCAGGTCCAGCCCGATGACGTCACTCGGGGGATAGCCGAAGTGCTGCTTGAAGGCGCGCGAGAAGGTCGAATGATCCGTGAAGCCAAGGCTGAGGGCGACCTCGCCCACCGCCGGAGCCTTGCGCGCCGCCGCCAGCCGCCGATGCGCCTCGATCAGCCTCTCCTGCTTGATCACGGCAAGAACGCCGCCATGAGGCTGGAAGGCCCGATAAAGCGCCGAGCGCGACATGCCGAGCTCACGGACCAGGGTCCCGGGCCCGAAGGAAGGGACACCCAGATTTTGCTGGATCAACCGGCGGGCCCGCGCGACCGTCGCCTGGTTGAGCGTGTCCGCGGCCGGCGCCCAATGCTCGGCTGAGGGGAGAATGCAGGCCTTGACCATCGCCAGCGTCGCCTCGGCAACCCGGCCCAGCTCCGGTCCCGACAGCAAGGGGGCTCGATGCTCCAGCGAAACGAGATAGTCCACCATCAGCGCCGTCAATCCCGTGCAGGGGACGGCGGGCCGCAGGCTGTCAAAGATCGCGGCCTGGCCGACGAACAGATGCCGGGGAAGGAACAGCGACAGCACTTCGCCGTCCTTGCCGCGGCTCTCGAAGGGCCGCGCAAGCGACCGGAAGGTCAAGGGCGGGACGTCGAGCTCGTCCGTTCTCCTGGCGGCGTGGGGGGCGACGACCAGCATCCAGTCGTCGACGCGCGGCCTGGTCCAGTGGCGCCACTGCCGGACAATGCCGGGCGGCATCGACGCCCTTGTCAGCGTGAGCCCGCCCAACGCCCAGGCGGAATGTTCGGCCCGATACGACCCGGCGCGCCCGTCGGCAAGATCCAGGTCGAAGACGTCGCGATAATGATCCCGCCAGGCCGCGAACTGCGCCGAGGGAGCGAGATCGAAGGTGTCAAAACGAGAGGACAGCATCGCAGACGTAAGGGCCGGTTGTGGGTGGATCGGCATTTCACCCCAAAGTGTACCGCCGATCGCCCCTCGTCCATACGCGTCTTTGCGTAGGCGCGGCTTCAACGAGGCCATACGCGACACGGATAGCCCGAGGTCGGGCGCTCGAGACCGGGTGGGTTGATACGGAAACGAGAAAGAAGAAAGCGCCGATGGCGGCGTCTGCCCTGAAAGGGCCTGGCCCGTTTCCCCGAAGGGAAATCAAATCATTCAATGACTTCCGGGAGATCGATGGTCGGAGTGGCAGGATTTGAACCTGCGACCCCCTCGTCCCGAACGAGGTGCGCTACCAGGCTGCGCTACACTCCGTGACCGCCGATGAGCGGGGTTATAGACAGTGGATTCGCCAGCCGCAAGGGGCCTTGTGAAGCTTCTAAACCGTCCTGTGGATGACCGATGACGAAGGCTGTTGATGACGGGGGTGCTGCACCGTTGCGGGCGCGCGTCCAACCGTCTATAGGACGGTCGCTGCGGTGTCTTCGGGCCCGTCTGCTGGGGCGTCGCCAAGCGGTAAGGCAGCGGTTTTTGGTACCGCCATTCGGAGGTTCGAATCCTCCCGCCCCAGCCAGTCAGCCCCTTAGTCTTTAGATCTCAATAGTTTGCCTGCTTCGGCGGGGTGATGGCACCCAAGAGCGAAGGGATTGCGCCACTCTGATTGCGGCGGACAAGAGCGGCATCGGCCAAACACTTGGGCAACGGCTCATGCCCGTAGCTGACCACTCGACCTTCCATGCCTTTGCAGGAAGGTCGCTCATACCTTCGAGCGGCACCGGATCTCTGACGCAAAAGCGGCTCCGATCCTCGACAACAAGAAGGCGGGATGACTTACGGGATCTACTCGTCGTATGGGTTACGGATCGATTGCAAACGGGATTTGATTACGTATTGGCGCTGCCAAGGTGCGGGCGGGGCCGCCCAACACAACCGCGACGAAGACAGAAACATCAATTTGCTCGGGTGCGTCCCGCTCCGTGAGCCTCATCTCCGAGCGTTGCGCTCTCCCAAACTGGACGCTCGGTCGGACTTCCTGGCAGCCCAATCCGAGCGAACCGTCAACCGGCCCCTAGGCGCTATGGAACTGTTTGGACGTTGAGACTTCGCCATCTAAACCAAACATGCTTTTCAGTCGCCACATCCACACCGATCGTTTGGCTGCGGCCCTGTATTCTGCCAATCCCGCATGGATTTCTTTGGCCGTCATCTCCATGCCAAGACTCCGCAGCCGGAGGCGAGCCATTTCCTCAGCGCCCCGGTTGTCAAGCTCTGTACTGGTTTTCTGGTGAAGGTGAATCCGGAAAGCGCCCATGAAGCGCGGAAGATGGACGATCTTGGCGCCAGCTTCCTGAAACCTCAGGAGCAGATCCCAATCCATTGCGAAGCGGAAGCTCTCGTCCAAGCCACCAACTTGGTCCCAAATTCTGCGACGCCAGAATAGCGTCTCCTGCGGAACGTAATCCGCCAACCGCAACGCACGAGCGTCATGTGCGGGGAGGACCCAGCGGCCGATCTCGTCGTCGTTTTCGTCGATCAGAATTCGATCTCCGTAAACCACATCAACGTCGGGGTTGTTTGTAAAATACGCTGCTACGTGAGCGAGACTTCCGGGGAGCAGGAGATCGTCGGAATTGAGATAGGCCATAACCTCACCGGAAGTTCCACGAAACCCAAGATTAATCGCGTGCGTTTGGCCATTGTCCTTCGCGCTTTCGTAGCGACTGAGGCGCTCAACGTAGCGAAGAGCGACATCGGCGGTCATGTCTGTCGAGCCGCCATCTTGAAGGACGTATTCGAGTTGTGGATAGCCTTGACCTAGCACGCTCTCAAGTGTTCGCTCAACGAACTGACCCTGATTGTAGCTCGGGGTCACGATGGAGATTCGCAGCCCTCCGTGGCCATTTTTTGCAGGCCGAGGCACGCGAAGAGGGTGCGCATCATATTGATGCAGCACACCAATCTGACCGGAGGTCTTGCCGAGAATCGCGCGACGCCTAGCAAGCGAGCGCGACGGAGAAAGGGGGTTTTGTGTGCCAGGGAGACTTCGCAAGCTTGGCCTCTAGGAATGGGGATCGGTCTCTGCAGTCCAGCCGGAAGCGATAGGGGCGATTGGCGGATCTAGCAAGAGGTGCAGGAGGATGCGAGTCAATCCGAGTGCCAAACTTCGATTGGGAAGGCAGACAGGGGGATAAGCCTTTCGTAGGTCAGCTAGTCACCTATAATCATTCTGCGTTAGCAGCGGCGATTTGGAATTGATCCAACGCTCGTTCTAGTCTCATGCCTTGCACGACGGGCATCAACGCGTCTCCTAGGCGTAGTCCTTTTGGACGCAAGAGTGAACCGATGACCTTTTCCGATCAACCGATCCGCATTATTCACCACCTGTCGGCAACAGGCGGGACACTGATCAGTCGATGCCTTGCCGCGATGCCGGACGTAGTTCTCCTGAGTGAGTTGCATCCCCTGACACCATCCATGGCGCCGTTCTATCCGCTAGACCCGTTGGGGCAAATTGCTTGGAACTATCCCTATCTAGTACCCTCGGACGAGAGGATGGCCGAGCTATTTCGCGAAAGACTGGATCCCGTTGTAGATCTCTGTCGGGTTCACGAAAAGCGACTCGTGCTCAGAGATCATTCTCATTCCGACTACCTCACGCAACGCGCTCCCCGAACACGTTTGGCAGATGCCCTGCGGGGCAGATATCCACTGCGCCAAGTCGTGACGATCCGAAATCCGATCGATGCCTGGCTCAGCATGGTCGAAAACGGGTTTACCGAGCAACTGACAGGTTTCGAGCAATATTGCGAGCGCTGCATCCGCTTCTTGGATGACTACTCCCACCTGTCAGTCTGGCGGTATGAGGATTTTGTCGTTAAGCCGGATCAAATAATGATGGCGATATGTGAGGAACTCGACATTGTATTTTTGCCGGGCTTTGCCGCGCGCGCCAACAGTGTCGTACTTACCGGCGACAGCGGCCGTCGTCCTGTAGATATTGGTCCACTACCCAGACGCGAGGTGTCACAAGGTTTCCTTGAGCGCGCTGTCAATTTGGAAGGCTATCAAAGCATTGCAAAACGCTTCGGCTATGATTCCGCCGTTTGAATGCTGGACGCGGAAACCAGCACGCCAACACCCAGAGATTGCCCAATTATAGAAATACAACCAAATTATGATAATCTTAATTTTTAAATAGAATATTTATATATAATTTCACTCTATTTCCAATCATAAACAAAACACCCAATTACACGCAAAACAACTTTATATTCATTATAGTTCTTTTGAGGATATTTCTTTTTTTTAATTCGCGTGCAGAGACGATTTGGGACTAAGCCCCTTTGATCGCATGGGTATTTGAATATCTCCAAGCTTGCGCTGGCGTTATTTCTTCGTTTATATTCATTCTATGAATGAAAATCAAAGCGCGCTTCTTGTGACCTCAATACCCCCCAGTGCTTGCAAGGCAGGTGTCGCGAAGCTGACTACAACGACAGCCATTGCCTCATTCGAGCGCAGCGGGTTTCGCGTCTTATCGCTCGGGCGCCCGGGAGAAAAGGCCGGCCTTGGGCACTTTCCCACCGTCGGGTTCCGTGAAGCTTCCAGCCCAGGAATGTTCTCCCTGCGCTATGGTCCCGCATTCGGCGATCTACTCAGCGCTATTGGCGGCGAAGATATTGGCGCAGTGGTAAATGCCGACATCTACATGGTGCAGAGCAATATCCTAGATGTCCTCGACACTGCTTCCAATACAATTCTGGTCGCGCGCCGCGTGGACGTCGAGCATCTCGGCGGCGAGGTGATCGGCGTCTACCGGCGTGGCATTGACGGCATTTTCTTTTCTCGAAATACCGTAAGCGAAATTCGCGAAGATGCCGATCTAGCGTGCTTCCAATTGGGAGCGCCCTATTGGGATGTCGTCTTGCCCGTCGCCGCGTCTTTCCATCATCGGCTACGATTCATTCCAGCGCCGTTCCTGTGTCACCCCATTCATGAAGCAAAGTGGAACGAAGCCGACTATCGGCTGCTGAGAACACAAGCCGTTAAGGCGATTATCAGCCATGCCGAGAAATATCGGCATCGAAGTCAAAATGCAGATGCTTTTCTGACGGGACTGGAGCGCCGTTTGAGGGTCACGAAACCTCGTTCGGCTTTGCGTCGCGAAAAGCAGATCGCCGAATATATGGGCCACTGGTTAAGCCAGTTCGAGACGCCCGCCGTTCCCGAGCTCGAAGTTGATCTTTCCGACCCCGTGATCCGATCCTCCGCGCAGCACCTTTTCGCCCATTCGGTTGAAGGACTCTCGCTGGCCCGGCTTCTCGACTCACCAGAGCTTTCATGGCCCGCCGCGGTGCGGGTGGCGTTCCGGGCATTTCGCAGATCATTCAGGTCTCACAGACGGGCGCAACGGATAGAGCGCCAGATTCGACTTGAGAGTTCGGCCAATTCATCGCGATCCTAGCACCGTAGTCAAGTACAGGCAGATATGACAAATCGAGTTGCGCTTATCACCGGGGCTACGGGCCAGGACGGTACCTACCTCGCTGAACTCTTGCTTGCCAAAGGGTACATTGTGCATGGCGTCAAACGGCGTTCCTCGTCCTTCAATACGTCCCGCGTCGACCATCTATTCACGGACGAACACCAGAAGGGCGTTCGTTTCTTTCTGCACTATGGCGACATGACGGATGCAACCAATCTGATCCGTATCATTCAGCAGGTTCAGCCGACCGAGATTTACAATCTTGCCGCGCAAAGCCATGTTCAAGTGAGCTTCGAAACACCGGAATATACCGGCAATGCCGACGGCCTTGGTCCGCTTCGCATTCTCGAAGCGATACGCATTTTGGGAATGGAGAAATCTGTCCGCTTCTATCAAGCCTCGACGTCCGAACTGTACGGAAAAGTCCAGGCCGTCCCACAGAGCGAGACGACTCCATTCTATCCACGCTCCCCCTATGCAGCTGCAAAGCTCTACGCTTATTGGATCACGGTCAACTATCGCGAAGCGTATGGGATTCACGCGACGAACGGCATCCTCTTTAATCACGAAAGTCCACTGCGGGGGGAGACCTTCGTAACTCGCAAGATCACTCGAGCCGTCGCGGCAATCGAACTCGGTTTGCAGCAACGCCTTTATCTCGGCAATCTCGACGCCCAGCGGGATTGGGGCCACGCTCGCGACTATGCCGAAGGTATGTGGATGATCGTCCAGCATCCGCAGGCAGACGATTTCGTGCTCGCGACGGGCGAGGCACATAGCGTGCGCGAATTTGTGGAGCTTGCGTTTTCCCATATCGGCCGCCGCATCGAATGGAGCGGCTCGGGCCGAGACGAACGGGGATTCGATGCGCGTACCGGAGAGGTCCTAATCGAGGTCGACCCGCGCTATTTTCGTCCTACGGAAGTTGATCTGCTGTTGGGCGACGCCAGAAAAGCCCGCCAGAGGCTCGGATGGCGGCACAAGACCAGCTTCCCATCCCTGGTTCGCGAAATGGTAGAGGCAGATTTGGTGTCGGTTCGACAGGGAGCCGGTCGGAGGGTGCACGAACATGCAAGCTGAAATTCAATCCAGCCTAGATGAGAACCCTGCGCCGCTGTTCGACTTGGCGGGCACTCGTGTTTTCGTGGCCGGCCATCGGGGAATGGCGGGCCGTGCACTTGTGCGTCGGCTGGCCACCGAAGGATGCGAAGTGCTGTCGGTTGCTCGCGACGAAGTTGATCTTCGCAACCAGGCCCAGACCGCCACCTGGCTGACGAGTAGGCGCCCTGACGTCGTGTTTCTCGCGGCCGCAAAGGTAGGCGGCATCGTGGCGAACAACAGCTATCCGGCCGATTTCCTGCTGGAGAACTTGCAGATCGAAACAAACGTGATCGACGCCGCCTATCATGCTGGCGTCAAAAAGCTGCTGTTTCTGGGATCCTCCTGCATTTATCCTCGGCTCGCTGCGCAGCCGATCGTCGAGGAGGCACTGCTCTCGGGTGCCTTGGAACCGACCAACGAATGGTATGCGATCGCAAAGATCGCCGGCGTCAAACTCTGTCAGGCCTTCCGGCGTCAGCACGGCGCCGATTTCGTATCCATCATGCCGACCAATCTCTATGGTCCGGGCGACAATTATCATCCCGAGCACAGTCACGCACCCGCAGGGCTGATCCGGCGCATCCATGAAGCCAAGGCTTCGGGCCAATCGGTCGTTGAGGTTTGGGGTACGGGGACCCCGCGCCGTGAATTCCTTTCGGTCGATGACCTGGCCGATGCTTCTGTCCATGTGATGAAGCACTATTCCGACGAGGTGCCGCTCAATGTCGGGACCGGATCCGATATCTCGATGCGCGAGTTTGCCGAGTTGATTGCCGAAGTTGTCGGCTACCGTGGCCGACTGGCTTTCGACACGTCGCGGCCCGACGGCACACCGAGAAAGCTCCTCGACGTTTCCCGCATGACGGACCTTGGCTGGCGCGCCCGAATTGATCTTCGAGCAGGCTTAACCGTCGCCTACGCAGATTTCCTGACGCGCTTCGGATAAGGGTGCGCCGTCGCTGGGCCGGAGCTCAACTAGAGATAGCCGATTTCTGGGACTGAGGAACGTAATTGATAGTGTGGGTGGCTTCGTATCCCCGCTCGGGAAATCATCTCTTTCGAACTGTGCTGAAGCGTAGCTTCGATCTTGGTAGCTATACAGCATACCAGCCTGCCAATGGAAAGGCTGGGAAGCTGACCGAGGTAGTCGGCGAGCTCCGATTTGACGAAGAGACGTTCGACGATTTTCTCGAGAAGGCACGGGCATCGCCAGATCTATTCCTCATCAAGACGCACGACTTCGTACCAGAAACCGACTCGTGCATCTACATTGTGAGGGATGCGCGAGCTTCCCTTTTTTCATACAGAAGATTTCTGGCGGACTTCGAGGAGCAACAGCTATCTTTCGATGACCTCATTGTCGGCAAAGCATGGCCCGGCGCCTGGCAGGATCATGTGAAGGCGTTCGTGGGACGAGATCCCATGAATACCCTTGTCTTGCGTTACGAAGAACTCGCTTCTAACGCTCCTCCACTTGAGAGAATAGGCGCATTTTTGAGGGTAGCCCCAGTCAGGCCATTCGACGTTTCGTTCTCGGACCTGCGCGCACTGAACGAGAGGCTATTTCGCACTGGCGACAATGGCGCCGGCATAGCAAGCATTGAGCGCCACCATCACGAGACGTTCTGGGCGCATTGCGGAGAGATGATGCGCGCCCTCGGCTACCGCGATAAGGATGGCGGTATGACCTTGCAACAGCCGATCACTTTACCGTTGCCGACAGCCCAACGAGACAATGGGCCTTATCTTAGAGGGCTTGCTCGCCGGTTTACAGGCCTCTAGGCCAAACTAGGCCTCTCCAGCCCCAGCCAGTCAGCCAAACATCAGAAGAATCCGCCATCTCACGAATTCGAATCGGGACCAGGCGTCCCGTTTGCGACATAGGATCCATGGATAGTCGATGCGATGATTCCATACGGTAGGCTTGGCGCCGCGCGGATGGACGGGTCGTGCAGGCTGCGCTATTTCCCGACGACGCAAGCTACAGCCCGACATACGCTGCCGCTTCGCGGGCAGCGATCTCGATTCGCTTCCCACGGGGGCGAGGCTGTCGAGCCGGGCACCGAACTGTCCGAGCCCCCTGCCCGATCCATCGAGGGCCAATAGGCAATCCCAAAACGAAAAAGGCGGCCCGATGGGCCGCCTTCTCGTAAGCGATCGGTTGAAGCCGATTAGAACTTGTAGTTCAGGCCCGCCTTGATGACGTTCGAGGTCAGGTCCGAAGAGACCGCACCGTTGAAGTAATCCTGCGAGCCGAGGTCGACATAGTTGTACTCGACCAGACCGGTGATGTTCTGGGTGAAGGCGTATTCAGCGCCGACGCCAGCAGTCCAGCCGGTGTGCCACTTGGAATCGTCAGCCGACAGGCCAATAGCCGAGAGTTCGAGCTTCGACTGACCGTAAGCGACACCGCCCTTGCCGTAGACGAGCAGGTTGTCGAAGGCATAACCGATACGAGCGGTCGTGCTGCCCAGCCACTCAAGCTTCTGCTCAAGGCCTTCGCCGTCAAAGCCGTTGAGCGAAACCTTGGCAGAGGTGTAGGCGAAGTCCGTCTGGAGACCGACAACGATGTTGTCGAACTGCCAGTTGTAGCCGGCCTGGACGCCACCGAGGAAGCCGGTGTTGTCATCGCTGAAGCCCGGGAAGTCGTTGTCCGGCGAGCTGTAGTCGAAATCGGTGATGGCAGCACCGGCATGAACGCCGAGGTAGAAGCCGGTCCAGTTGAAGGCAGCGGGAGCTGCCGCGGCGACCGGGGCGGGCTCGTAGGTCAGGTCAGCAGCCTGGGCGCCGACGACACCGAGAGCCAGGACCGAAGCGGAAGCGAGAGCGAAAAAGCGAATGTTCACGGGGGAGCTCCATCTGAATTGCTATGGCACTCATAGCAGACGCCCCTACGGAATACCGTTGCGCGGACGCCACAGTTTAGCGGGAATGAAAATGTCGAGACCCTTATCCGCAGACGTATGGCGGGGCCGAGCCCAAAACGAAGAAGGCGGCCCGATGGGCCGCCTTCTCGTAACCGTATGTCGAAGCCGACTAGAACTTGTAGTTCAGGCCGGCCTTGATGACGTTGGTCGTCAGGTCGGCGCTGGCGCCCACGCCGCCAGCGAAGGTGTAATCCTTGGAGCCGAGGTCGACGTAGTTGTACTCGAGCAGGCCGGTGATATTCTGGGTGAAGGCGTATTCCGCGCCGACGCCAGCGGTCCAGCCGGTGTGCCACTTCGAATCGTCGCCGTAAGCGACCGATTCGATCTTCGACTGGCCGTAGGCGACACCACCCTTGCCGTAGACGAGCAGGTTGTCGAAGGCATAACCGATACGAGCGGTCGTGCTGCCGAGCCATTCAAGCTTGTTCTGGGCGTCGACGACGTCGTCCGAGATCTTGGCCGAGGTGTAGGCGAAGTCGGTCTGGGCGCCGATGACGATGTTGTCGAACTGCCAGTTGTAGCCGGCCTGGACGCCACCGAGGAAGCCGGTGTTGTCATCGCTCGGCGCATAGTTGCCGTAGGCGTAATCGCCATCGAAGATAGCCGCGCCAGCGTGGACGCCGAGGTAGAAGCCGGTCCAGTTGAAGGCAGCCGGAGCTGCCGCGACGACCGGAGCGGGTTCGTAGGTCAGGTCAGCTGCCTGGGCGCCGACAACGCCGAGGGCCAGGACTGAAGCCGAGGCGAGAGCGAAAAAGCGAAGGTTCACGGGGGAACTCCATATAAATTGTTATGACAATCATAGCAGAGCCCCTGGCCGAATGCCGTTGCGCGCACGCCACAGTTTAGCGGGAATGAAAAGTCCAACCCTTCCGCCGCGGCTTGGCGGACCACCACACCCCAGAAACGAAAAAGGCGGCCCGAGGGCCGCCTTCTCCAGATGGTATGTCGAAGCCGATTAGAACTTGTAGTTCAGGCCGGCCTTGATGACGTTCGACGTGATGTCAGCCGAAACGGCGTTGTCGAAGTAATCCTGCGAGCCGAGGTCGACATAGTTGTATTCGACCAGGCCGGTGATGTTCTGGGTGAAGGCGTATTCAGCGCCGACGCCAGCGGTCCAGCCGGTGTGCCACTTGGAGTCGTCGCCGACCGGGGTGGTGATCTTCGACGAACCGTAGGCGACACCGCCCTTGCCGTAGACGAGCAGGTTGTCGAAGGCATAACCGACGCGAGCGGTCGTGCTGCCGAGCCATTCAAGCTTGTTCTCGAAGCCGCCGTCCGAGATCTTCGCCGAGGTATAGGCGAAGTCGGTCTGCGCGCCGATGACGATGTTGTCGAACTGCCAGTTGTAGCCGGCCTGGACGCCACCGAGGAAGCCGGTGTTGTCATCGCTGGCCGTGCCGGCGACGAAAGGCGAGCTATAGTCGAAATCGGTGATGGCAGCACCAGCGTGCACGCCGAGGTAGAAGCCGGTCCAGTTGAAGGCGGCCGGAGCTGCCTCGACGACCGGAGCCGGAGCGGGCTCATAGGTCAGGTCAGCAGCCTGGGCGCCGACGACGCCGAGAGCCAGAAGCGAGGCCGAAGCCAGGGCAGAAAGGCGGAGAATGTTCACGGGGGGAACTCCAAGTTCGAAGATATTAAGCTACGTATATCACAGCCCAGCCAAATTACTGTTGTGCGCAGGACACAGCCACAGCATGAATTGAAAGGACTTCCGGAAACTCCGAGCGACAACGCAAACGGCACGATTTCGTTGCAGCCCCAAGAGGGACCGTTACGAATTCATGTCCGTTGGGTTAAGAAACGTCAGGAAATCCGGCGATTATGAGGCGGAATTAAGGTCTCTGCCAGGTCGTGCACAGGGCGTGCGCCAGAAGCGCCGACGCCAGTGCTCCAGAGAAACAAACGCATCCGGAGATCGGAATATATTGGAAGGTAACCATACTTACGCTGAGGAAGCACAGGCCAATCCTCTCGCAAGACTCGCCCGGAGCTTGCGGCCGCACGCATCAAGCCAGCAACGCGCGTTGCGGCATCGGGCCGATGGCCGGCGTCCGGCATGACCGATCTCGCTCTTTATGCCGGCCTCTTTCTCGCCGCCCTCGCCGCCGCCACCATCCTGCCGATGCAGTCCGAGGCGGTCCTGGTCGGGCTTCTGCTGGCCGATTATTCGCCGATCTGGCTGCTGACGTTGGCCAGCATCGGCAATGTGCTGGGCTCGGTGATCAACTGGTATCTTGGTCGAGGCATCGCGCGTTTCCAGGATCGCCGCTGGTTTCCCGTCGGGCCCGAGGCGCTGTCCCGCGCTGAGGCCTGGTATCGGCGCTATGGCCGGTGGTCCCTGCTGTTGAGCTGGGCGCCGGTTGTCGGCGACCCGCTGACGGTCGTCGCCGGAATCCTGCGCGAACCGATGCCGGTTTTCCTGCTGCTTGTCACCATCGCCAAGGTGGGACGCTATCTGGTCCTGGCGGCGATCACGCTGAACTGGCTCGTCTGAGCCGATTCGGGCCCAGACGGGGCCCCGCCACGCCGGCCTCGCTTCGGATTTCGACGCAGCGGAAAGTTGGCGGCGGGCGACGGATCCAAACGCCATGCGGTGCATTGGAAATGTCAGGAGGTACCCGACATGCCCATTCAATCGATCCATCAGGCGACCGCCGCGGCGAGCCCGGTCTCCGGCTCATCCTATGGCTATGTGCCGGAAGGCGTCACGCCGATCGGCTCCAGCCTCGCCGCGCTGAGAAAGTCGCGCGGCCTCACCTGCGCCCAGCTGTCCGAGCGCTCCGGCGTCGATCTCATCATCATCATGCTGGCCGAACGTGGCAGCGACCTGATGGCGGATGAGCGGGCTGCGATCGCGACCGTCCTGGAAGTCGAGGACAATGTCAGCTGGAGCTGAGCGGGTTGGTACGCCGCCGCTTGGGGCGGCGGACCGGTCTCGGCCAAGCGACCTCCTAGCGTAGCCAGCGGCTGCTCGCGGCGACGCCGACCAGCAGGAGCGCGATCATTAAGAATGCCGCCGACAGGCTGGTGAGCTGGGCGACGAAACCGATCGCCGCCGGCCCCGCCAGAATGCCGGCGTAGCCCAGCGTCGTGACGGCGGGGATGGCGATGTGCTCCGGCATCACCTTCTGCCGACCGATGGCGCTGTAAAGCACCGGAACGACGTTGGAGCAGCCGGCTCCGACTAGCGCGTAGCCGACCAGAGCGGCTTCCCAGAACGGCACGAGCGTGGCAATCGCCAGGCCGGCCGCCGCGCACAATCCCCCGAACACGATGATGCGATTCTGTCCGACGAGGCGCACGATCCGATCGCCCGTCAGGCGGCCGATCGTCATGGTGATGGCAAACGCCGTATAGGCGAGCCCGGCATGGCTTGGGTCGACGCCGCGCACGGAGCTCAGGAACACGGCGCTCCAGTCGAGCACGGCGCCTTCCGTCAGGAAGACGATGAAGCAGAGCGCGCCGATGAACAGCACGACGCCATGGGGAATCGCGAAGGCCGGTCCGCTGCCGCTGCTGCCATAGGGCAGCAGATTGGCGGCGGCGAAGGCGAGCGCCGCGGCCACCAGCGCCACCACGACCAGGGCCGCCACGAAGGGCGATGCTCCCAGCGCCAGCATGGCGCTGACCCCGCCAGCCCCCGCTATGCCGCCCACGCTGAACAGGCCGTGAAAGCCGGACATCATCGTGCGCCCGCTGGCTCGTTCCACGATCACCGCCTGAATGTTGACGACGCAGTCGACGAGGCCGACGCCGGCGCCGAACAGCAGCAGCGCCAGCACCAGCAAGCCGAAGCTGGAGACGCTGGCCAGCATCGGCAGCGCCAGGCAGAGCATGGCGGAGCCGGCGATGATGATCCGGCGGCAGCCGAACCGCGCCGCAAGCGCACCCGACAGCGGCATGGAAACGATCGAGCCGGCGCCGAGGCAGAGCAGCAGCAGGCCCAGCATGCCGTCATCGAGGCCCGCACGCGCCTTGGCGAAGGGCACCAGCGGTGCCCAGGCGGCCATGCCGAAGCCTGCGATGAAGAATGCGATCCGGGTTGAAAGCTGTTCGGGCGCGCCGGGAACGCTGGTCGCGATCGTTTCAGTGGAAGCCATGCAAGAAGACCTGTCGTAGCTCGATGGTTGCCTTTGCGGAGCGCTCGGCAGGCTGCCCGGCCAAGAATCCGGCGCAGCGCGACCGTGACGATGGAGAAACCGGCGCTGTAATCAAGCCCGAAGGCGCTTTCCGGGCTGAATTCGCAGCAAAATCGGCGATTTCCGGCGATCGCAAAGAAACTTCGAAAAAAGTGCGAGCCCGCGTGAACCTTTTCCCGAGCCGCCGCGACCAATGGTCATCGGGGCCGCAACGGGCGGACCCAAGAGTTCCAGAGGGAGATCCAAAATGACCATTCTCAAGTCGATCCGCACCACCGCCACCGTCGCAGCGCTGGCCATCGCCACCATCGGCGCCACTTCGCTCCTCACCGCGAGCAGCGCCAATGCCGGCCCCGGCTTCGGTGGCCCCGGCGGCTTCAGCGGCGGCCATGGTGGCGGTCACGGCGGTGGCCATGGTGGCGGTCATGGTGGCCATGGCGGTCACGGTGGTTGGGGCGGCCATGGTGGTGGCTGGGGCGGCCCGCGCTGGGGCGGCGGCATCTATATCGGCATCCCCGCTTATGTCGGCGTCCAGGAGGAATGCTACAAAGTCCGCAAGCGCGTCTTCGTCCCCGGCGTCGGCCGGGTCTGGAAGCGGGTCGTGGTCTGCGATTGAGCGCAACATGGCCGGTACAAGCCAGGCGGCGATGGGAAATTGTCCCAAAACCGCCTGGCAACCACCGCCAGAGTTGACCGGGGAACGGCAAGTCGCCACCCTCCCCGGTCAGATGGCGGGATGGATGGGGCCTCCAATGCTCGGCAGCCAGGACGAACAGTGGATCGCCTGGATCGCCAGGGGCGACCAGGCGGCGATGCGGGCCCTGTTCGGCGCCCACAACATTCGCGTCCACCGTTTCGTCCTGCGGCTGGTCCGGCGCGAGGACATCGCCGAGGATATCGTCACCGAGGTATTCCTTGATGTCTGGCGCCAGGCCGCCAGGTTCGAAGGACGCGCCAGCGTCACGACCTGGCTGCTGTCGATCGCCCGCTTCAAGGCCTATTCGGCGCTGCGCCGTCGCACCGAGGCGCCGCTCGGCGACGAGTTCGCCGAGACGATCGAGGACCTGGACGACACGCCGGAAGTCTCGCTGCAGAAGTCGGACAAGGCCGGCGTCCTGCGCGCCTGCATCGACCGGCTGTCGCGCGAGCACCGCGAGGTGATCGACCTCGTCTACTACCAGGAACAATCGATCGAAGATGTCAGCCGCATCGTCGGCATACCGGAAAATACGGTGAAGACCCGCGTGTTCCATGCCCGCAAGCGGCTTTCGGAGCTCTGCCGGGACGCCGGACTGGACAGGGGTTGGCCATGACGGATCCACAAGACGAGCCCGGCCGGATCGAGGCGCTGCTGCCCTGGTACGCCAATGGCACGCTCTCGGCCGAGGAAGCCGCCGAGGTGGAGGCGGCGCTGGCAACCGATACGCTGCTGCGCGCCCATTTGGCGCGGATCGAGGGCGAGCGTATCGCCGCGATCGAAAGCGCCGAGGCCTTGCCCCTGCCCGCAGCGCGCATGGCCGATCGCCTGTTCGCCGAGATCGGAAAAACCGCCCCATCGGCCCGACCATCGCGGCTTTCCCGGCTGTTCGGCGCATTCGGTGAACAGATCGCTGCGCTCTCCCCGTCTCATCTCGGACTGTCGGCGGCCGCCGCGGCGCTGGTGCTGCTCGTGCTGGGCGGCGCGCTCGGCGGGCTGGTCGCCCAGCGGGAGTTAACGGAGGGCTACCAAACCGCCTCTGGAGACACGACTGTTAACCCCTCCGGCGCCTACCTGCTCGTCGCCTTCCAGCCGGCGGCGACCGCCGCGGAGATCGAGCAGATCGTCGGCTCGGTTGGCGGCAGCATCGTCGACGGCCCCCGCGCCGGCGGCCTGTTCAAGCTGCGGATCGGTGAGGCGACGATGACCGCCGCCGACCGCAAGGCGGTGACCGACAGGCTGGCGGCTGAGAAGGCCATCGTGAAGCTGGTCATAGCGGCGCCCTGAGCGCCGGTTCACAACCGTCCGAGTTAGTCTGCGACCGCCCCTTGGGAGGCTGCCATGAACACGCACCGGATCACCATGCTCGCGCTCGCTTTGGCGATGCTGGCGACAACAACGCCCTACCCGCAAGCCCTTGCAGCGGAACGGTTTTCGGTGGCGCAAGCGAGCACCGACAACGGTTGGGGCGATGAGGACTGGCGGCGGCCAAAGCGCCCCAGGCCGGAACGGCCCGACCGGCCGCGCCGCCCGCATCCGGGCCCGGTGATCCTGTTCGTCCCGGCGATCGCCTATCCGATGACCGAGCGCGAAGTCGCGCCGCCGCGCGATTATGAACGACCCGCGCCCCGCCGCGCTCAGCCAAAAGCTCAGTCCCGCAAGCCGATTCGCGCCGCCAAGGCGCCCGTCCCGAAGAAGGCGACCCCGAAACCGACCCGGCCGGCGACCGCCGTCCAGGCACAGGCCGGCAGCTATGCCGAAGGCGAGGTTCTCTTCAGCGCCCCCTCGCCGGAAATCAGCGAGACCATCCTGAAGCGTCATCGGCTGACGCGGCTGGAGACCGTCCAACTGTCCCTGACCGGCGCGACGGTGGTGCGCGCCCGGGTCGCCAAGGGTGGCAGTTCGGTCGCGGCGCTTCGAGCGCTTCGGGCCGATAAAGCCTTGCTTTCCAGCGAGTTGAACCATCTCTACGCCCTGCAGGAAGATGGCGCGGCGGCGCCGGTGGGCGACCTGGCGGCGGTTCAATATGCGCCGACGAAGATGCGACTGCCCGAGGCGCATGCGGTGGCCGATGGCAAGGCCATCCTCGTCGCCGTCATCGATTCCGGCATCGATGGCAGCCATCCCGAGCTTGCCGGCACGCTCGCCCCCGCCAGCCAAAGCGCGACCATCGATCCGCATGGCACGGCGATCGCCGGCGTCATCGCCGCGCACCAGCGCCTGGTCAGCGCCTCGCCGAAAGTAAGGATCCTGGCCTTCGACAGCTTCCTCGGACGGCAGGACGGCACGGCGCGGGGCTCGACGCTCGACATATTGAAAAGCCTCGATAAGGCGGCAGCAGCGGGAGCGCGGATCGTCAATCTGAGCTTTGCCGGTCCCGCAAACCTTATGCTCGCCAAGGGCTTGGACGCCGCTGGCCAGCGCGGCATGATCCTGATCGCGGCGGCCGGCAATGGCGGTCCCAAGGCGGCGCCCGTCTATCCCGGCGCGCATCCGGCGGTGATTGCCGTGACAGCGACTGACAGCAATGATGCCGTCTACGCCTCGGCCAATCGCGGCGCCTATGTCGCGCTCGCAGCCCCCGGCGTCGACATCCTCACCGCCGCGCCGGGCGCAACCTATTCCCAGCTTTCCGGCACTTCCTTCGCGGCGGCGCAGGTGACGGGCGTGGCGGCCCTACTGCTTGAACGGGCGCCGGACCTGTCGCCCGCGGCCCTGCGCGCCATTCTCACCCGGACGGCCCGCGACCTCGGCAAGCCCGGCCGCGACGACATTTTTGGCGCGGGGCTGGTCGATGCGGCAGCGGCGCTGTCGGCGCTTCCCGAGGCGACGGCGAGCGCCGCCTTGCGGTGAGGCGGCCGCCGTCGTCATCCCCACCTCTCCCGTCATCTCGTCGCCCCACCTCTCCGTCATCCCTGCGCAAGCAGGGATCCATGTCGGGGTAGGTCATCCTGCGCCACCGGGCCTGGCGGAACCATGGATCCCTGCTTGCGCAGGGATGACGGCAGCGTGTTGGCCAAAGCCGAGGCCATACAATGGCAGCCAAATGGACCTGAAGCTCGTCCCGGCCCTACCCCTTCTTCACCACCAGCAGCGACAGCGCGTTGATCGTCACCAGCACCGTCGCGCCGGTGTCGGCGAGGATGGCGGGCCAGAGGCCAGTGATGCCGAGAATGGTCGTGACCAGGAACACCGCCTTCAGGCCCAGCGCGATAACGATGTTCTGGTGGATGTTCGCCATAGTCCGCCGCGCCAGCCGGATCAGACGCGCGACGTCGCCGACATTGTTGTTGAGGATCGCCGCATCGGCCGTCTCCAGCGCCACATCGGTGCCGCCACCCATGGCGATGCCGACATTGGCCGCTGCCAGCGCGGGCGCATCGTTGATGCCGTCGCCGACCTTGGCCACCTTCGCGCCGCCGGCCTGCAGTTCGCGGATGATGCGCTGCTTGTCCTGCGGCAGCAGTTCGGCGCGCACCTCGATGCCGAGATCGCCGCCGACCGCCTGGGCCGCGCGCGCATTGTCGCCGGTCAGCATGATCGGCGACACGTTCAGCGCCGCCAGCGCCGCCAGTCCCGCCTTGGCGTCGGCGCGCGGGCCATCGCGCATGGCGATGATGCCGACGACGAGGTCGTCGACCAGCAGCACCGAAACGCTCTTGCCCTCGCCGCTGAAGGCGCTGATCGCGGCGTCCTGATCGGACGTCAGCGGCACGATCTCCGCCACGGCGGCGGCGGAGCCGAGCAGCAGGGAACGGCCATCCACCTTGCCGGTCATGCCCTTGCCGGCGATCGCGGCGATCGCCTCGGCGATAGCAGTGGCCGCCGACAAATCGGCCGCCTTGGCAAGAATGGCGCGGGCGAGCGGATGGTTCGAGCCCGTCTCCAGCGACGCGGCGAGCGCGATCACGTCGTCCTCCGGGCGGCCATAGCCGACGACATCGCTGACGACTGGCCGGCCCAGCGTCAGCGTGCCGGTCTTGTCGAAGGCGACGCGATTGATCCCGGCCAGCGTCTCCAGCACGGCGCCGCCCTTCATCAGCAGGCCCTGGCGGGCGCCGGCAGCGAGGCCGGCCGCGATCGCCGCCGGCGTCGAGATCACCAGCGCGCAGGGGCAGCCGATCAGCAGAATGGCCAGGCCCTTGTAGATCCACTCGTCCCAGTTCCCGCCAAAGAACAGCGGCGGCAGGACCGCGACCAGCGCGCCGACGATCAGCACGGCCGGCGTGTACCAGCGCGAGAAGCGGTCGATGAAGCGCTCGGTCGGCGCCTTCGATTCCTGCGCTTCCTCCACCAGTCGAACGATGCGGGCTATCGTGTTGTCGGAAGCAACCGCCGTCACTTCGACGCGGATGACACCATCGGCGTTGATCGTGCCGGCGAAGACCGTATCGCCGACGCCCTTGCGCTTCGGCACGCTTTCGCCGGTTACCGGGGCCTCGTCGATCGCGCTTTCGCCCTCGAGGATCCGGCCATCGGCGGCGATGCGGTCGCCGGGGCGGATCTGGATGATCGCGCCGAGCGTCAGTTCGGCCGCCGGGATTTCGCGTGTGCCGTCAAGGCCTTCGAGGCGGGCTGTTTCGGGCAGCAGGGTGGCCAGGCCGCGAATGCTGGAACGGGCCCGGCGGGCAGCGACGCCCTCCAGCAGCTCGCCGATCAGGAACAGGAAGACGACCATCGCCGCCTCCTCGCCCGCGCCGATGATCACGGCGCCAACAGCGGCGATCGTCATCAGCGTCTCGATCGAGAATGGCGTGCCATAGCGCGCCGCCATCAGCGCGCGGCGGGCGATCGGCACGAGGCCGACCAGCATGGCGACGGCGAAGATGATCGACTTCGCCTCGGGGAAGAGATGCGAAGCCACGAAGGCGACGACGATCGCAGCACCCGCCGCGAGGGTCAGTCGGGCCTTCTTCGATTGCCACCAGGCGCCCTCGTCCTCGCCGGCATCGTGGCCGTGCAGGTCGAGCGGCGGCGCCGCTTTCGCGGCAGCAACCGGCGTCGCAGGCGCATGGCCGTGCACATGGTCATGGTCGTGGCCGGCGTGGTCATGGTCGTGGCCGCTGCAGGAGGCACCATGGTCGTGGTCATGCTCGGCGTCAGCATGCGAATGCGCCGGCGCGGCGGGCGCCGTGCGGTTCGCGAGCGGCGCGATGCCATAGCCAAGCTTCGTCACGATCGCCCGGATCGGCTCGGCCGGATCCGCTATCTCGCCGCGCCGCACAGTCATCGTGCCGGCGGAGACCGACACGGAGACATCCTCGACGCCGTCGATTCGGCGGACGGCCGTATCGATCTTCTGCGCGCAGGAGGCGCAATCCATGCCAGTGATGCGGTAGCGGTCCTGAATTCCCATGATCTACTCTCGAATTCGGCCTGGTGGTGCGAGGCTCTTGTGTGTTTCGAAAGGGAGCCTACATGCTCTAGCGACTAGAGGATCAAGAGGTGATTTGCATGGATCGCGCAGTTCCGATCGGCACGGTGTCGCGCCAGACGGGCATCAAGGTTCCGACCATCCGCTATTACGAGGAAGTCGGGCTGCTGCCCTCCCCGGCCCGCACCGACAGCAACCGGCGCAGCTATGACGCCTCCGCGATCCAGCGGCTGCGCTTCATCCGCCATGCGCGGGAGCTGGGTTTCGAGGTCGAGGCGATCCGGCAGTTGCTGACGCTTTCCGACCAGCCGGACCGCTCCTGCGCCGATGTCGATGTCATCGCGCGCAGCCATCTGGCTGAAATCGACGAGAAGATCGCCAAGCTGACGGCGCTGCGTTCCGAGGTTCAGCGCATGGTCGACGAAGGCGAGCACGGCCGCGTCGCCGAATGCCGGGTGATCGAAGTCCTCGGCGACCACGGCGCCTGCCTGCACGAACGGCATTGAGGGGTGGTGAGGGCTAGCCGGAGGACGAAGTCTTGGACGACGGAACCCCTCACCCGCCGGCCTTCGGCCGTCGACCTCTCCCCATGGGAGAGGTGAAGGCTAGGCCGAGTCGTCAGGTTGGGCTCGGAGGGTTGTCAGGATGCGCAGCAACACCGCCTCCGTCTGGCGCAACACCTCGTCGTTCCAGAACCGTAGAATGAAATAGCCCGCTGTTTCCAGAATTGCGGTGCGTTCGGCATCCACCGCTGGATGGTGCTGGCCGCCGTCGACCTCAACAATCAGCCTTCGTTCGACGCAGAGAAAGTCGACGATGAAGCGATCGATGGGTTGCTGTCTGCGGAACTTGAACCCGTCGAGGCGACGGTCACGCAAGTGATACCAGAGCCGGCGCTCGGCTTCCGTCATGTCCGCACGAAGCCGCTGAATGAAGCGCCGATTATCCATCATCACCTCACAGCCAACGCAAGGCGACCGCTCGATCACCTCTCCCATGGGGAGAGGTCGGCCCGTCAGGGCCGGGTGAGGGGTTGAGGCCTTGCAGACCTGCCCCCTCACCCGCCTTCTCGAATCCCTACTTCGCTGCCGGACGCTTTGCCGCGCGCGTGTTGAGGTAGACCGAATAGAGGCTGGTCGTGCCGCAGATGTAGAGGCGATTGCGCTTGCGGGCGCCGAACTCGACGTTGGCCACGACTTCCGGGATCTTGATCTTGCCGATCAGCGTGCCGTCCGGCGCGTAGCAGTTCACGCCGTCGCCGCACGAACTCCAGATGTTGCCGTGGATGTCGACTCGGAAGCCGTCGAACAGGCCGATGTCGCTGGTGGCGAAGGTGCGGCCGGCGCCGACCGACTTGCCGTCGGCCGCGACGGGATAGGCGCGGATGTCGGGCGAGCAGTCCGCCTTGTGGGTCAGGCCGGTGTCGGCGACATACAGGATCGATTCGTCCGGCGAGAAGGCCAGGCCGTTCGGGCGCACCATGTCGGTCACAACCGCCGTCACCGCCCCGGAGGCCGGATCGATGCGGTAGACGTTGCAGGCGCCAATCTCGCTCTCGGCCTTGTCGCCCTCATAGTCGCCGTCGATGCCATAGGTCGGATCGGTGAACCAGATCGAGCCATCCGACTTCACGACCACGTCGTTGGGCGCGTTCAGCTTCTTGCCTTCGAACCGGTCGGCAAGCACCTTGCGCGTACCGTCATGCTCGATGCGGCTGACGCAGCGGCCGAGATGCTCGCAGGAGACGAGGCGTCCCTCGAGGTCGACGGTATGGCCGTTGTGGTTGTTGCACGGCGTGGCGAAAACCGAGACCGAGCCGTCGGTTTCGTCGTAGCGCATCAGACGGTCGTTCGGGATGTCGGACCAGATCAGATATTTGCCGGCGGCGAAATAGGCCGGGCCCTCCGCCCAGCGAAAGCCCGTCGCGAGCTGCTCGACATGGACGTTCCCCATGGCCAGAGAACGGAACCGGTCGTCATAGACCACGAAATCCTTGGTAAGCATGTCCCCTCCACAATCTTCCATATCTTGGCGTTGAAAGATGCCGAAGCATAGGCGAAGCAACCTTTGCCGCAAGGCCCTCCCCGACGGCCGCCAACGCATAACCGTGCATAGACAGACTGTTCACCAGCAGCCGCCTTTCAAAAAATGCTCAGGCATCCGACATGTGCTGAAGTGCAAATGAAGGAAGGCTCCCATGACCAAGGTTCTCGTTCTCTATTATTCCGCGTATGGCCACATCGAGAAGATGGCTGAAGCCGTCGCGGAAGGCGCCCGCTCCACCGGCGCCAAGGTCGATATCAAGCGCGTACCCGAGCTGGTGTCGGAAGAAGTCGCCAAGGCTTCGTATTACAAGATGGACCAGGCCGCTCCGATCGCGACCCCGGCCGATCTCGAAAACTACGATGCGATCATCGTCGGCGCCGGCACCCGCTACGGCACCGTCGCCTCGCAGATGCGCAATTTCTGGGACCAGACCGGCGGTCTGTGGGCCCAGGGCAAGCTCGTCGGCAAGGTCGGCTCGATGTTCACCTCGTCGGCGACGCAGCATGGCGGCCAGGAGTCGACGATTCTCGGCTTCATCCCGACCTTCCTGCATCACGGCCTGGCCTATGTCGGCCTGCCCTACGCCTTCCAGGGCCAGATGGGCGTTGAAGAAGTAAAGGGCGGCTCGCCCTACGGCGCCTCGACCATCACCGATGGCGACGGCAGCCGCCAGCCGTCGGCGATCGAACTCGAGGCCGCCAAGTTCCAGGGCGCCCACGTCGCCACCATCGCTGCCAAGGTTGCCGGCAAGGTCCTGCAGCCGGCATAAGCCGCACCAGAGCCGCTGCGCCCGCCTTCCTGCGCGGCGCGCTTGGAAACGCCCCGGCCTTCGCCGGGGCGTTTTTGCGTCGGGCGCCCGATTTTGTCGCGGCTTGCTTGAACCCGCCCGCCGATCCCGCTAGCTCATGCGCATGACTTCCATGGATTTCGAACGCGACTTCGATCCCGCCTATGGCCGCGCCGTCGCGATCGGCGACCAAGTGCGCCGCATGACAGTGCCGAATGGCGGCCCCTTCACCTTCCACGGCACCAACAGCTACATCGTCGGCCGAGGCGACGTCGCGGTAATCGATCCAGGTCCCGACGATCCCGAGCATATCGAGGCGATCCTGCGCGCCACAAAGGGCGAGCGGATCCGCCAGATCCTTATCACCCATACGCATCGCGACCATTCCCCCGGCGCCGCGCGCCTCAAGGAGCTCACCGGCGCGACGCTGCTGGGCGAAGGGCCGCACCGGCTGTCGCGGCCTCTGGCAACCGGCGAAATCAACATGCTCGACGCCAGCGGCGACATGGATTTCGTGCCGGACCGGGCGCTGGCGGATGGCGACCGGATCGAGGGCGACGGCTGGGCGCTGACGGCGATCGCCACCCCCGGCCACGCCGCCAACCATCTCGCCTTCGCGCTCGAAGGGACGCCGCTGCTGTTCTCCGGCGACCATGTGATGAAATGGGCGACGACCATCGTGGCGCCGCCGGACGGGGCGATGAGCGACTACATGGCCTCGCTCGACAAGCTGGCCGAGCGCCCCGAGACGATCTACCTGCCCGGCCATGGCGGCCCGGTCGAGGATGCCCCCTCCTTCGTGCGCGGCTTGAAGGCGCACCGGCGGATGCGCGAGGCGGCCATCGTCGACCGCATCGGTCGCGGCGACCGCACCATCGCCGACGTCGTCGCCGCCATTTATCGCGATACGCCAACCGCTCTGCATGGCGCCGCCGCGCTCTCAGTCTTCGCGCATCTGGAAGATCTGGTGGCGCGCGGACGGCTTCGCGCGCCGGAAGGCGTTACGCTGGTCGGCAGGTTCGAGCCGGCCTGAACGGACGCCTCATCGCGCCCGGGGCGATACCGGCGGCAAGGGCGGCATGTCGGTCTCGTCGCCTTCGACGGGCTCCGTAATGCCCTGAAGAGCCGAATCCAGATCGCTGAAGAAGGCGCGGATCCGGCGCGCATTGTCGCCGAGATCATGCGAGCCGATGCGCGAGGCCGACCGCATGTCGACGAGCGAACCGTCATCGTCGGCGACGATGCGAAGCGCGACATCCGCCGGCAGGGCCAGGACGAGGGTGCGCGCGACCGCCTCGATCGACGCGTCGGCGCTTTCGATATCGGGCGGCGCCGCCTTGCTGATGGTCCAGCCGCGCGCCGTCATCAGCGCGGTCGCGGCGTCGTAGACGCGCGCGGGCGATACCGGATAGTGGCGCGAGAGGATGTCGGGATAGGCCTTCGCCTGCTCATCATTACTGACGACATCCGGTGCCGGATGGGCGGCCTGGGCTGACGGCGCCAGTTCTGGCGGGTCGTTCAGATCGGTCGAGATATCGGCGAGGCGCGGCAGGCGGATCATTTCCTCGACCACCAGCCCCGGCACGGCGAGAATCGCGATCGCCAGCAGCGAGCCGGTGAGCGCCGGGGCGAAGCCGCGCACGCCGTCGATCCAGATCCGGCGCATGGCGAGCCCGCCGAGCACCAGCGCCGCCAGCGCCAGCGCCCAGGCGATGGCGATCAGCAGGAAGAGCGGCACGGTGTCGATCTGGCCGTAGCGGTGCATCACCACAGCGACGATCAGGAGCGGGATCGGCAGGAGGGCAAGGCGCAACGACCAGGGGGCCGTCCTCGCCTCGCGCTCGAACGGGCGCGCGGTCATGCTGTCTCTCCGCAGCCACGCTGCTTCAGGAAACTCGGCTGGCCGGAACTCGTCTTCCGGAAGCTTGTCGTGGCAAGTTTACCGCAGCCGGCGGACATTCCTATCCTGCAATATCCTTTAACAATCATTGTCCTCAGCCGTGGCCTTTTAACCATTTTGTAAACCACGAATCCGCCATAATGGAATTTCATACGCGCATCCCTCGGATGCCAGCCGGCGAAAGATCGGTACGGTGTCCGGCGGAAACGCTCAGGATTCGAGACGATTATGACCAGTGTGAAGCACCCCCCCTTCCGTTCCAAGGCTCAACGCGAGCAGGAGCAGAACCTGCAGGCCAAGTATGGCGAACTCGGCAATCCCGAGATCGTCGCCGCCATCCTGCAGAAGAAGAAGCTGGAACAGCAGAAGCAGGCTCAGGCCGCTCTGAAGCCCAGCGAGCGGGACTGATCCACGCGGCGGCCCGATGGGCGGCCTCGCGTATCGACCGGAATAGCCGAGGCGGGACGACCCGCGGGATCCGCTGAATCGTGCGGGAAGCCTGCGCAGCGCTGTCGCGACTGCGCCTCGACGGTGAACCTTCCAGCCTGAAAACGGGCTGCGGGCATGCCGTCGGCACGCCTGGACGCGCCGCCGGTCAAGGTAGCCGTCAGCGCCACGTGGGCTATCGCTTTGGCCTATCAGCCAAAAGCCTGCCACAGCAGCGACGCGGCGATCGCGAACATCACCAGGCCGATGACGATATCGAGCGCCTGCCAGGCGACGGGCCGGGCGAACAGGGGCGCCAGCAGCCGCGCGCCATAGCCAAGCGCATAGAACCAGACGCAGGAAGCGAACATCGCGCCCAGGCCGAATGCCAGCCGGGCCGTGCCCGCGTGGCGCGCCGACAGCGAGCCCAGCAGCACGACCGTGTCGAGATAGACATGCGGGTTGAGGAAGGTCAGCGCCGCGACGGTCGCCAGCGCCGGGGCAAGCCGCGTCTCCGCCGCGCCGCTGGCCGAAAGCCCCGCGGCATGGAAGGCGCGGCGGATGGCCATCGCGCCATAGGCTGCGAGGAAGGCCGCGCCGGCCAGCGTCACCACGAACAGAACGCTCGGCATCGCCTGCACCAGCGAACCCAACCCGCCGACGCCGGCCGCGATCAGCAGCGCATCGGCAAGGAAGCAGAAAGTGGCGATCGCAAAGACATGCCGCCGCGCCAGTCCCTGCCGCAGCACGAAGGCATTCTGCGCCCCGATGGCGACAATCAGGCTCGCGCCGAGGAAGAAACCCTCGACGGCGGGCTGGAGCAGGTCTGGCATGGGGTCGGCTTCCGGACAGGCGAGAGAGGTTGGACGGCACCGTCTTAGGCAAGCCGAATGGCGCCGTCATCCTCCAAAACGTCGATTTCGCAGCCGGAAGGGGGCGTAGCGCGCCTAGAACAGCTTCAATTGACTGTTGTCGACCGGCTTTTCCGCCTTTTTCGAACGCGAGGGCTCCGGTTCCGGCATGGGCGCCACGCGCGCCAGGATCGACGGATCGTCATTGCGGAAGTTGTTGACGGCCTGGCCGATCGGGATCGCCTCGAACGTGCCGTCCGGGGGCGGCAGCAGCACCTGCGCGGCCTTGGCGCCCCGGTCGGCGTCGAGCCCGAGCCAGAGATCATATTGCTCGCGCCGGACGATGACCGGCATGCGCTCATGAATCGGCGCCAGTTCGCGGTTGGCGGCCGTGGTCAGGATCGTCGCCGTATCGATGATATTGCCCTTGTCGTCGGCCCATTCATCCCAGAGCCCGGCGAAGGCGATGATGCCGCCGCTGGCGGGCTGCAGATAGTAGGGCTGCTTCCTGCCGTTCGGGCCCTTCTGCCATTCGTAGAATCCGGTCGCAGGGATCAGGCAGCGGCGATGGCGATAGGCGCCGCGATAGGCCGGCTTCTCCGCCGCCGTTTCCGAGCGCGCATTGAACAGCAGCGGCAGGGCGGCGAGGTCCTTGGTCCAGGACGGGATCAGCCCCCAGCGCACCAGCGCTGGCCGCCGCTCCCCCCGTTCGCCGCGGACGATCAGGATCGGCTGCGTCGGTGCAATGTTGTAGCGCGGCGGAAACCACTCGATGCGGATCATCGAGAATTCAGCCTCGATATCCTCCGGCTGCACCGCCAGGGCGAAGCGTCCACACATCCATTTTGCTCCAACTCAGCCTGCGGCGCCGCTTTGGTAAAGACTTCGTAAGGAAGCGCCGCTAACGATCTGCATCGTATCATTTTCTCGCCGCGTATTTGCGATGCCGTCCAGCGTCGTCGCAATTTGGGGGACAGCATGCAGTTCGGGCCGGCGCCGCCGGAAAGCAATTATCTGAATCACGCCGAGGACCTGGCGCTGCTTCTTGAGACATTGCCGCACCGGCTCGACCTCGTCGACGGCGTTCTGGCCTGGAGGCCGGAGCACCGGCGTCATGTGCTGGCCACCGCGGCCGGCCACCGCGATCGCGTTCGCCTGGAACAGCTGGAAACCCGGCTCTATCGCCAGGCCACTGCCGCGCAGGACGCGGTTCGCGAAGTGGTGCGCAACGGCAAGCTCGACCTGCTCTGGCCGATCGCGGCCCTCGCCGCTAAGGAAATCCGGCCCGTCATCGCCGAGGCGCGCGACGCCATCGCCCATGCCGAGCCGACGATCGCCTCCCCCGCTCCGGAGGAATCGCATGTCCCGTTCGCCCGCTCCGCCTGAACCGCCCACGACCGCGCTGCCGGCCGGCCCGGTTCTCGGCGTCAGCGTCGCCGTCTGGCGCGATGGCAAGGTGCTGCTCATCCAGCGCGGCCACGATCCCTGGCGGGGAGCCTGGTCGCTGCCCGGCGGTCGGGTCGAGCGCGGCGAGACGCTGATCGAGGCGGTCGCGCGCGAACTGCTGGAAGAAACCGGCCTCGTGCTTGGCGTGCCTCGCCTCGTCGAAACGCTGGACGCGATCGACCGGGCCGAGGACGGCACGGTGCGCGGCCATTTCGTCATCATCGTCTTCGCGGCCGATGCGGAAGGGACGCCAATCGCGGCCACCGACGCCGCGGACTTCGGCTGGTTTACGCTCGACGCCATGGACGCCCTCACGACGACGCCGGGGCTGAAGCGCATCGTTGCCCTCTCCGCTCCGGCATGAGCGGCGCAAATTGCCACCGCGACGCCGGGCGGCCTTGCTGCGCGTCGCCCGGCACAGCATGATCCCGCCCGACCGCGAGGTCGCAGCAGGAACGGCAAGCAGGATCGGCGTGATCACCTCAAAGGGCAATTCGGGACGGATGGCGGCGATCGCGCTGGCGCTGGTGCTCGCGGGCACGCCCATAGTGACGCGAGGCCAGGATGCCGTCGGCGCCGGCGCGGGCGACCCGCCCTATGAACAGCAATTGCAGCGGCTGGCCGAGATCCTTGGAGCGCTGCACTATCTGCGCCCGCTTTGCGGGGCCGAGGAACCGAGCGTCTGGCGCGACCAGATGGACCAGATCCTTGCCGCCGAGGACCCGACGCCGGACCGGCGCGCGCGCATCGTCTCGCAGTTCAACCACGGCTTCTCCAGCTTCGCCACGGTCTATCGCACCTGCACGCCGGCGGCGCTGACGGCGATCGATCGCTACATGGCAGAAGGCAAGAAGCTGACCCGCGACATCACGGCGCGCTACGGGCGCTGATCGCGTGTGTTAACCAGCCGCATCGAATTGTTATCGACATCTTAACCTCCTCTTCAGGATCTCGGCCCGGTTACAACCGCTCGTGCTACCCTGCGGATGAGGGCGATTCGGTTTCTGCCCATTCATGATGCGGAAAGCAGGCGACCCCATGGAACACGATCCCGACGAGATCGAGATTGCCGAACAGAAGCGCGCGGCTCTCGCCTATCTCACGGAAGCCTGGGACGAGGCGATCGCCGAGGGTATCGAGCCGGACATTCTCGCCCATGCCGCCCTGTTCGCGGCTCTTTCCGACCTGATCGACACCTATGGCGAAGACGCCGTCGCCGATCTCGCCGTGTCGCTGCCCGACCGCGTCCGCCGCGGCGAATTCACGCTGCAGCGCACGATCCAGTAACGGTTCCGGCCACAGCGCATTGACATCAAAGCCTCGCGGCGGAAACGCCGGCGGGGCTTTTTCATGCCCGGCGAAGGCCGGATTGTCCGCCCCGGCGCTTGGCCGATTCCGGCCGGTCGGTTATGACTGACAGACGAATGTAGGAGACAGGCATGCTCGGGCGCTGGACTATCGCGGGAACCGCCATCGCGATGCTGATGATCGGGACGAGCCCGTCCCACGCTCTCGTCGCCGGCGAGAGCAAATCGGTGCCGACCTTGAGCATCACCATCCCGCCCGATCCGGAGGACGATGGCGCCGAGGATCCGGCCGATGCCAAGAAGGCTGCGCCCGCGGTCAGGGTCGCGCCGGATGAGCCGCTTCCGGTCATCGAATATGACGTCTCCAAGCTGCCGGAACCGGTGAAGCGCCTGCGCGAGAAGCTGCTCGAGGCCGCCAAGACCGGCGACATCAACCAGCTGAAGCCGATCATCGACGCCAACAAGTCACCGCCCAATCTCGGCGCTGACGAAGACCAGGACAAGGACCCGATCGCCTTCCTGAAGACGCTGTCGGGCGACCCCGAGGGCCGCGAGATCCTGGCGATCCTGAGCGAGATCCTGGATGCCGGCTACGTCCATGTCGATATCGGCACGCCGCAGGAAGCCTATATCTGGCCCTATTTCGCGCGCTACCCGATCGACGCGCTGACGCCGCCACAAATGGTGGAGTTGTTCCGCATCCTCACCTCGTCCGACTTTGACGAGATGAAGAGCTTCGGCGCCTACATGTTCTACCGCGTCGGCATCGCGCCGGACGGCACCTGGACCTATTTCGAAGCGGGCGACTGAGGCCACTGGCCTCGCCCAAAGCCGGTTGACGACGCCTGAGGTTCATGGTTTGTTCCATATGCCATCGGAGGGAACATCATGGACACCACGCAGTTTCATCGCGGCCGCCTGATCGACCATATCCAGCTCGTTGTCAGCGATTACCCGGCCTGCCGCCGCTTCTATGAAGCGATCATGGATGTCCTCGGCATTCCGATCCTGTTCGGAGAGAACTTCCTCGACGCCGATGATTTCGTGGTGAGCGCGGGCTCGCCCCCGACCGGGCGCTGCCACGTTGCCTTCCAGGCGAAGGATCAGGCGACCGTCGACGCGTTTTACGCCGCCGGGCTGAAAGCCGGCGGCCGGGACAATGGCCCGCCCGGCCTGCGCGACTATCATCCGAACTACTATGCGGCGTTCCTGATCGATCCGGCCGGCAACAACATCGAGGCCGTGAACCACGGCCCCGCGAGGCGATCGGCGGAATCGGTGGTGATCGAAGCGCTGTGATCCCTGCGCCTCCCCTGGGAGGGTGCAGCGACCCCGGTCGTGCCGGGGCCGGAGTTAACGGGCGGCGTGCTCTGGGGCCCGAGGACCGCCAATCAGCCGCGCGGCAGGGCCTCGAGGAACTGGATCGGTTCGCCGATCGAGGGCTCCGTGATCTCGCCATCCCACATGACGCGGCGGCCGCGCACGACGGTGCCGACCGGCCAGCCGATGACGCGCTTGCCATCATAGGGCGTCCAGCCAGCGCGCGATGCGATCCACTTGTTGGTGATCGTCTCGCGCCGCTTCATGTCGACGATGGTCAGGTCGGCATCGTAGCCGACGGCGATGCGGCCCTTGCGCGCCATGCCGAAGATCCGCGCCGGTCCGGCCGATGTCAGGTCAGCCAGGCGCTCCAGCGTCAGCCGGCCCGCATTGACGTGGTCGAGCATGATCGGCACGAGCGTCTGCACGCCCGTCATGCCGGAGGGCGAGGCCGGATAGGGCTTGGCCTTTTCTTCCAGCGTATGCGGGGCATGGTCGGAGCCGAGCACGTCGATGATGCCCTGCGCCACGCCCTTCCAGACGCCGGTGCGATGGCGCGCATCGCGGATCGGCGGGTTCATCTGCAGAAGGGTCCCGAGCCGGGCGTAATCGTCGGAAGAGAGCGTCAGATGGTGCGGTGTCGCTTCGGCGGTGGCGACATCCTTGTGCAGCGCGAGGAAGTCGATTTCTTCCGCCGTCGAGATATGCAGGACATGGATGCGCGCGCCGGTGCGGCGGGCGATGGCGACGAGCCGCTCGGTCGCCTGCATGGCGGCGATCTCGTCGCGCCAGACCGGATGCGAGGACGGATCGCCCTCGACGCGCAAGGACTTGCGCGATTCGAGCCGCATCTCGTCTTCGGAATGAAAGGCGGCGCGGCGGCGGGTCTTGGAAAGGATGGCGGCGATGCCTTCATCGTCCGCGACCAGCAGATTGCCGGTCGAGGAACCGATGAAAACCTTGATGCCGGCAGCGCCCGGCAGGCGCTCGAGCTCGGGAATCGCGTCGACATTCTCGCGCGTGCCGCCGACCCAGAAGGCGAAATCGCAATGCATGCGGTGATGCGCGCGCGACACCTTGTCGGCCAGCGCCTCGGCGGTGGTGGTCGTCGGGTTGGTGTTCGGCATCTCGAAGACGCCGGTCACGCCGCCCAGAACGGCGCCGCGCGATCCAGTTTCGAGATCTTCCTTCTGTTCCGCGCCCGGCTCGCGAAAATGCACCTGGGTATCGACGACGCCCGGCAATATATGCAGGCCGGTGCAGTCGATCACCTTGCCGGCGCGACGCGGATCGACATCGCCGATCGCGGCGATCCGTCCATCGCGGACCGCGATGTCATGCGTTCCGATGCCGTCCTGATTGACGACGGTTCCGTTCCGAAAGAGAAACTCGTAGGTATCCGACATGGCCGCCCTCCCCAGTGCATACCTGATCCGCCCAAGTCCGATGACGGATGGCTGGCATCGGATTAAGGAAGGCGGAAGAACTTCACAAGCGCGTCCAATGCATGGGAACCATGTCTATGCGTAATGGGTCATATGCCCGCCTTACCGATCGCGGCTCCGTTTTCATCAATGGCGCAGAGGCCGAAGCGTTTCTGCAGAATATCATCACGACCGACATGGGTCGCGTGGTTTCGAGCGGCGCCGGCTTTGGCGCGCTGCTCTCGCCACAAGGCAAGATCCTGTTCGATTTCCTCGTCTTTGCAGCCGAGGACGGCTTCCTGTTCGACCTGCCGCGCGCGCTGGTGGCCGATTTTCTCAAGCGCATGACGCTCTACCGGCTGCGCGCCAAGGTCGGCATCGCCGATCGCAGCGAGAGCGACCAGGTCGTGGCGTTCTGGGGCGGCGACGTTCCGCCCGCGATTGCCGGAGTGGTCGCCGCCGATCCGCGCCTGCCGGCGCTCGGCTATCGGGCGATCGTCCCGGTCGAGACGTCCCTGGCGGTCGCGGGTTACGACGAGGCGACCGAGGCGGATTATCACGCCTGGCGGACCGGGCTGACCGTGCCGGAGGGCGGGCGCGACTTCCCGTTCGGCGACGCATTTCCGCATGATGTCGACATGGACGATCTTGGCGGGCTCGACTTCCGCAAGGGCTGCTATGTCGGCCAGGAAATCGTCTCGCGCATGGAGCATCGCGGCACCGCCCGCCGCCGCGCCGTTGCCATTGCGGGCGAGAGCGCCCTGCCCCCGCCCGGCACGCCGATCGAAGCCGACGGCAAGCCGCTCGGTGCCCTGGGCGGCACGGCGGGCCAGGCCGGCATCGGCCTGATCCGGCTCGACCGGGCGAAGCGGGCGCTCGACCAGGGAATGCCGGTAACGGCGGGCGGCGTGCCGCTTTCGATCACGCTGCCAGCCTTTGCCAAGTTCGACTGGCCTGGAGATGGCGGAGAGAGCGACGCATGAAGCCGAAGGCCGCCGCTCCGCCCCGCGTCTGGCAGCGCATGCTTTCCGGCCGAAGGCTCGATCTGGCCGATCCCTCGCCCTTCGACATCGAGATCAGCGACATCGCGCATGGCCTTGCCCGCGTCGCGCGCTGGAACGGCCAGACCAGCGGCGCGCATGCCTTCTCGGTGGCGCAGCATTCCGTGCTGGTCGAGGAGATCGCGGGGCTTGCCGATCCCGCGCTTTCCCCAGCCGGGCGGCTGGCGGCGCTGCTGCATGACGCCCCGGAATATGTCGTCGGCGACATGATCTCGCCGTTCAAGGCGCTGGTCGGCGGCGAATACAAGGTGGTCGAGGCGCGGCTGCAGGCGGCGATCCATCTGCGCTTCGGCCTGCCGGCCGACCGTGCCGCGAGCCTGACCGAGGCGATCAAGGCGGCGGACCGCGTGGCCGCTTTTTTCGAGGCGACGGAACTGGCCGGTTTCACCGCCAACGAAGCGGCGAAATATTTCGGCCGGCCGCGCGGCCTGCATCGCGAGCAGCTGGCGCTGGAGCCCTGGCCGACGGCCGAAGCCGAGCAGCGCTTCCTGGCGCGGTTCGCCGCCCTGGTCGAGGCGCTGGCGCCCCCGACCGTTTCGGCGTGACCCGAACGCCTCGAACCCCTACATAGACGTCCCGGCGCCTGTTTCGCCGGGCCAATCCATTCCGGCGGCCGGTCGATCCGGCACGCCGGCGAACGAGACGGCGCAAGGAGAAAAACGATGTCCCGCATTCACGTCTGCTCATTGTCCCGTATCGGTGCGACCGTAGCCCAGACCGGCGCCAGCCATCTTGTAACACTGATCAATGCCGGCACGCCGGTCGAGCGCCCGGTGGCGATCCCGGAAGACCGCCACCTCTTCCTCGCCTTCAACGACATCCTGGAGCCGATGGAGGGCATGACCCCGCCGGCCGAGGAGCATGTCGTCTCACTGCTCGACTTCGTCGAGGGCTGGAAGCCGGAAAAGCCGATCGTCATCCATTGCTTCGCCGGCATCAGCCGCTCGACCGCCGCCGCCTTCATCACGGTCTGCGCGCTGCGCCCGGATCGCGACGAGGCCGAGATCGCCACGCTGATCCGCAGTGGCTCGCCCTCGGCGACGCCGAATCTCCGCCTGGTGCGCTTCGCGGACGAGATCCTCGGCCGCCGCGGCCGCATGGTCAGCGCGATCGAGGCGATCGGCCGGGGCCGCGACGCATTCGAGGGCCACCCCTTCGCGCTCGACCTGGATCTGGTGCGGTGATCGCACTTCGCGGGAACCCAGCTGCATGAACATTCAATCTCTGCAATTCCCCCTCGCGACTGGTCGGCTGACGCTCCGGCCGTTCGTGGCGGAGGATTTCACTGCCTACGCCGCGTACCACACGCTTCCCAAGGTCTATCGATATCTCTATGCGGCGCCGCCGGCCGGCGTGGACTTGCAAAAGCAGTTTGACGAAGTGCTCTCCGCGCCTTTCGATACGGACGGGGATGCCTTCCGGCTGGCCGTCGTGTCGACTGCCGAGCACGCCGTCATCGGCGAGACCATTCTGAAATTGGCCAGCAAGGCGGCCCTGCAGGGCGAGGTGGGATACATCTTCAACCCCGCCTTCGCCGGAAAGGGCTATGCCACCGAAGCCGTTGCCAGCACGATCGATTTCGGTTTCTTCAACTTCGGCTTCCACCGGATCTTCGCACGGCTCGACACCGCCAACCGCGGATCCGTGGGCGTGGTCGAGCGCCTCGGCCTGCGGCGCGAGGCGCATCTCGTGCAGAACGACCGCTTCAACGGCGAATGGGGCGACGAGTACATCTATGCCGTGCTGGCCTCGGAATGGCGCCAGAGACGGGCCATCGCCTGATCCTCGCTCGCGCGCCAATCGCCGCAGGGACAGGCGCCGAGAACTGTTTCAATATTTTCGTGTTGCAGCGCAGTAAGAGCTTGATCTAGCTAGATGTAGCGCCGGCAGGAGCCGGTCGCCGCTGGAGCGTGCGCAGATGACGAAATGGGTCTACACCTTCGGCGGGGGACGCGCCGAGGGTGACAGCGCGTTGAAGGAGATCCTGGGCTCCAAGGGCGCGGGACTCGCCGAGATGAGCGCGCTCGGCCTGCCGGTGCCGCCGGGCTTCACCATCTCGACCGAAATCTGCCGCCACTTCCTCGCGACCGAAAGCGCCTTCCCGCCCGAGCTCGAGCAGCAGGTTGCCTCGGCACTGGAGGGGATCGGCAAGGTGGCCGGCCATCGCTTCGGCGATACCGAGCATCCGTTGCTGGTATCCGTCCGTTCCGGCGCCGCCGCGTCGATGCCCGGCATGATGGATACGGTCCTTAATCTCGGCCTCAACGACGAGACGGTCGAGGGGCTGGCGCGTGTCTCGGGAGATCGCCGCTTCGCCTTCGACAGCTATCGTCGCTTCATCCAGATGTATGGCGACGTCGTGCTTGGTCTCGACCACTCGGTGTTCGAGGAGAAGCTGGAAGACTACAAGCTCGAGCGCGGCTTCACGCTCGACAGCGATCTCGATGCCGGTGACTGGCACGCGGTCTGCGATTTGTTCAAGGCGCTCGTCGCCGACGAGCTGGAGATCCCCTTCCCGCAAGCGCCGCAGGAACAGCTCTGGGGCGCGATCTCGGCCGTCATCCGCTCCTGGAACAATCCGCGCGCGAAAGCCTATCGCCGGATCAACAATCTGCCGGAGGGCGGGGGCACCGCCGTCACGGTGCAGGCGATGGTGTTCGGCAATCTCGGCGAAACCTCGGCGACGGGCGTCGCCTTCACGCGCCATCCCTCGACCGGCGAAAACATCCTCTGGGGCGAATACCTGCCGAATGCGCAGGGCGAGGACGTCGTCTCGGGCATGCGCACGCCGCAGGACCTGACCGAGGTCGCGCGTCGCGAGACCGGGTCCGAATTGCCGTCGATGGAAGCGGCGATGCCGGCGGTGTTCGCCGAGTTCCGCGCCGTCTGCGCGGCGCTGGAAAAGCACCATCGCGACGTGCTCGACCTCGAATTCACCATCGAGCGCGGCCGGCTCTGGATGCTGCAGGCGCGGCCGGCCAAGCGGACGATCCACGCGGCGCTGAAGACCGCCGTCGACATGGCGCATGAAGGGCTGATCACCCGCGCCGAGGCGGTCGCGCGCATCGATCCACGCACGCTGGAGCAGCTGCTGCACCCGACGATCGACCCGGAATCGAGCGGCGACATTTTTGCACGCGGGCTGCCGGCGTCGCCCGGGGCGGCGAGTGGCACCGTCGTCTTCACCTCGGAAGAAGCCGAGATCGCGCGCACGCAGGGGCGAAAGGTCATCCTGGTCCGCGTCGAGACCAGCCCGGAAGACGTGCACGGCATGCATGCGGCGCGCGGCATCCTGACGACGCGCGGCGGCATGACCAGCCATGCGGCGGTCGTGGCGCGCGGCATGGGCAAGCCCTGCGTCTCCGGCGCCGGCACGATCCGCGTCGATTTCCACGCCGGCACGATGTCGGCCGGCGGCCGGACGATCCAGCGCGGCGACATGATCACCATCGATGGGGGCACCGGCCAGGTGCTGCTCGGCGCCGTTCCGCTGCGCGAGCCCGAGCTTTCGGGCGCCTTCGCCGAGCTGATGGAATGGGCAGAGACCTTCCGCACGCTCAAGATCCGCACCAATGTCGATACGCCCTCGGATGCGCGCGCCGCGCGCGGCTTTGGCGCCGAGGGCATCGGCCTCTGCCGCACCGAGCACATGTTCTTCGATGCGCGCCGCATCGTCGCCGTGCGCGAGATGATCCTGGCCGAGACCCATGCCGCCCGCGCCGAAGCGCTGGCCAAGCTGCTGCCGATGCAGCGCAGCGACTTCGCCTCGCTGTTCGAGATCATGTCGGGCCTGCCGGTGACGATTCGCCTGCTCGATCCGCCGCTGCATGAATTCCTGCCGAAGGGCGAGGCGGAGATTGCCGAGCTCGCCGCAGTCATGGGGATTTCACCGGCCAAGATCCGCGCCAGCACGCATGCGCTTTCGGAAGCGAACCCGATGCTCGGCCATCGCGGCGTGCGTCTTGCCATTTCCTTCCCCGAGATCGTCGAGATGCAGGCGCGCGCCATCTTGGAGGCAGCCCTCGACGTCGCCGACGAGACGGGCACGCCGGTCGACCTCGAAATCATGGTGCCGCTGATCGCCGGCAAGCCGGAGCTCGACCTGGTCAACAGCCACATACGTGCGGCAGAAGCGCTCGTTCGAAAAATTCACGGCCGCGCCCCCGCCTACCAGCTCGGCACGATGATCGAGCTGCCGCGCGCGGCTCTGGCCGCCGGCGAGCTGGCGAAGAGCGCCACGTTCTTTTCGTTCGGCACCAACGACCTGACCCAGACGACGTTTGGTATTTCGCGTGACGACGCCGCGACTTACCTGAACACCTATCTCGCCAAGGGCATCCTGCCGCACGATCCCTTTGCCTCGATCGATCGCGAAGGCGTCGGCGAACTGATCCGGATCGCCTGCGAGCGCGGCCGGGCAACGCGGCCGGACCTGAAGCTCGGCGTATGCGGCGAGCATGGCGGCGACCCCGCCTCGATTCATTTTTTCGCCGAAATTAACCTTGATTACGTCTCGTGTTCGCCTTTCAGGGTGCCCGTCGCCCGGCTGGCCGCCGCTCAGGCAGCCTTACAAAACAGAGACAGAGCCAATTCCGCCTCTCCCCTCCCAACGCCCCCGACAGCCCCTCCCGACCGTTAACCTCGTTTTTAGGTTAATGCCGCAGATTCCAGCCACGTGACCAGCAAAGCACACTGGTCGGTTTTGTTCCGTGCGCGTGGAGTTGCGTACCTCATGGCTGGATCCAAGCGGCGTCCGACGTCAGGAATGTCCCTCCGCGCCCACCCGGGCAACGACGCGCAATTCGTGCTGCGACGTCGGCGACCGAGGCCGACCTTCCGCCGCATCGCGCTGCTTTCCGGCATTCTGGCGAGCGGCCTCGTGGCGCTTTCCTCGACCACCGTCGCGTTCCAGGACGTCGCCAGCCTCTATGGCAAGGACCTGCCGGCCTCGCAGCGCTGGCTGGCGCGGCTGATGCCGCGGCCCTCGGGCGAAGCCTACCAGCCGGGCTCTCTTTCGGCGCCGCCGGCAGCCCGCCTCGTCGCCGGCAATGTCGTCAGCGACGGCAAGCTGATCGAGCCCGTGCTCGACATCGCCGTGCGCGGTCCCGTTTCCGCGCCGGAATTCGTTCCGCCGACCGTGAACCGGACCGGCAAGCAGGACATCACCGTCGCGCAGCGCAAGGCGGAGCCGCTCCGGACCGCCGCCGCCCGCTTCAAGGCCGGCGTGCTCAAGACCGCCGATCTCGGCAGCGTCTTCAGCAGCGCCAATGCCGTTCCGAAGATGGCCTTCCTGACCGCCCAGGACGTGGCCAGGCCCGATCAGCCGCTGCAATACGCCTCGAAGGCCGATCCGGTCGGCGCGGATGCGAAGAAGGGCGAGGAAGTCGCCAAGCCGGTGGTGGCGCTCGCCTCGATCGCGCCGCTGCCGCGCCGCAACGAATTGCTCGATCGCAGCGGCAAGAACGCCGAGGCTGCCGCCAAGGCGCCGGGCAGCCTGGTCGTCTCCGCCTATGCCAATCCCGAGCAGGACAAGGCGCTCAGCGCGCCGTTCACCGCCCTGCTCAACCGCCCGATGGCGATCGGCAAGGATGGCAAGCCGGATCATTGGTGGGTGATGAACAAGATCCCGACCAATGCGCGCTCCGCCACCGAGCAGAAATGCCTGGCGACCGCGATCTATTTCGAAGCGCGCGGTGAATCGGTGAAGGGCGAACTGGCCGTCGCCCAGGTCGTCATCAACCGCCTGAAGAACCCGGCCTATCCCAACACGGTCTGCGGCGTCGTCTACCAGAACAAGAACATGCGCAACGCGTGCCAGTTCTCCTTTGCCTGCGACGGCATCCCCGACCGGATAACCGATGCGACCTCATGGGCGCGGGCTCAGGTTCTGGCCAAGCGCGTCCTGTTCGAAGACAACTGGTGGAATGCCGATGTCGGCTCGTCGACGCACTATCACGCGAACTACGTGAAGCCGCGCTGGGCGAGGACGATGAAGAAGATGCAGAAGGTCGGGCACCACATCTTCTACAAGACCTATGGCGGCGGCTGGATCTGAGGCGGCGCGACTGGCTTTTCCTGTGGCGGACGACGGCCGTCGCCCCCGCTCCGCCGTCATCCCTGCGCAAGCAGGGATCCATGCCTAAGCGAGGCTCAGGCCTTCCGGCCTACGGCCACGACCGCCCTAGCCGTCAACACCGCGTTTTACAGAAAGGTGGATCCCTGCTTTCGCAGGGATGACGCCGAGGGTGAGGAGACGGGGGAGCTGCATTTCTGCGCGAGGATGACGCCGGCGCGGGACGCGAAAAGCCCTACCCGATCTCCACCACCAGACGTCCCCGCACCTTGCCGTCGACGATCTGACGCGCGGCGTCGATGACATCGTCGAAGGCAATCCGCTTCGTCATGGCGGCCAGCTTGGCGCGGTCGAGGTCGCGGTCGAGCCGATCCCAGGCGGCGATGCGGACGGGCTTCGGCACATAGACCGAATCGATACCGTACAAAGTCACGCCGCGCAGGATGAACGGCGCGACGGTGGCCGGGAATTCCATGCCGCCGGCCAGCCCGCAGGCCGCGACCGCGCCGTCATAGCGGATCATCGACAGCAGATTGGCCAGGGTTTGACCGCCGACGACGTCGATCGCGCCGATCCAGCGTTCGCGCGCCAGCGGCTTACCGGGACCGTTCAGCTCCGAGCGCGGTATGATCTCGGCCGCGCCCAGCCCCTTCAGATAGTCTGCCTCCTCCGGCCGGCCCGTCGAGGCGACGACGTGGTAGCCAAGGCCGGCCAGCAGGGCGACGGCGACCGAGCCGACTCCGCCCGCAGCGCCCGTGACGAGCACGGGCCCGGCGGGCGGATGGATGCCGTGGCGCTCCAGCGCCATCACCGCCATCATCGCGGTATAGCCGGCCGTGCCGATCGCCATGCCTTCATCGGGCGAGAAGCCGGAGGGCAGCGAAATCAGCCAGTCGCTCTTCCAGCGTGCCTTTTCGGCCCAGGCGCCCAGGTGCAGTTCGCCGACGCCCCAGCCATTCAACAGCACCCGGTCGCCCGGCTTGAAGCCCGGCGCGGAGGATTGCTCGACGATGCCGACGCCATCGACGCCCGGCACCATGGGAAAGCGGCGCACGACCGGGGCACGGCCCGTGATCGCCAGGCCGTCCTTGTAGTTGACGGTCGAGCGCTCGATGCGCACCGTGACGTCGCCTTCCATCAAATCCGCGTCGCTGAGGGTCGCGAAGCCGACCGACTGGCTGCCGCTCGCATCCCTCTGGATCAGGACGGCCTTGAAGCCGGGCATGGCATGTCTCCTCGGTTCGGTTGCGGGCAAAGCGCTTCCACGATCATAGGAAGTCGAGCCCGCTTCGATAAGGTCGCCGCGACCTGAAAGCGCCGGATCGCGCTTCAACCCTCACCCGCCATCTGCTTCTGCCGACCGGGAATCCCGCGCTTCCTTGACCGGGCGGGCGCCGGGCGATTAGGGTGCGCCGCCTTCGCGTCGCATCACGCCACGCGTCCGAATTTCTCAAGGTTTGCCGGTGTTCGAAACACTTCCTCCCCACATGCGCCCTGACCGGTCCTTCCAGGGCCTGATCCTGACGCTGCAGCGCTTCTGGGCCGATTACGGCTGCGCGATCCTGCAGCCCTATGACATGGAAGTGGGCGCCGGTACCTCGCATCCCTCGACCATGCTGCGATCGCTCGGTCCGAAGCCGTGGAAGGCCGCCTATGTGCAGCCTTCGCGCCGGCCGAAGGACGGCCGCTATGGCGAGAACCCGAACCGGCTGCAGCACTACTACCAGTTCCAGGTGATCCTGAAGCCGAACCCGCCGAACCTGCAGGATCTCTATCTCGACTCGCTGCGCGCCATCGGCATCAACATGGCGCTGCATGACGTGCGCTTCGTCGAGGACGACTGGGAAAACCCGACGCTCGGCGCCTGGGGCCTCGGCTGGGAGTGCTGGTGCGACGGCATGGAAGTGTCGCAGTTCACCTATTTCCAGCAGGTCGCCGGCATCGAGTGCAATCCCGTCTCGGGCGAGCTGACCTACGGCCTCGAACGCCTCGCCATGTATGTGCAGGGCGTCGACAACGTCTATGACCTGAACTTCAACGGCCGCGAGGGCGACGAGAAGGTCACCTATGGCGACGTCTTCAAGCAGGCCGAGCAGGAATATTCGCGGCACAATTTCGAATTCGCCGACACGGAGATCCTCTTCCGCCGCTTCGCCGATTGCGAACGGGAATGCCAGGCGCTGCTCGCCGCCGGCGGCATGACCATGCCGGCCTATGACCAGTGCCTCAAGGCAGGCCACGCCTTTAACCTGCTCGACGCGCGCGGCGTGATCTCGGTCACCGAACGCCAGAGCTACATCCTGCGCGTCCGCGAACTGGCCAAGGCCTGCGGCGCTGCCTGGCTGGAAACCGCAGCCGGGGGAAAAGAATAAATGCCCGATCTTCTGCTTGAACTCTTCTCGGAAGAAATCCCCGCCCGCATGCAGCGCAAGGCGGCGGAAGACCTGAAGAAGCTCGTCACCGACGCGCTCGTCGAGGCAGGCCTGCACTATGAGGGCGCCAAGGCGTTCTCGACGCCGCGCCGCCTCGCCCTCACCGTCAGCGGCATCCCGACGCATTCGGCCGCGACCCATGAGGACCGCAAGGGACCGAAGGTCGGCGCCCCCGACGCCGCGATCCAGGGCTTCTTGCGTGGCGCGGGGCTTACCTCGCTCGACCAGGCGCATATCCACTCGGATCCGAAAAAGGGCGATTTCTACGTCGCCCATATCCACAAGCCGGGCAGCGACACCAAGGACGTGCTCGCCAACGCGATCCCGGCCATCATCCGCTCGTTCCCCTGGCCGAAATCCATGCATTGGGGCACCGGCAAGCTGCAATGGGTGCGCCCTCTGCAGTCGATTGTCTGCACCTTCGGACCGGAGACCGAAGAGCCGGAAGTCATCGATTTCGAGATCGACGGCATCCGCTCGGGCAATATCACCCACGGCCACCGCTTCATCGCGCCGAGCGCGATTCCGGTGAAGCGCTTCGACGATTATGTCGACAAGCTCGACAACGCCTCCGTCATTCTGGATGCCGACCGCCGCAAGGACGTCATCCTGCATGACGCGCGCGACCGGGTGTTCGCGCTCGGGCTGGAACTGGTCGAGGACGAGGGCCTGCTGGAGGAAGTCGCGGGCCTGGTCGAATGGCCGGTGGTTCTGGTCGGGACCTTCGAGGAAGAGTTTCTTTCGATCCCGCCGGAAGTGATCCGCGCCACCATCCGCGCCAACCAGAAGTGCTTCGTCGTCCGCAAGCCCGGCACGACCGAGCTCGCCAACCGCTTCGTGCTGATCTCCAACATCGAGGCGATCGATGGCGGCGAGGCGATCACCGCCGGCAATGGCCGCGTCATCCGCGCCCGCCTGTCGGACGCCAAGTTCTTCTATGACACGGACCTGAAGACCCGCCTCGAGGACCGTCTGCCGAAATTCGACCAGATCGTCTTCCACGAGAAGCTCGGCACGCAGTCGCAGCGCATCCTGCGCCTGCAGAAGCTCGCCGCTGCGATCGCGCCGCTGGTCGGCGCCGATGTCGACAAGGCGAAGCGCGCCGCGCTGCTTGCCAAGACCGACCTCGTCACCGAGGTGGTCGGCGAATTCCCGGAAGTCCAGGGCCTGATGGGGCGCTACTACGCCATCGCGCAGGGCGAGGACGAATCGGTCGCGGCCGCGATCGAGGACCACTACAAGCCACAGGGACCCGGCGACCGCGTGCCGACCGATCCGGTCGCGATCACCGTTGCGCTCGCCGACAAGCTCGACACGCTCACCGGCTTCTGGGCGATCGACGAGAAGCCGACCGGCAGCAAGGACCCCTATGCGCTGCGCCGCGCGGCGCTCGGCGTCATCCGCATCGCGCTGTCGATCCCGGCCAAGCTGCCGCTCAACGTCGCTCTCGCCCATGCGATCGACGGCTATAACGACCAGACCGAATCCGAAGCGCTCACGGATTATGAAGGCGCCCAGAGCCATGTCTCGCGAGACGACGTGGATGGCGAACAGGATCTCGACAACGCGCTGGAGAGCTTCGGCCGCCGGCTGCGCCGCGAGCTCGACGCGAAGACGCCCGAGATCATCGCCGACCTGATCGCCTTCTTCGCCGATCGCCTGAAGGTGCAGCTGCGCGATCAGGGCGCGCGGCACGATCTGGTCGACGCCGTGTTCGCGCTCGGCAATCAGGACGATGTGCAGCTGATCGCCCGCCGCGTCGAGGCGCTGGGCAAGTTCCTCGATACCGAGGACGGCAAGAACCTGCTCGCCGGCTACCGTCGCGCCGCCAACATCCTCAAGGCCGAGGAGAAGAAGGGCGAAAGCTTCGATGGCGCCGTCGATGCCGCCCATCTCCGCCTTTCGGAAGAGCGGGCGCTGCATGTGGCGATCGCCACCGCCCGCGCCGAGGCGGAAGGCGCCGTCGCGCGTGAAGACTATGAAGGCGCCATCGCCGCGCTCGCGCGCCTGCGCGCGCCGGTCGATGCCTTCTTCGAGGCCGTCCTGGTCAATGCCGAGGAGCCGGAGGTCCGCGCCAACCGCCTCCGCCTGCTGAACGCCATCCGCAGCGCCACGCTGACGGTTGCCGACTTCTCGAAAGTCAGCGGCTAGTCCGCCGCGATCCGCCTGGCCCTCCCCCTGGGGAGGGCCAGGTTGCGCCCCACTCTCCTGATGGTGGCAATTCGATCACGCTACGTCACAGCGTTTTGAGGCGCGGAATTCTTGATCTCCTGCGGGAAAGAGAGATCTTCCCGACTTGCCCTCGGCCCGGGGGAAATCCCCCGTTTGAAGCACCTTTGGATCCGATGCGACGCGCGAGCGGCGGGGAGGTCGCTCGGTTTGCACGTCGCTGCCGATGGCATGGGCTCAAGGAGCAATCATCATGGCGACTCAAACCAGACATGCTTCACTTGCTTTCGCTGCCGCCCTTTCCTTGGCCGCAGCGCCCGCATTTGCCGATCAGAACGGATATGGCGGCCCAAAAAGCTATTCAGGTACCGGCGGGTCGTCCTTCACGAGTATGAGCGGATCTTCCTTCTCCAGCATGACGGGAGGGGGGTCCATGTCCCGCTCCCCGTCCTGGGGCAGCGCGACATCCATGCACAGCCCTTCGTCCAGCAGCCATTCCGGTTCGGGATGGCAGGGTGGAACCGGCCAAAGCCCCAAGAACTGGGCCAATAATGGCTCCTGGGGCGGCAACCGGCACCATGGCGTCAAGTGGCCAGGCACTGGTCATTGGCCGCATCATCCCCTGCCCGAACCCGAGCCGACACCGACGCCGACACCCACGCCAACGCCGGTCCCGGTGGCTCCGCTGGCGCGCCTGCTGGGCCTCGGTAGCGGCGGGGGAGCAGCAGCAGCATGCCGGACTACAACTGCTCGATCTACGGCTATGCGAACGCGCCCTGGTATTGCGGACCATCGTCCGGCGGCCAGTAACAGTCTTCGCCGGATCGGTGATTTCCGCTGATCGCGCCGGGGTCGCGAGCTTGTGACCCCGGTCATATTGCCGCTGAGGGGAAAAGACGATGGTGCGCCTGCCATCGGCCGGGCAGACATGCCCGGTGCAGCCTCTCCTCGAAGAGACCGCATGGGCGCGCGGACGACAGGGTGTCGCTCCGGTATTCGCGTCGTCATCGGTGGCAGCTCAAGGGAGCCCCATCATGACGAAACGCCTCGCCCTTTCCATCGCCGCCTTTGCCATCGCCGGCCTGTTCATGGCCGACCTGTCGCCGGCCATCGCCCAGACCGCCGCGCCTTCCCGCACGCCCCCGTCCTCGACCGTTCCTGGTGGACCGGATGGCGGTGATGGCGGCATGCGTTCGGCCAGCTGCGGCGAATACGGTTATGCCAACATGCCGTCGGGCTGCCTGGTCCAGGCCATGGCCTGCGTCTGCCCGAACGACAGCGATCCGAACTACCGGTCGCCTTCCAGCTGCGAAGGAATTACGCGTAACGCCCGCCACGCCGCGGAGCGCAAATGCGCCAACAACACGCGCGCGGTTCGCCGGCTGTTCTGAGACGTCGGTTTTGACCGAAGACTTCGCTACGGAGAGATCTAGTAGCGGTCGTTGGGACGATAGATGCCGGTCACAGGATCCTGAACCAGAGTCGCCATCGGCCGCTTGGCCATGGCGCGCTCTGCTTCGCGCATCCGGACCGCGACGCGTTCGCGCGACTTCATCAGGGTGCGGGCCGTAATGACGCCCAGCGTGCCCAGAAGCGCCAACATCAAAACCTGCAGCATCATCCCAATCCCTTCCCTGTCGAGCCCTTGGCTCGCTCGATCCATCCGCTGAACGATGCCGGGAAAACCCGGCCTGCGCCTAGAGCCCGAACCGGCTCCAATGGGCGCGTTCCTCCAGCGTCGAGACCGCACTGTCCACAATATTGGACGCAATAGCGGCAGAGGCAAGGCCACCGGCTCCACCACCGCCAAACCGCGCCAACACGCCGCGCTTCGGCGCGACCAGGACCATGCGCATCTTGTCGCCGAAACGACCGCGCAGATAGGAGCGCAGGTCGCCGATCCGGTCGATCAGGCCGAGTTCCAGCCCTCGCGTGCCCGACCAGAACGCGCCGGAAAACAGCGTCGGATCATCGGCGAGCCGCTCGCCCCGGCGGGCGCGGACAAGGTCGATGAACATGTCGTGCACGTCGCGCTGCAACGACTTCAGATGCTGGATGTCGGCCTCTTTCTCCGGCTTAAACGGATCGAGCATCGCCTTGCTCTCTCCCGCCGTGTATACGCGGCGCTCGATGCCGATCTTCTCGATCAGCTTCTCGAAACCGAACCCGGCCGAGACCACGCCGATCGACCCCACCACCGAGCTCTGGTCCACGATGATGACGTCGCCGGCCAGCGCGATCAGGTAGCCGCCGGAAGCGGCCACATCCTCGACCCCGACGATGACTTCCTTCTTGTTCTCCTCCGCCAGCGCGCGGATGCGCTTGAAGATCAGATGCGACTGCACCGGCGAACCGCCGGGCGAATTGATCAGGATCCCCACCGCGGGCGCGTTTTTCATCGCAAAGGCGCGCTCCAGCTGCGGCGCCACGCTGGAGAGCGTGAGGCCCGAGCGAAATTGGGAAACGGCGCCGATGACGCCCGAGAGGCGAACCACCGGGACGACCACCTCTTCCTTGCGGAAGCGGGCGGGAAGAACCCTGGAGAGCGAGGCTTTGAGATCCTGGAGCACGGCGATCTGACCTTCACGAAGAACGGGTTGCGGTCTCGCCCCATTGCGGGTCGGACCAGACGGAATGGATATCGGCGATCGACGCACCCTCGCGCAGGATCGCGGCAGGGCCGGCCAGATAGGCGGAGCCGGTGCTGCCGTGCAGGAAGAGACCCGGCAGAAGCCGCATGGCGGCCCGGCTGCCCTTGGTGCCGCGGACCAGAACCCGGCTTGCCGGTTCGCCGGCTCGCGGATGCAGCGGCAGGACCGCCAGGCCACCGAACCGGCCCTCGCAGGCGGCCAGAACCGCCGGCAGGCGGTCGGCGGGCAGGATGGCGGCCAGCGTCCCCTGCTGGCGGACGAGCGCGGCGGCGGCGCGGAACCAATCGTCCAGCCCGCCCGCCTCCAGCACATGCGCGCGGGCGCGGAAATCATCCGGCGAGGCTCGAACGCGCCCCTTGTCATGGAATGGCGGATTCATCAGCGCATGGTCGAAGCTCTCCGGCAGCAGCGCCGCCGCCTTGCGGGCATCGCCGGCCAGGAGATCCACGCCGACGACCTCGACCCGATCGGCGAAGCCGGCATTGGCCGGCCGCTTGAGGGCCCGCTCCGCGCAAGCCAACAGTTCCGCTTCGCGTTCGGCCAGCACCAAGCTGGCGCCCGGGGCCCGCGCCGCGAGCGACAGGCCGGCGACGCCGGCCCCCGCGCCCATGTCGATGATGCGGCCGCGCGCGACGGCACCCATCGCGGCCGCAAGGATGACCGCGTCGAGCCCGGAGCGGTGATGACCGCGCGCCGGCTGGATCGCCTCCACCATGCCGCCCAAGAAGGCGTCGACCGTCGTCTCAAGCGGCACGTCGAGCATCGCCTAGCGTTCCTCCGGCAGTTCGCCACCGACACCGGCGTCGGTCAGCAACTGGCGTGCATCCGCCATCTCCTCGGCGAGGACGAGGACGCGGCGCGGCAGCACGCCGAGCGAACCTTCCATGACGCTCATGTTCTGGTCGACGACCATATGCTCGATGCCGGCATCCCGCAGCAGGGCTTCGACGAAGGAAATCATGACGATGTCGTTGGTACGGATGAGTTCTTCCATGTCCCCTCAAGGGTTGTCGACGGCGATATACCGTCTCGCCAAGCCTAAGGCCGGCCGGGCCTGGCAGCAATGCGGCTGGCATCGTCGCAACGTTCGTCCTGCATCGCAGCAAGAAAAGCCGCAATCGGCGACTTGGTTGCCTGCGTGAGCCATCGTGTCACTTGTTCCGATCCCGCTCGCCCCCTATTGTCCCCCGCGAAACAGAGGCGAACCGGGAGCGTTGCCCGTGGGATTGGTAGTTCCGCTCGACGAGAGCAAGAAGAAGGGCGCAGCCCGGATCGAGCCTCTCGTCGCGCTAGTATCGGCCGACATGGATCTGGTGAACCAGATCATCCTGTCCAAGGCCGGATCTGATGTGGAGATGATCCCCGAGGTCGCCCAGCATCTTATTTCCTCCGGCGGCAAGCGCCTGCGCCCGATGCTGACGCTCGCGGCGGCGCGCATGTCCGGCTATCACGGCGATGCGCATGTGAAGCTCGCGGCCAGCGTCGAGTTCATGCATACGGCGACGCTGCTGCACGACGACGTCGTCGACGAGAGCGAATTGCGGCGCGGCAAGCAGACGGCGCGGATGGTCTGGGGCAACCAGGCCAGCGTGCTGGTCGGCGACTTCCTGCTCGGCCAGGCCTTCCGCATGATGGTCGAGGTAGGCTCGCTCGACGCGCTCGACGTCCTCTCGGCTGCCGCCACGGTGATTGCCGAGGGCGAAGTGATGCAGCTCTCGGCCGCCAAGAACATGGCGACGACCGAAGACGAATATCTGGCCGTGATCAAGGCCAAGACGGCGGCGCTGTTCTCGGCCGCTGCCGAAGTGGGTCCGATCATCGCCGACAAGGGCCGCGATGCCCGCGCCGCCTTCCGCTCCTACGGCACCAATCTCGGCCTCGCCTTCCAGCTGATCGACGATGCGCTCGACTATGGCGGCAACTCGGCCGAGCTCGGCAAGAAGGTCGGCGACGATTTCCGCGAGGGCAAGATCACGCTTCCGGTCGTGCTGGCCTATCGGCGCGGCTCGGAAGCCGAGCGTGCCTTCTGGCAGCGTACGCTCGAAAAGGGCGACATCCAGGACGGCGATCTGGAAAAAGCAATCGCGCTGCTTCGCTCGCACAAGACCATCGACGAGACGATCGAGCGCGCCCGCCATTTTGGCTCGGTCGCGCGCGACGCGCTAGCCACCTTCCCGGACAGCGGCTGGAAGTCCTCGCTGCTGGAAGTCATCGACTTTTGCATCGAGCGGGCGCACTGACGAACGTGGCGAGGGAACGCGTAGCGCCCCGGCTGCCATGAGTTCATTCGCCACGGGTTGCGGGGTGGTCGCAAAAGCGCCATCCTCTTTGGCCAGCCTCGGGATCGAGGTTCTATACCAACACTGGGTATCAGACAGGATTTCGATGCGCCGCACGCTGCCTTCCCTTGTCCGCCCGCTTCGCTCCGCGGCCATCTGCCTTGCCCTGCTCGCCAGCACCAGCCTTCTGGCCGGCGCGGCGGCCCGGGCCGAGACGTCCGTGTCCGACTTGCTCGACGACGCGATGCCCACGCTGACGGGCAGCTACCTGGCCGCTTTGAGCGCAATCTCCGCCCAGGACTACGATTCGGCGACCGCGCTGTTCGAGGAGGCGCTGAGCCAGGATCCGGACAATCCGATCCTGATGGAGCGGACCTTCACGCTGCTGATCGCCAATGGCCATATTGACCGGGCCATCCCGCTGGCCGAACGGCTGGTCGAGCTGAACCCCGAAATGCGCATGGGCCAGATGGTCCTCGGCGTGAAGGCGCTCAAGTCGAAGAAATTCGCCGAAGCCGGCAAGCATCTCGGCAAGAGCGAGCGCGGCCCCCTCGCCAACATCTCGTCCGGCCTGCTTTCGGCCTGGGCGGCGCAGGGCCAGGGCGAGACCGACGCGGCGCTCAAGATCGTCGAGACGCTGCAAGGCCCCGAATGGTATTCGGTGTTCAAGAATTTCAACATCGCGCTGATCAACGAGAATGCCGGCCGCACCGACGCGGCGCTCAAGGCGATCACCGCCGCCTATGAGGCCGAAGGCGGCTCGCTGCGCGTCACCGAAGCCTATGCCCGGATGATGGCGAGGGCCGGCAAGATCGACGAGGCGAAGCAGGCGCTCGACCGCTTTACCCAGAACAGCGTTGGCCACCCGCTGGTCGCCGCGCTGCAGAAGGACGTCGCTTCCGGCCGGAAGCCCGCCCCGATGGTGCGCAACGCCCAGGAAGGCGCCGGCGAAGTCCTCTACGGTCTCGGCTCGGCGATCGGCAGCGAGAATGGCGGCGCCGACTTGGCGACGATCTATCTGCGTCTGGCGAACTACCTGCAGCCGACCAACGAACTCGTGATCATGGCGCTCGGCGACCTGACGCAGAACGCGCAGCGCTTCGAGCGCTCGATCCCGATCTTCGACAAGGTCCCCAAGACCTCGCCGCTGCGGCGCAATGCCGACCTCCAGGTCGCACTCAGCCTCGACGCGGCCGGCAAGCCGGACCTGGCCATCAAGCGCCTCAAGAGCCTGATCGCCGCCAACCCGCGCGACATCGACGCCCTGACCACCCTGGCGACGATCAACCGCACGGCCAAGCGCTATGACGAGGCGGCCAAGCTCTATACCCGGGCGATCGATGCGATCACCGAGGACAATCCCCGCAACTGGCTGATCTACTATTTCCGCGGCATCGCCTATGAGCGCGCGCAGCAATGGCAGAAGGCCGAGGCCGATTTCCTCAAGGCGCTGGAAATCACCCCGGAAGAGCCGCAGGTACTGAACTATCTCGGCTATAGCTGGATCGATCGCGGCCTCAATCTCGACCGCGCCACCGACATGATCAAGAAGGCGGTCGAGCTGCGCCCGAATGACGGCTACATCGTCGATAGCCTGGGCTGGGCCTACTACAAGCAGAACAAGTTCGAGGAGGCGGTTGCCCAGCTCGAGCGCGCCATCACGATCAAGGCCGACGACGCCACCATCAACGACCATCTCGGCGACGCTTACTGGAAGGTCGGGCGCAAGCTCGAAGCGACGTTCCAGTGGGCGCATGCGCGCGACCTGAACCCCGAGCCGGCCGACAAGGCGCGTATCCTCGCCAAGCTGGCCAAGGGGCTCGACAAGGTCGAAGCCGAAGAGAAGGCCGCGGCTGCCCCTGGCGGCGACGCAGCCAAGGGCGACGCGGCAAAGACCGAGTCGGCCAAGCCGGAGCCCGCCAAGGCAGATTCCGCTACCGACAAGACAGCTTCGCCGCATGCCGAGGGTCCGAGCCGGATCACGATCAGCGCCGGCGACAGCCTGTGGAAGATTGCGCTCAAGGTCTATGGCGACGGCGAGCTCTACAGCCGGCTGATCGACGCCAACCGTGACAAGCTGCCCAACCCGAACGTCATCGTTCCGGGCCTGGTCATCGACATTCCGCAGTTCGACACGGCGCAGTGACCGCAGACGACCGGAGCGGCGCCGAGCCCGGCTCCGCGCTCGGATCGGCCTTCGCTCCGGCGAAGGTCAATCTCGCCTTGCACGTCACCGGCCGGCGCGCCGATGGCTATCATCGCCTGGACAGCCTCGTTGCGTTCGCGGCGATCGGCGACACCATCGAGGCGATCGCCGACCCGGCCGCCACCGAACCTTCCCTCGCCATCCAGGGTCCATTCGCGTCTGGTCTCGCAATCGAGCCGGACAATCTCGTCCTGCGGGCTGCGCGCGTCCATGCCGCGGCCGGCGGCCGTATCGACGGCCTGGCCCTGCGCCTTACCAAGCGGCTGCCCGTCGCATCCGGGATCGGCGGCGGATCGGCCGACGCGGCGGCAACGCTCCGCCTGCTGGGCGCGATATCTCCCCTCCCCGACGCGCGCGCCAGCGAGCTTGCGGCCCTCGCGGCATCGCTTGGCGCCGACGTGCCGATGTGCCTGCTCTCGACGCCGGCGCGCGCCAGCGGCATTGGCGAGATCCTCGAGCCGGTGCCCGGCCTGCCCGCCCTGCCGATGCTGCTGGTGAACCCCGGCATCGCCGTCTCGACGCCGGCCGTCTTCAAGCGGCTCGAACGGGCCAACAATCCGGCGCTTCCGCCTATTCCCTCCGCCTTCGCCGATAGTGCCGCAGTGGCGGAATGGCTTCGCGCGACGCGCAATGACCTCGAGGCCCCGGCCATCGCGGCCCTGCCGCCAATCGCCGATGTGATCGCCAGGGTCGAGGCCGAGCCGGGATGTTTGCTGGCGCGAATGTCAGGGTCCGGCGCCACAGTCTTTGGACTTTTCCCCGATGCCGCCAGCGTGGACCGGGCCGCCGCGCGGATACGCGCCGATCATCCCGCATGGTGGGTCGTCTCGACCCGGACGGCTGCGTCCTAGCCGCCACTATCCTCTCCGCCCGGCGCGGTCTATGTCTGGTCCCGAGACATGCGACCGAGGATCCAGCCATGGCCACGCCCGACGAGAGCCTCCCCTTCATTGCCGTCCGCTTCGCCGTGCTGACCGTCTCGGACACGCGCTCGCTGGAGGACGACAAGTCCGGCAAGATCCTGGCCGACCGCATCCTGGAGGCCGGCCATATCCTGTCCGTGCGCGCGATCGTTCCCGATGACATCGACGAGATCCGGACCATCGTCACCTGCTGGATCGAGGACCCCGAGATCGACGTGATCATTACAACGGGCGGAACCGGCTTCACCGGCCGCGACATCACGCCGGACGCCGTCGAGCCCTTGTTCGAAAAGCGGATGGACGGCTTCTCCGCCGTCTTTCACCGGATCAGCTACGACAAGATCGGCACGTCCACAATCCAGTCGCGCGCCACGGCCGGCGTCGCCAACTCGACCTTCATCTTCGCCATTCCGGGATCGCCCGGCGCCTGCAAGGATGCCTGGGACGGGATTATCCGCGTGCAGTTCGACTATCGCAGCCGGCCCTGCAATTTCGTCGAGATCATGCCCCGCCTGGACGAACACCTGAAGCGCGGCAAGCTGAAGGGCTGATCATGCGACCGCTGCGCGCGACACGGCACGCGACCGCAGGAAGGACAGCCGGGCCCGCCCGATGCGACGGGCTAAATCGCCGTCGACATTGCCGGGCCTGGCCCGATGGCCGCCGACCGTGCGGTAGAGGCTGGCCGAGACCAGAAGCCCTTCCATGCGCGAGGGCGACGCGAACAGGCGCGAGCGAACCGAGGCACGGATTTCCGACAGCCGCGCCCGCCAGCCGAAGCCGGCATTGGCATGACGGAACGAGGCGGCGCGATTGGCCCCTGCCCCCGACATCGCCAGACGATCGATGAAGTCGCGCGCCTCGCGCTGCCAGCCGGGCTCCAGCATCACGTCGGGCGACAGGAACAGCAGCCAGTCGGAACGCGCCTTGGCGGCGCCCGCCGCCAGGTCCGCGCCGCGATCGCCGGTACCGGGGAGGATCTTGCAGCCGGCCGCATCCGCGACCGCCAGCGTGTCGTCCGTCGAGCGCGCATCGACCACGATCACTTCGCGCACCATGCCATCGGCCGCAGCCGGGACCAGTGCCGCCAGCGCATGCGCCAACGCCATTTCATCATTGTGAGTGGAAAGGATCACGCTGATCATCATTTCGATCTTAAACCGAGTTTTTTGCGACTGCGAGACGAATCCACCGAGACGTTGCGTCGCAAGACATAACGTTCTTGTTTTGTTCCCGCTGTGAGCGTATGAATCGTTGCATGTCGCTCGCCCGCTCCCTCCCCCCGCATCTCGACCCGCTGCTCCTGTCGACGGACCAGACCCATGCCGCGTCGATCGATCCTGACCGTCGACGCGGACGGGGCGCCCAGAGCAACAGCTCTGGGCGCTTTGAAAAATTCCAGTCCATCCCCTTCGACGATGGCTGGCAGACCCTGGATGAACTGCCGCCGTTCAAGACGGAAGTGATGCCGGAGAAGGCGAAGACGATCATCACGCGAAACGATTCGCCGGATCTCGCCTTCGACCGGTCGATCAACCCCTATCGCGGCTGCGAGCATGGCTGCTCCTACTGCTTCGCCCGGCCGACGCACGCCTATATGGGCCTGTCGCCGGGGCTCGATTTCGAATCGAAGCTTTTCTACAAGCCGGACGCCGCCAAGCTGCTGGAAAAGGAGCTTTCCGACCCCGGCTACAAGCCGCGCACGATCGCCATCGGGACCAATACTGACCCGTATCAGCCGATCGAGCGGCAGCACCGGATGATGCGTGACATCCTCGAGGTTCTGGACCACTTCAACCATCCCGTCGGCATCGTGACGAAGTCGGCGCTGGTGCTGCGCGACGTCGACATTCTCGGGCGGATGGCGGAGCGCGGCTTGGCCAAGGTGGCGCTGTCGATCACGACGCTCGACCGCCAGCTGGCGCGCACGATGGAGCCGCGCGCCGCCACGCCCGGCCGCCGGCTCGACGCGCTGCGCGGCCTGGCGGATGCCGGCGTCCCCGTCGGCGTCCTGGTCGCCCCGGTCATTCCCGCCCTCAATGATTCGGAGATCGAGCGCATTCTCGACGCCGCCGTCGCCGCCGGGGCGACGGAAGCCGGTTATGTGATCCTGCGCCTGCCGCTCGAGGTGAGCGAGATCTTCAAGGAATGGCTGCTGCGCCACTATCCCGACCGCTTCCGCCATGTCCTCTCGGTCCTGCGCTCGATGCGCGGCGGCAAGGATTACGATTCGGAGTTCGGCAAGCGGCAGAAGGGCGAAGGCCCCTATGCCTGGCAGATCGGCCGCCGCTTCGAGATCGCGGCGCAGCGCCTCGGGCTGAACCGCCGCCACCTGAAGCTTCGCACGGACCTGTTTTCCCCACCTCGCGAGGCCCCGGCGCAGCTCAGCCTGTTCTAGTCACGGCGCTCTCCGACGCCATCTATGGTAACAAGGGCGATCTGGCGCGCGGGTGGCAGGCGCTCGGCGTCTTCGTCCATCGGCCGCCCTCATGCGACGATCGGAGTGAGAATTGGCAGAACAACTTCCCGGGGCGACGCAGAAGCTCGCTCTGCTGATCGATGCCGACAATGTCCGGGCCGACTTCCTTCCGATCATCATTCGCGAAGCCTCGACCATCGGCCGCGTCGTCATCCGCCGCGTCTATGGCCACTTCGCCTCCAGCGCGATGAACCAGTGGCAGCCGCTGCTGCATTCGCATGCGCTTACGCCGGTCCATGTGCCGCCGGCCGCTGTCGGCAAGAACGCGACCGACATGAAGCTCGCTATCGAGGCGATGGACATGCTGCACGAGAAGGGGCTAGACGGCTTCTGCATCGCGTCCAGCGACAGCGATTTCACGACTTTGGCGAGCCGGATCCGCGAGGACGGCCTGGTCGTCTATGGCTTTGGAGAGCAGAAATCGACCAAGCCCTATGTCGCCGCCTGCGACCGCTTTTTCTACTGCGACCTGCTGCTGGCCGAAGAGCGGCAGGAGAAGAATGACGGACCGGCGGCCAAGGCAGCCAAGCAGCCGGCCAAGAGCGCCCCTCGCCTGCCGCGCGACGAGATCTTCGCGGCGATCGAGGACGTGTCCGGCGACGATGGCTGGGCGCATCTCGGCCCGGTCGGCCAGATCCTGTTCAAGCGCATGCCCGATTTCGACCCGCGCAATTACGGCTTCCGCAAGCTCGTCGACTTGATGGAGACGGTTGCCGGCGTCGAGGTGCGACGCGTCGACCTGGAAGCGGGCGGCCGCGCCGTGATGATCCGGCTCAAGGTGAAATAGCGAAGGCCCGTGTTGGCAGGCGAAGCGCAGCGCGCGGCGGCCGGATGGCATTGCGGCGCGCTGCTTTGCTGACTAACATACTCACAATTGTATCCATCTTGTGGGGGCGACCGTGCTCAAGTCCACGACAACCGATCTCGACTATCTGGTCAGCCACATCGCCCAGGCGGTCCGCTCTGCCGAAGCGTTCGACGATCCGTTCTATCATCTGGTGCTGGACGGGATCTTTCCGGCCGATGTCTATGCCGAGATGCAGGAACTGATGCCGTCGGCCGGCCATTTCCGCGCGCTGGCCGGCCGGGGCAACGTCAACATCCGCGACGACGGCAGCGCCACGCGGGTCAAGGTCGACCTGTTCCCGGAATATCTGCGCCATCTCGAAGGCCGCCGGAAGGTCCTCTGGAACCTGGTCGGGGCCGCGCTGTGCTCGGTTCCCGTCCGCGATGCCTTCGTCGAGCGGCTGGAGCCCGGCCTCAAGCGTCGCTTCGGCAGCGCCTACAAGGCGACGGATTTCTTCCCGATCCCGATGCTCACGCGCGACACCTCCGGCTACCGGATCAAGGAACACACCGATACGCGCTGGAAGGGCATCACCGTCCAGATGTACCTGCCGCGCGACGAATCGCTGAACGGCGTCGGCACCGTGTTTTCCTCGCGCGAGCCCGAGGGTGGCTTCACCCGGGTGAAGCAGATGGAGTTCATCCCGAACCACGGCTATGCCTTCGCGGTCGGCGACAACACCTGGCATTCGGTCGACCCCACGGGCGTGCTGCCGACTTCGCGCGACAGCATCCTGCACACCTATTTCGTCGACCAGACCGCCTTCGAGAAGGCGCGCAATCGCGGCAAGCGGGTCGGCAATTTCATCAAGAACGAGTTCCGCCAGTTGGTTGGCTGAATTCGGCCCACAGCGGCGCAGTCCTGGATTCGAAGGCGTCGGGGCAACCCGGCGCCTTTTTCCATTCGGCCACGGCTCGCCTGCGTCGTCAGGCGCGACGCCGGCCGCGCTTGCATTCGTCCGCCGCCTCGGGGATTTTGCCGGAATGGCACGCGCATCCGAATCACAGCTTCTGTTCGAAATTCCGCCCGTCCCAACCGACGCGATCGAACGACGCCTGCGCCGGGCCGGCCACAAGGCCATTGCCGGGGTCGACGAAGTCGGCCGCGGTCCGCTCGCCGGCCCTGTGGTCGCGGCGGCGGTCATCCTCGATCCCAAGCGCATTCCCGACGGGCTGAACGATTCGAAGAAGCTGACGCCCGCGGCGCGCGAAGCGCTGTTCGAGCAGATCATGGCCACGGCGCATGTCTCCGTGGTCGCGGCGTCCGTGCTCCGGATCGATACGACCAACATCCGCCAGGCAACGCTCTGGGCGATGGCCCGAGCCGTCAACGGCCTGTCTCATCTCGCCGACCACGTCATCGTGGACGGTATCGACGTGCCGCCTGGCCTCGCCTGCCGGGGCGAGGCGTTCGTCAAGGGCGATGGACGCTCCGTGTCGATCGCGGCCGCCTCGATCGTCGCCAAGGTCTCGCGCGACCGGATGATGGTCCGCGCCGCCGCGCATTACCCCGATTACGGTTTCGAGCGCCATGTCGGATATGGCACGGCGGTTCATCTCGCCGCGCTGGCAAGCCTCGGCGCCTGCCCGCTGCACCGCACCAGCTTCGCGCCGGTGCGCGCCGTGCTCGCAAACGAAAACGCCGCCGGCATGGCCGACGGCGTTGACTGTCTCGACGAGGAATTCCTCGTTTAGTTCAGGCGGTTCTTCACGTCGGCGATCGACGAGGCAACCATCTCGGCGCCGGCCGCGCCCTTGAGCTTGGCCGACAGGATCTTCTCGGCAGCCGCAATCGCGACATCGGCAGAAAGCGCCTTCACTTCCTGCAGAGCCTGATGCTCGGCCTGGGTGATCTTGTCCTCGGCCATCTTGGTGCGGCGCGTGACGTAATCTTCCATCTGGACCTTCGCCTCATCGGCCAGTGCCGCGGCTTCGCGACGTGCCTTCTCGACGATGGTCTGAGCCTCGGCCTCGGCCTCGCGAGCCCGCTTCTGGTAGTCGGCGAGCAGAGCCGCCGCTTCCTCGCGGAGACGCTTGGCGTCGTCCAGGTCCTTGGCAATGCTCTCGGAACGCTTGTCGAGCGCCTTGCCAATGGTCGTGTGCACACCGACGAAAGCCAGCAGCACGAAGAAAAGGATCAGGCCGACAAGGGCGAAAAAGGAAGCATCGATATGCATGGTCCTGCCCCTTACTTCGACGAAACGGAAGAGACGGCGGCTGCCACCTCGTCCGAGCTCGGCTGCTGTCCGGAAAGCGCCGCGACAACGGCTGCGGCGGTTTCTTCGGCGATCGCGCCGACATCGCCGAGCGCCTTTGCCTTGATCTCGCCGATCCGGGCTTCGGCTTCCTCGAGCTTCGCGCTGAGCGAGGACTCGATATCGGCACGCTGCTTGACGGCGGCGGCCTTCGCCTCGTCCGTGCCGGCCTGCGCGATGGCGTGGGCGGCGGTACGTGCGTCGGCCAGAGCCTTCTCATAGGTGCCGAGTGCCTTGTCGGACTCGACGCGAAGGCGCTGGGCTTCTTCCAGATCGCCGGAGATCCGCGCTGCGCGGCCCTCGACGATGGTGCTGAGCCGCGGCACCAGGAAGCGCTTCATCAGCAGATAGAGCAGGCCGAAGAAGATCACATACCAAAGGATCTGCGACGGGTACTTCTGCGTGTCGAAGGGTGGGAACGGTGCCTTCACCCCTGCCTCGTGCCCGACCTCGGTATGTGTCTCAGTCGGCGCCGGCGGAACGACGGCAGGCGCCGGCGCGGGCGCGGCATCCTGTGCGTGGGCAGGCGAGATGAACCAAGTCATCGAAGACCCCAGATCGTAAACTAAAACACATGCGACGGCACGAGGCCGCCGCATGAGGCTTCACCCGGCCGCCCGAAGACGGCCTGACGGGATCAGACCACGAAGAGCAGGAGCAGAGCGACGAGCAGCGAGAAAATGCCGAGCGCTTCCGTCACGGCGAAGCCGAGGATGAGGCGACCGAACTGGCCGTCAGCAGCCGACGGATTGCGCAGCGCGCCCGTCAGGTAGCTCGAGAAGATGTTGCCGAGGGCGAGAGCCGTTCCGGCCATGCCGAAGCAGGCAAGACCAGCACCGATGAACTTTGCAGCTTCCGCTTCCATTTTATGCTCCTTGAAGTCGTAATTTCGGGTTGGAAGAACGTGTACCTTCGCCGACCTGCTGATCAATGCCCGGGATGGAGGGCGTCGTTCAGATACATGCAGGTAAGGACCGTGAAGATGTAGGCCTGGAGGAATGCCACCAGGAATTCGAGAGCCGTCAGGCCGACCGTCATGGCCAGCGGCAGGATCGCGCCGCCGACGCCGATGGCGCCGAGCGAGGCCATGCTGGCAACGAAGCCGGCGAAGACCTTGAGCGTGATGTGACCGGCAAGCATGTTGCCGAAGAGACGAACCGAAAGGCTGATCGGGCGGGACAGGAACGAGATGATCTCGATCGCCGACACCAGCGGCACGACCGCCATCGGAACGCCATGCGGCACGAACAGGCCGAGGAAGCCGAAGCCATGGCGCATGAAGCCATAGACAACCACGGTCAGCATGACCGTCATCGCCAGGGCGAAGGTCACGATGATCTGGCTGGTCGCCGTCATGAAATAGGGGAACATTCCGAAGAAGTTCGCCACCAGGATGAACATGAACAGCGAGAATACGAGGGGGAAGAACCGCATCCCCTCCTTGCCGGCGCTCGATCGGAGCGTGTTGGCAACGAACTCATAGGCCAGTTCCGCGACCGACTGCAGCCGGCCCGGGATCAGGCTCGCCTTCGACGTCGCGAGCAGGATGAAACCCGTCACGATGGCGACCGTCGCCCCCATGGCGAAAGCGGAGTTGGTGAAATGGAATTCCATTCCGCCGAACTGGCCGAGCGGGAAATATTCCTGAATGTGAAACTGATGGATCGGATCGTTAGCCACCGAGCCCGCCTTCTTCGCCTGAGTCTGACCGCAGCCTGTGCCGCGACCCTATGGATACCTACTTCTTCTTAGCCCGGCTCGACACCTGCCGGGCTTCCGGCGGCGCAACTTTGCCGACCGCGCGCAAGACGTTCAGGACGCCCGCGACGAACCCAAGCAGCAAGAGCACGATCATCCCCCAGGGGGACGTACCAAGCCAGCGGTCGAACAACCAGCCAAGTCCGGCACCGACCAGCACGCCCGAGACGAACTCTCCAACGATCCGAAACGCCAGGCGCATCCCCTGCGCATTGACTTCGTTCGATGGTTGAGCCCGTTCGGCTGCCTTCGCTTCCTCAGACGCCTTATCCAGCTTCTGACTTAGCGCGCGCAGCCTCGCCGATAGCGCGGCTTCGTCCTCAGCCATACGCTTGATCGTCTCTTCGTCACCCGGCGAACCCGTGTCGCTCATCGCGTCATCCTTGCCAAGTGCCGAGAAAGCCTCACAAAGCTTATTACCGCCCCGAAACCGCGCGCACCATAGTGACGCCTCCAACCCGTGTCAAGAAGCCGGAATTCATTCGTAACGCCTTGATTTTATTGGAATTAATCAAATCGATGCTGAGACGTTTTATCGGAATCAGCGAATCCCTGACGGGCGGCACGTTCACAGCGCCCCGCCATCGTGCGACAAGACGACCATGAGCGACAATACCAACCCCAAGGTCAACCGCGGGCCGCGATCGATCGGCGCGCTGATCGCCAGCGTGATTGCGCCGGTCTGCGCCAAGCGCGGCTTCGCCACCGCCGATCTGATCTCGTCCTGGGCTGACATCGTCGGTCCGCGCTACGCGACGACCACAATGCCGGAAAAGATCACCTGGCCGCGGCGCGACCAGGCCAAGGCGCCGTCCGGCGCGACGCTGGTCATCCGGGTCGATTCGGGCATGGCGATCTATCTGCAGCACGAGACCGGCGTGATTCTCGACCGGATCAACGGATTTCTGGGTTTCGGCGCGGTGTCGCAGCTCAAGATCGTGCAGGGCGTCGTCGCCACGCCGCGCAAGGCCACGGTGGCGCCCGCCCCGCTTTCCAAAGCCGATGAAGCCCGCGTCGTCGATACCGTTGCCTCCGTCGAGAGCGAGGGATTGCGCCAGGCGCTCGAGCGCCTGGGTCGCGGCGTCTACGGCGCCTCCCGGCGGTCCTGAGCGTCGCTGGCAAGGGCCGGCGTGTTCAACTTAACGAGAAACGCCACATTTGATGTGGTAGGTTTCCCGCCAAGCGTGTCATTCGTTCCGCTGTCCGGACGCCATAGCAGCGCCGGGGCAAAAGGAGATGCAGGATCTTGAAGTTCAATCGCAGACAGTTTCTCGGCCAGGCTGGTGTCGGCGTTCTCGCCATCGGCGCCGTTTCGATGCTGCCGGCTTCGGCCCAGGCCGCGGACACGGTCGACCTCGCAGCATTGCTGAAGCCGGGCCCGCTTGGCGACAACATGATGGGCGATCCCAAGGCCCCCATCACGGTCGTCGAGTACATGTCGCTGACCTGCTCGCACTGCAAGCATTTCCACGACACGACCTGGAAGCCCTTCAAAGAGAAGTACATCGACACGGGCAAGGTCCACTTCATCATGCGGGATTTCCCGCTCGATCCGCTGGCCACAGCCGCGATCATGCTGGCGCATTCCGCGCCCAACGATAACTTCTTCCCGATGGTCGACCTGCTGTTCGACCAGCAGGAGAAGTGGGCTTTCGTCGAGAACCCGGTTCCCGCCCTACTCGACCTCGCCAAGCAGGTCGGCTTCACGCAGGAGACCTTCGAGCTCACCCTGAAGAACCAGGCCCTGCTCGATGCGGTGAACGCGGTCAAGGAACGCGGCGCGAACGAGTTCGGCGTCAATTCTACCCCGACCTTCTTCATCAACGGGTCCAGGCATCCGGGTGCTCTCTCGATCGAGGAAATGGACAAGCTGCTGGCCGGCTGACCGGCGGCACCGGATCGTATCCAGTCTCGCGAGGGCGCGCTGGCGCCCTTGCGAGCCTTCCTGTCTGTCTGTCCCGACGACCGGCCCTCTCGACCCTGGGAGGGCTTTTGCTATGCAGTTGTTCCGCTTGCCGTCCCTCCGCTCGCAGCCCCTCCCCTCCAGGCCCGGTACCGCGTCATGAAATTCACGCGGCTCCGCGTCCACGGCTTCAAGTCCTTTGTCGAAGGGACCGATTTCCTGATCGAGCCTGGGCTTACCGGCGTGGTCGGCCCGAACGGCTGTGGAAAATCCAATCTCGTCGAAGCGCTACGCTGGGTGATGGGCGAGAGCTCGTACAAGAACATGCGCGCGTCCGGCATGGACGACGTCATTTTCGCCGGCAGCGGCAAGCGCCCGGCGCGCAACACCGCCGAAGTGACGCTCGTCGTCGACAATCAGGACCGGATGGCGCCCGCCGCCTTCAACGATGCCGACATCCTGGAAGTGACGCGCCGGATCGAGCGCGAATCGGGCTCGGTCTACAAGATCAACGGCAAGGACGTCCGCGCCCGCGACGTGCAGTTGCTGTTCGCCGACGCCTCGACCGGCGCCCGCTCTCCGGCCATGGTGGGCCAGGGGCGCATCGGCGAGCTGATCTCGGCCAAGCCGCAGGCTCGCCGCGCGGTGCTCGAAGAGGCGGCCGGCATTTCAGGGCTCTATTCCCGCCGCAACGAGGCCGAGCTTCGCCTGCGCGCCGCCGAGCAGAACCTGGAGCGGCTGGAAGACGTGCTCTCCGAGCTCGAGAACCAGCTCGAGGCGTTGAAGCGCCAGGCGCGGCAGGCCAACCGCTACCGCAACCTTTCTGCCGATATCCGCAAGACGGAAGCGACCGTCCTTTACCTGCGCATGCTCGCCGCCGCCGTGCAGATGCGCGACGCGGAAACGGCGCTGCAGGCGGCGGGCGAAACCGTGGTGGCCCGCAGCGAAGCGCAGGCTCGCGCGGCCCGCGACCAGGCCGTCGCCGCCAGCAAGCTGCCGGCGCTGCGTGAGGCCGAGGCCGGATCCGCGGCGGCGCTCCAGCGCCTGACGCTCGCCCGCGACGCGCTCGACGCCGATGAAAAGCGGATGAAGGAGCGGCTGGTCGACCTCGACCGCCGGCTCGCCCAGCTCAACGAGGACATCCTTCGCGAAGAGCGCATGGTGCGGGAGAACGCGGACATCCTCGCAAGGCTGGACGCAGAGGAACAGACGCTCCGGGCCGAGGGCGCCGAGGCTGTCGACAAGCAGGCTTCGGCCAATGAGGCGCGCGGCCTCGCCGAGGTCCGGCTCGCGGAAACCGAGCGCAAGCTCGCCGAGGCGACCGCCGCCCATGCCGCGATCGCGGCGCGGAAATCCGAGCTGGAGCGCGCGCATCGCGAGACCGGCGAGCGCACCGCCCGCGCCCGCAACCAGCTTGCGGAAGTCGACCGGGAACTGACGGCGCTGGTCAGCCAGATCGCCGCCTTGCCGGGCGTAGCCCCGGCGCAGGCAGCGGTCGCCGCCGGCGAGGGAGCGGTTGCGGAGGCCGATGCCAAGGCCCAGGCGGCAGAGCGCCAGACGGCGCAGGCCCGCGAGAGCGAGACCGCCGCCCGTGCGCCGCTGGCGGAAGCCGAGCGCGCGCTTTCGGGCATCGAGACGGAAGCGCGAACGCTCGCCAAGATCCTGGGATCCGGGGCGCCGGCGGGCAAGCGCCCGCCCCTGCTCGACACGCTCTCCGTCGCCAAGGGCTTCGAGGCAGCGCTGGCGGCTGCCTTCGGCGATGCGCTCGACGCCTCCGACGACCTCGCCATGGTCGCGCATTGGCGCGATGTCGCGGCGCTGGGCGACGACCCCGCCCTCCCCGCCGGCGCGCAGCCGCTTGCCGCCAAGGTCAAGGCGCCCGACGTGCTGGCCCGCGCGCTGGCCCAGACCGGGCTGGTCGCCCGCGCCGATGGCCCGGCGCTGCAGAAATCGTTGAAGACCGGCCAGCTTCTGGTCTCGCGCGAGGGCGACCTCTGGCGCTGGGACGGCTATGTCGCCACCGCCGAAGCGCCGACGGCCGCCGCCATGCGCCTCGCCAACCGCAACCGTCTGGCCGAGTTGCAGGAAGCGGCGATCGGCGCCCGCGCCGAGGTGGAAAAACACCAGGCCGGATTGGCGCAGGCAGCGCTTGCCGCCCGCACCGCGCAGGAACAGGAGCGGATGGTGCGCGAGGCCGGCCGCGCCGCGCAGCGCACGCTGGACGAAGCGCGCAGCCGCCTCGCCGCCGTCGAGCGCGAGGCCGGCCGCCTGACCAGCCGGCGCACGGCGCTGGAGGAATCGCGCGAGCGCGTCGTCGCTTCCGTTACCGAGACCGAAGCGCAGCACGCCAGCGCCGCCAGCGCGCTCGCCGACGCGGCCGACCCGCTCGCGGCGCAGCAGGACGTCATGATCCTGCGCGGCACGGTCGCCGAGGAGCGCGGTGCGCTCTCCGAAGCCCGCGCCGCCGCCGATGGCCTGACGCGGGAGTCGGAAGTGCGTCGGCGCCGCCTGGAGTCGATGGCGGCGGAACGCAAGAACTGGCAGGAACGCGCCCTCAACGCCGAGAGCCAGGGCCGCATCCTGGCCGGCCGGCGCAAGGAGATCGAGACCGAACGCGCCGGCCTTGCCGACGCCCCGGCCGAGATCGAGCAGAAGCGGCGGGCGCTGCTTTCCGAAATCACCCGGGCGGAGGCCGCCAAGCGCGATGCCGCCGACGCGCTGCGCGAAGGCGAGCAGGCGCTGGCCGGCTTCGACCGCGCCTCACAGGACGCCATGACGGCGCTTTCCGAGGCGCGCGAGCAGCGCGGTCGCGGCGAAGAGCGGTTGAAGGCGACGCAGGAGCGCCGGCTTGAGATCGAGGCGCGCATCCTCGAAATCCTCGATTGCGAGCCGCATGAGGTGGTGAAGCTCGCCGAGATCGATGCTTCCGCGCCGATGCCGGACCTTGGACAGCTGGAGACCCGCCTCGACCGGCTCCGGCAGGAGCGCGAAAAGCTTGGCGGCGTCAACCTGCGCGCCGATGACGAGGCGGTGGAAGTCGCCGGCCGGCGCGAGGCGCTGATCAAGGATCGCGACGATCTGATCGAGGCGATCCGCCGTCTCCGTCAGGGCATCGCCAGCCTCAACCGCGAGGGCCGCGAGCGCCTGCTCGCCGCCTTCGACGTGGTGAACGGTCACTTCCAGCGGCTGTTCACCCATCTCTTCGGCGGCGGCGCGGCCGAACTGCAGCTGACCGAATCGGACGATCCGCTGGAAGCCGGCCTCGAAATCATGGCCAGCCCGCCCGGCAAGAAGCCGCAGACCATGACGCTGCTTTCGGGCGGCGAGCAGGCGCTGACGGCGATGGCACTGATCTTCGCCGTGTTCCTGACCAACCCGGCGCCGATCTGCGTACTCGACGAGGTCGACGCCCCGCTCGACGACCACAATGTCGAGCGCTTCTGCAACCTGCTGGACGAGATGGCGCGGACGACCGACACCCGCTTCGTCACCATCACCCACAACCCGATCACCATGGCGCGGATGAACCGCCTGTTCGGCGTGACGATGGGCGAGCGCGGCGTCAGCCAGCTGGTTTCGGTCGACCTCGAAACGGCCGAGCAGTTCCGCGAGGCGGGCTGAGTCGCGCCGCTATCGGCGCGGCTTTTTGGCCATCGGCGGCGCGCTCGCTCGCAGCTCTATTCCGGCTTGCTGGCCTGGAACACCAGTATTTTCAGCGGCATGCGGGCGGGATCCTTGCCGAACGCAGCATGCAGCGCCGCGACGATCGCATCGACGATATCGTCGGGATCGACGCCGCCCCGCGCCCGGATTTCAGCGATCGCCGGGTTGCCGTAGATCAGACCGCGCGCGAAGGCCTGGGCATCGCGGATCACGCCGCGCCTTGCCACGAACTCCGTCTTGATGTCGACAAAGCCGGCCTCGGCCAGCGAAGCGCGGATCGGCTCGGGATCCGAGCAGGAAAAAGGAACCTTGTAGAATTGCGGCGGGTCGTCCGGGAAAAAGCCGGCCACGACTTCGTGCGCGATGCGGCCGAACGGATTGTCGGCATGCGAGCCCCAGGTGTTGAAGTGATAGACGCCGCCCGGCTCCAGCACGCGAAACACCTCGCGATTGCAGCGGTCCTTGTCGGGGAAGAACATCACGCCGAACTGGCAGGCGACGACATCGAAGGAATTGTCCCGGAACGGCAGCAACATCGCGTCGGCGGTCTGGAACTCGACCTGCTCGCCGGGCCGGAACTTCGACTGGGCGAGGTCCAGCATCGGCGCGTTGAGATCTGTGACCGTGAGGCGCACGCTGGCCGGAAGGCGGTCGCGCAGCTTGCGGGAGAGAATGCCCGTGCCGGCCGCGATTTCCAGCACCAGCGCCGGGTTGCTCGCCTCGACGCGTCGCGCGAGATCCTCCGCATAGTCGGCAAAGATCACCGGTCCCAGCCCGGCATCGTAGTGCTCGGGGATGTCGCCGACGAAACGTGCTATGTCGCTGCCCATGAATGGCCCTTGGTGCTGTCAAAGAAGATAGAAAAGCGCGGCGGCGTGGCAAGGTTTTGGCGACAAGCCGGCTTTCCACCGGTCTCTTGCCAAGTCGCGGCCGAGGCATTAGGTAGCGTGCACCGACAGGCGCAGGAGTTCAGGACAATGAAGCAGCAGGCATCCGCGACGGCTTAATCGCCGTAATCCGCCTGTCCCTGGCGCGCCGATCCGCGCCCTGCTTCCTTCTCCGGTATCTCCCATGTCTCTTCGCGCCGCCACGTCGCTCGTGGCCCTGCATGGCGTTTCGTTCGCCACCCCCGACGGCCGCCTTCTCCTCGATGGGATCGACCTCGCCTTCGGGCCGGAACGCACCGGCCTCGTCGGCCGCAACGGCGTCGGCAAATCGACCCTCCTGAAGATCATCACCGGCGAAGCCTTGCCTTCCGCCGGCTCGGTCGAGCGTGCCGGCCGGATCGGGCTGCTGCGCCAGACCGTTCAACCCTCTCCCGGCGAGACCGCCGCCACCGCGCTCGGCATCGGCGCCGATCTCGAACGGCTCGACCGGCTGGAGCGCGGGCTCGGCACGGATGAGGACTTTGCCGAGGCGGACTGGTCGCTGGAAGCCCGCCTGGGCGAAGCGCTCGCTGCGGTCGACCTCGCGGGGCTCGATCCGGGGCGGGCGATCGACAGCCTTAGCGGCGGCCAGCGCACCCGGCTCGGGCTCGCCGCGCTGCTTCTGGCCGAGCCCGACTTGATCCTGCTGGACGAGCCGACCAACAATCTCGACGCCGAGGGCCGCGCCGCCGTGGCCCGCATCCTGGCCGGCTGGACAAAGGGCGCGATCGTCGTCAGCCATGACCGGACGCTGCTGCGCGACATGGACCGCATTGTCGAACTCTCGACGCTGGGCGCCCGCATCTATGGCGGCAATTACGACCTCTATGCCGAGCGCAAATCAGCCGAACGGGCGAGCGCCGCGCGCGATCTGGAGAGCGCCCGGAACGAGGCGAAGGCGACGGAGCGCCGGATCCAGGCCAGCGTCGAGCGCCAGCAGAAGCGCGACGGTCGCGGCGCGAAGAATCGCGCCCGGAACGACCAGCCGAAGATCCTGCTCGACGCCAAGCACGATCGCAGCGAGCGCACCGCCGGCGCGATCGGCCAGCGCGCCGAACACCAGCGACAGGAGGCGGCGGAGCAGCTTTCCAGCGCTGAAGCCGAGGTCGAGCGCATCGAGACGCTGGCATTGCGCCTGCCCTCGACCAAGCTGCCGGCGAGCCGGATTGTGCTCGCTTTCGACAAGGTCGCGTTCGCCTATCCCGACCGCCCCGCCATCCTCCGCGATTTCAGCCTCACCCTAACCGGGCCGGAGCGCGTGGCGCTGGTCGGCGCGAACGGGGCCGGCAAATCGACCTTGCTGAAGCTCGCCGCCGGCGAACTGCAGCCAACGGTGGGAATGGTGCAGCGGCCCGTCCCGAGCGCCATGCTCACCCAGAGCGTCGATTTTCTCGATCCAGCCCTGTCGATCGTCGAGAATTTCCGCCGCCTCCATCCAGTTGCCAGCCTCAACCATGCCCATGCGGTGCTGGCGCGCTTTCTCTATCGCAACCAGGCGGCGCTGAAGCCGGTGCATGCGCTTTCCGGCGGCGAGATACTTCGGGCCGGGCTTGCCTGCGTGCTGGGCGGCGCGACGCCGCCGGGCCTGCTCATCCTCGACGAGCCGACCAACCATCTCGATCTCGATTCGATCGCGGCGATCGAGGCGGCGCTGCGCGAATTCGACGGCGCGCTGCTGGTCGCCAGCCATGATGCGGATTTCCTTGATGCCATCGGGATCGAACGTCGCATCCCCTTCCCGCTCGCTGGCGCAGCAACACCGTTTCCAGCATGATCCCGGCATGATTCAGCCCGTCAGCCCGCCCCGTCCCGCCGATCTGCTCGCCTGGTACGATCGTCATGCCCGCTGGCTTCCCTGGCGGACGCCGCCGGCCGAACGTTGCGCCGGAGTGAAGCCCGATCCCTACCGGGTCTGGCTTTCGGAGATCATGCTGCAGCAGACCAACGTCACGACGGTGAAGCCCTATTTCGAGGCGTTCCTCGCGCGCTGGCCGACGGTCGCCGACCTCGCGGCCGCGCCAACGGAAGACGTCTTGAAGGCCTGGGCCGGACTTGGCTATTATTCGCGCGCCCGCAATTTGAAGGCCTGCGCCGATGCCGTGGTGCGCGAGCATGGCGGCCGCTTCCCCGAAAGCGCCGCGGGCCTGCGGGAATTGCCGGGAATCGGCGCCTATACCTCGGCCGCCATCGCCGCGATCGCGCATGACGAACCGGCCGCGGTCGTCGACGGCAATGTCGAGCGCGTGCTGTCCCGCGTCTTCGCCATCGAGACGCCGTTCCCGGCCGCCAAGAAGGAAATCGGCGCGTTGCAGGCGCAGCTGACGCCGGAAAAGCGGGCGGGCGATTATGCGCAGGCGATGATGGATCTAGGCGCCACGCTCTGCACGCCAAAGCGGCCCGCCTGTTCGCTCTGTCCCTGGGAGACCGGCTGCGTCGCCCATGCGCGCGGCACGGAAGAGCTCTATCCGCGCAAGGCGGCCAAGACCGACCGGCCGGAGCGCGCCGGGGCCGCTTTCGTCGCCATCCGCGCCGATGGCGCCATCCTGCTGCGCAAGCGGCCCGAGCGCGGCCTGCTCGGCGGCATGACCGAAGTGCCGGGCTCCGACTGGATCCAGGGTTCGGAGGGATCACGGGGACCCGAAGCGGCGCCGCTCGTCGCCGACTGGCAGCGCGTCGCCGCGCCCGTCATCCATGTCTTCACCCATTTTCGCCTGACGCTCGACATCTGGCATGCCCGCCTGCCGGACACCCATCCCGCTCCGGACGATGCCTGGTGGGCGAGCGCGGCGGAGCTGCCGCATGAAGCGCTGCCCAGCGTGATGAAGAAAGCGATCGAAGCGGCCGCCCCCGGAGCGACCCGCAAACGCAAATGACGGCCGGAGACCGGCCGTCATTCCGCCTGTCAAGGCGTCCCGCCTACTGCGGCGGCTGTTGCTGCTGCAACTGGTCCAACTGTTGCCGGATCATCCGCTGCGGCCGCTGGTTGTCGCCGCCCTGCTGGTTCGGCATGCACTGACCACGACGGAAGGTGGTTCCATCGGGGCAATCCGGCCGCTTGCGTTCCGGCTGCTGGTTCCGTTGCGGCCGGTTGTCTTGCGGCGGCTGGCTATCCTGCTGGGGCCGGTTGTCGCGTTGGCGCTGCGGCTGCACGTCGATGCAGCGGCCGTTGCGCAGGCGCTGGTCCGGCCCGCACTCGACCGGCGCCGGCCGAGCCGGGCGATCCGGCTTCTGGACGTCGGTCGGTATGCAGCGGCCACGGCGCGAGATCGTCCCATCGGCGCAGGCCTGCTGGGGCGGATTGGACCGTACGTCGACGCAGCGACCATTGCGCAGGCGCTGGTCCGGGCCGCAGGCGGCGGGCGTGTTCCGGTCCGGGGTCTGGGCGTCGGTCGGCACGCAACGGCCGCGGCGCGAGATCGTGCCATCGGGGCACTGCTGCTGGGGGTTCTGGATGTCGACGCAACGTCCATTGCGCAGCCGCTGATCCGGCCCGCACTGGGCAGGCGCAGGACGAACCGGCTGGTCCGGATTCTGCACGTCAACCGGAACGCAGCGCCGTCCCTTGCGAACCTGGCCATCCGGGCATTGCGCGGCGGCAATCGGACGGCAGCGGCCATTGTCGGCCCGCTCCTGGCCGCGTGGGCAAGGCCTTGTGTCCGGCGGGGCAACGCAACGGCCGTTATTGTCGCGGATCTGCGGCGGACGGCAATCGCCCTGCGGCGGGACGCAGCGGCCATTGTTGTCGCGGATTTGCGGCGGACGGCATTCGCCTTGCGGGGGAACACACCGGCCGTTGTTGTCGCGCACCAGCGGCGGGCGGCACTCGCCTTGCGGCGGGACGCAGCGGCCATTGTTGTCGCGGATCAGCGGCGGACGGCACTCGCCTTGCGGCGGGACGCACCGGCCGTTGTTGTCGCGGATCAGCGGCGGACGGCACTCGCCCTGCGGCGGAACGCAACGACCGTTGAAGTCGCGCACCATCGGCGGGCGGCACTCGCCCTGCGGCGGAACGCAGCGGCCGTTGAAGTCCCGCACCATCGGCGGGCGGCATTCGCCCTGCGGCGGGACGCAGCGGCCATAGCGGTCCATGAACAGCGGCGGGCGGCAGCCGACCGGCGGCACGCAACGGCCGTTGCGATCCATGAACATGGGAGGACGGCAGCCCTGCGGCGGCAGGCAGCGACCGTCGCGGGTCATGAACATGTCCGGCGGGCAACGCTGCGGAATGCACTGGCCACGGACATAGATTTCGTCGCGCGGGCAGCCGCAATAGCCGTTGGGCAGCCGCACCAGGTCCGGCGGGCAGCGCCAGGGAATGCAGCGCCCGTCAACGAAGGTCTCGTAGCGCTCGCAATGCATCGGCGGGGGCAGGCATTCGCCCCGGATGCGGATCATGTCCGGAGGACAGCCTATGGCGACGCAATAGCCATCGCGGAAGCGCGTGCCGATCGGGCAACTGGGCGGCAGCAGGCAAGCGTCACCAACGAGGAAAGTGCCGACCGGGCAGCCGAGCAGTACCGGCGGCGGCGGAGGCAGCGGTTCGGAGAAGCGCGGCGGTGGCGGCGGCGCCACGGCGCGGCGGCCGGGCGCAGGCGCAGCCTCGCAGGGCAGCGTGACGACGGCGCCCATGTGACCGGAGAAGGCGCTGTCGCCCGGCTTGTCACCATAGGCGATGAACCAGCTGTTGGTCGGCGGGGCGTTGGTGGGCAGCACGAGTTGCGTGTCGTTGCCCTGCAGGCCGTCGACGGGTTCGACGGACGGAGCGTCGCCGAGCAGTTGCTCGCCCGTGGACCAGAGCGTGACGGCGCAGGCGTTCATCTGCATGCGGCCGCTGGAATCATAGCCGCGGCCGAGCGCTACGCCGCCATCGGCATTGCGGTAATCCGGCAGCAGGCCAACCGCATATTGCTCCGGCATGGGCAGCCAGAGACCGGGCTCGGAATCCGGCTGCGCCTTCGGCCGGAAGCGCAGCACGCGGCTGTTGCCGCCCTCCGCGACATTGGTGAAATCATAGGCGCCAGTCGGCGGTGCGCGTTCGGCCGCATAGAGCAGGCCGCGATTGTCGAAGGCGATGGAGGAGACTTCCATGCCGGGTCCGAGCACGTCGACGGCGGTCTCGAAGCGCGCATCGCGGGCGAAGGAGCCGTCGCGGTTGATGCCGACCGACCAGATCTCAGGGCCAGCGGCGACGGAATAGAACAGGCGGTCGCCATGGATCGCGAGCGCGAAGACCAGACGCTCCGGATCGGCGAAGCCCCAGGTCGCGGGCTGCTCGGTATCGAAGGACTGGCTGGCGATATCGACGCGGACGGGTGTAAGCGGCGCTTCGGCCAAGCCGTTGGCCGGGCGCGCTTCCGTGCCATGGTCATAGGTGCCGCGATCGGCGCCGTCGAGGCTGAGCTTGTGGATCAGGCCCGTCGCGCGGTCGGCGACGAAGATCTGCTGGCTGAGCGGGTCGTAGGCAAGACCGCCCAGCGAGGCGGCGGCGTTGGCGCCCTCATCGCCGATATTGGCGAAGAGCGCGACCTGGCCAGTCGTGCCGTCGACGCGCCAGATCGAGGTCGGGCCGCCGCGCTGCTCGGCCGGGCCGAACTGGTTGGGCAGGAAGCTGGCGCCCTGCAGGCCGTGCAGCAGGCGCTTGAAGCCGCCGCCCGACGCATCGGCGAGGCCGATCGACAGGCCATAGGCCGAGGTGGCGGCGAGATAGATCGAAGGCGCCGGCGCATCGTCGAGCGCGACGCCGAAGACCTGGCCAACCTGGCCGGCCTTGACGGTGAAGGGCTTGGACGCTTCGGACAGCCCGCCCTGCGCGCCGAGCCGGGACAGGTCGATGACCCGGGCCGAGGGGCCGTCGGCAGGGATGACGAGGTAATCGAGCGGGTCGGCTCCGCTGGGCGCCTGGCCCGGCGCCGTGCCGGAGAAGCCGGTGACAACAGCGTCCTCGGGGCCGACGATCGCCTGTTGCTGCTGCGCCTGCGCGGGCGCAGCGCCAAAGCCCATGCCGGCCGCCAATAGCAAAAAGGCGCCCGATAGGCGCCGTGTCCACATCCCTGAACGGGAAATAGCCGATCCCGCGCCAGCCACCCGCCGCGCCGCCTTCAAGCCCGTAAGCATGGTCGCCTCTCCCAGAACAGCATCCCGTGGCGAAGGTCGCGGCAAAGGAGGGAAGAGAAGAGCCGCGGTCCCAGACACGAAACAAGCTAATCTTCTTTGGCCGAAATCTACGCCACGGCAGAACTTCCAGCCAGCGGGAACATTATTAAGGCATGCGAAATTGTCAGTGACCGCCTTCACAGCGTCAAGAAGATGGTGAGGGTGGTTGCGAACCTACGATTCCAGGACGCGAGGAGCACCCGCCCGTGAGCGAAATCCAGCACATCGTCTTCGATATCGGCAATGTCTTCCTGCGATGGGATCCCGAGATCCCTTTCAAGCGGCTGATCCCGGACGACGCGACCCGGCAGCAGTTCCTCGCCGAGGTCTGCACGCCGGACTGGAACCTCGAGCAGGATCGCGGCCGCCCCTGGCAGGACGGCGAAGCGGAGCTGGTGACCCGGTTCCCCGAGCACGAGGCGCTGATCCGCGCCTGGAGGGCGCATTGGCACGAAATGGTGCCCGGCTCGCTGGAAGAGGCGACGGTTATCCTGGACGAGCTGATCTCGAGCGGACATGACGTCACCGCCTTGACCAATTTCGCCGAGGACACCTTCACCGAGGCGCAGGAGCGCTTTCCCTATCTGCGCCTGTTTCGCGGCGTCACCGTTTCCGGCCGCGTCGAACTGGTAAAGCCCGATCCCGAAATCTACCGGCTGCATGCCGACACGTTCGGACTCGCCCCGGCCGCGACGCTGTTCTTCGACGACAACGCGGCCAATGTCGAAGCGGCGCGGGCGGCCGGTTGGAAGGCCGAACGCTTCATCGACGCGGCGACGATGCGCGCCGATCTCGCCCGCCACGGCATCAGGGTTTCCTGACACAGCCCGCTTCCCGTCTCCCTCCCGTCCAGCCCGCTTGACAGTCTCGCATCTCATGTAACATTATTTGTTTCATGAGACACGACAGCAGACTTTCGGGCGTCCTGCACGTCCTCCTTCATATGCTCGAGGCCGGCGAGCCGATCACCTCCGAGCACCTGGCCGAGATGATGTCGACCAATCCGGTCGTCGTCCGCCGCATCATGGCTGGGCTTCGCGATGCCGGCTTCGTCCATTCGGAAAAGGGCCATGGCGGCGGCTGGACCGTCACCTGCGACCCCGCCCAGGTCACGCTCGACGACATCTATGTCGCGCTCGGCTCGCCGCCGGTCTTCGCGCTCGGCCACCGCTCCGAAAACCCGGCCTGCCTCGTCGAGCAGGCCGTCAACGCCTCGCTGGAGAGCGCCTTCCACGACGCCGAGCAGCTTCTGCTGAAGCGCCTCGGCGAGGTGACGCTTGCTGCCCTCTCCGCCGATTTCCACCAGCGCTACCTCGCCAAGCGGGGCACGAAGAAGGACATCAGCCATGCCGTATGACGCCATCATCATCGGCGGCAGCTATGCCGGCCTTTCCGCCGCCATGCAGCTCGCCCGCGCCCGGCGCTCCATCGCCGTCATCGACAGCCACACGCCGCGCAACCGCTTCGCCGCCGCCTCGCATGGCTTCTTCGGCCAGGATGGCGCCGCGCCCCGCGCCATGATCGCCCAGGCGTGCGAAAAGCTTCTCGCCTATCCGAACGTGCATTTCGTCGACGGCACGGCGATCCATGCCGAGGCGGTCCCCGCCGGCTTCGCGATCGATCTCGGCCAGGGCGACAGGCTCGAAGCCGCCAAACTGGTGCTGGCCTTCGGCGTCGTCGACGAGCTTCCCGACCTTCCGGGCCTGGCCGGCAAATGGGGCAAGTCGGTGCTGCACTGCCCCTATTGTCACGGCTACGAGTTCAAGGGGCAGCGGCTCGGCGTGCTCAACGTCATGGAAAAATCGGTGCATCAGGCGCTGATGATCCCGGACTGGGGTCCGACGACCTTCTTCGTCCATGGCGGCGCGATGCCGGATGCCGAGACGCTGGAGAAGCTTCGCCGCCGCGATGTCGTGATCGAACCGGCGCAGGTCGTGGCCCTGGAGGGAACCGAGACGGATCTTTCCGGCGTGCGTCTCGAGGATGGCCGGGTGATCGAGCTCGATGCGCTCTTCACCGGCTCGCGTACGCGAATGGCGAGCGGAATCGCCGAGCAGCTCGGCTGCGCCTTCGAGGAAGGCATGCTGGGGCCCGTGATCCGCACCGACGCCATGAAGATGACGACGGTGCCGGGCGTCTACGCCGCCGGCGACATTGCGCGCGGCATGCACAACGCGACCTTTGCCTCGGCCGACGGCGTCATGGCCGGCACGGCAGCGCACCAGGCGCTGATATTCGAACCGCTGGCGGCCTGATCCGGGATCGGATCCAGGACGCCAGCGGCTTGTCAGGACACCGCGAGACCCGAGGGCCTCGCGGCGTCGGCTCAGCCTCCGGCTGCAGCCAGTTCATCGCGGACGATCTTCCGGAGATCGTCGATCGAAGTCAGTCGCCCATTGTGGTGGACGTGCCAGAACGTCCAGCCATTGCAGGCGTCGAAACCCTGTACCAGCGCGCCGACCCGGTGGATCGAGCCCATCATGGCGCCGGATTCCAACGAGGCGTCGGCCCGCACGCGAGCCTGGTGGCGGCCGCGGGAATCGGTAAGCACGGCGCCCGGCACGATCAGGCCGCGCTCCAGCAGCGTGCCGAACGGAATGCGCGGCTCGGAACGCTTGCCCTTGAGCAGTTCGAGGGCAGCGGCCGGCGCGGTCTCGACGGCATCGATGCGGGCCTGGGCCGCGTCGATATAGGCCTGCTCGCGCTCCACGCCGACGAAATGGCGGCCGAGGCGCTTGGCGACGGCGCCGGTCGTGCCCGAGCCAAAGAACGGATCGAGGATGACGTCGCCGGGCTTCGACGAGGCCAGCATGACGCGGGCGAGCAGCGCTTCCGGCTTCTGCGTCGGGTGAACCTTGTGGCCGTCGCCATCCTTCAGGCGCTCGCCGCCGGTGCAGATCGGGAGCAGCCAGTCGGAACGCATCTGGACGTCGTCGTTGAAGGCCTTCATGGCCTCATAGTTGAAGGTGTATTTCGAGCCCTGCCCGCGCGAGGCCCAGATCATGGTCTCATGCGCATTGGTGAAGCGCTTGCCGCGGAAGTTCGGCATCGGGTTGGCCTTGCGCCAGACGACGTCGTTCAGGATCCAGAAGCCGAGATCCTGCAGCATCGCGCCGACGCGGAAGATGTTGTGGTAGGAGCCGATGACCCAGAGCGCGCCATCCGGCTTCAGCACGCGGCGCACCGCCAGCAGCCAGGCGCGGGTGAAGGCGTCATAGGCCTCGAAGCTGTCGAACTTGTCCCAGTGATCATCGACCGCGTCGACGACCGAATGATCCGGACGGGTCAGACCGCCCTCGAGCTGCAGATTGTACGGCGGATCGGCAAAGACGAGATCGACCGACGCGGAAGGCAACTTCTCCAGCGCGGCAATGCAATCGCCCTTGATGATGGTATCGAGCCAGGGTGCCTGGTTCGCGACCTCGATCGGCTTCCGCGCAAGTGCCTTCATTTCCCAACTCCCCAACGCAACGAAACATGCGCCTATGGTTAGCGAACAGGGTGAAGGACCCGTTACGAAGCATGGTTAATCAATTGTAAGCGCACGAAATTGCACGTTTTTGCCGGCTTCGACATCGTTTCGCCGAAAGTCTTGGTTTATGGTTCGGCGTCGAAAGGGCCCGGCGCCGGGCCGCACCATCGAGGCCATCATGATCCGCGGTTTTCTTGCCCTGCCGGCTGCGCTGGCTCTTCTTTGCGCGACCAGCGTCAGCGTGCTCGCCGACGACGTGATGCTCGTGATCGACGCATCCGCCTCGATGGCCGGCAAACTTGGCCGCGACCGGAAAATCGATCTCGTCGCCGATAGCGTCGAGACGGCGGTCGCCGACTTCCCGACGGAAGCGCGGATCGGCGTGCTTGCCTTCGGCGCCAAGAGCAAGACCAGCTGCACCGACGCCGAAGTCGTCGCGCGGCCCCAGCGCAACAACAACGAGATCGTCGCCGCGGCCGCCGCCAAGCTGCAGCCGCGCGGCAAGGCGCCGCTCGCCGTCGCGGTCGAGCGCGCCGCCAACGCGCTCGACTACAAGAAGGAGCGCGCCACCGTCATCGTCTTCGTCGACAAGGTGGAGGCCTGCGATGCCAATCCCTGCGTGCTGGCGGAATCGCTGGCCGAGCGGGCAAAGGACCTGACCGTAGAGGTGATCGGCCTCGGGCTCGACGACAAGGACATCGAGAGCGTCGCCTGTCTCGCCGAGAAGACCGGCGGCAAGTTCATCAATGCCAAGGACGGCACCGACGTGGCTGGCGGCCTCGCCGCGGCCCTCGCCTCGGCCAAGGCGCCGCCGCCCAACCTGCCCTCCGCCCATATCGAAGCGCCGGCCAAGGTGATCCAGTCGGCCGTCTTCGACGTCGCCTATGACGGCCCCAAGGCCAAGGGCGACCGCGTGCAGATCGTCTGGCCGGGCCTGCCGGCGGGATCGGAAATCCGCAGCGTGCTGGTCGCCAAGGACGGCAAGATCCGCAAGCTGCGCGCCCCGGCCGAGCCCGGAACCTACGAGATCCGCTATTACCATCCCGAGCTCAACGTGATCCTGGCGACGCAGTCGATCGAGGTCGATGTCCGGCCGACCACGGTCACCGCACCGGACCGCGTCGGCGCCGGCGCGCCCTTCAGCGTCGCCTGGTCCGGACCGGCCGCCGCTTCCGATGTGATCGAGATCGCGCCGGAGGCCGCCAGCACGAAGCTCGCCGCGATCAGCGTCAACAAGGACGGCCGCGCCCTCACCTTCACGGCGCCGATCGCGCCGGGACGCTACGAAGTGCGCTACCGCTCGGCCGCCGACCAGACGATCGCCGCCAAGGCCGGCTTCACGGTCGATGCGCCGTCCGCGTCGCTGAACGGCCCGGCAACCGCCAAGCCCGGCAGCGAGATCAAGGTCGACTGGAAGGGTCCGGCGGCTCGCTTCGACGACGTCGTCGTCGCTCGCGCCGAAATGCCGGCCGGCGAGCATGTCACGCTGGCGCGCATCCGCCCCGACCGGCCGACCGTCGCGATCACCGTGCCCGCCGAGCCCGGCAGCTACGAACTGCGCTACATTGCCGGCGATGGCACGGCAATCTTCGCCCGCGCTCCGCTCACGGTGCGCTAGAGGCCGCAACCGAGCCCTTTTTCAGCGCGGATCGGAACGAGACAGTTTCGCCGCGATCTGATAGAGAGCCCGCGTATTTGACCGGCGAGATCGCGTCCCGCACCCGATCCCGCCCTCGCCCTGTCCTGCAACGCGCGATCCACGTCCGAACCGTTCGCGACGCTTCGAGATCCGCTCAGACTGACCGGAAGGTCCTTCATGCTTGTTCTTTTCGATTGCGACGGAGTGCTCGTCGATTCCGAAATCATCTCCTCGCGCGTCGACAGCGAGCGGCTCGCTGGCATCGGCTACGACATCTCGGTCGAGGAAATGTCGCACCGCTTCGCCGGCCTCACCTGGGACCGCATCTCCAAGCTGATCGAGGCGGATCTCGGCCATGCGCTGCCCGAGAACTTCCATGAGGAGACCAACAAGGAGCTCGACCGCCGGCTCGCCAAGGACCTGCAGATCATCCCCGGCGTGCAGGAGATGCTCGATGCGCTCGACTACCCGCGCTGCATCTGCTCCAACTCCTCGCCCGAGCGGCTGAAGATCTCGCTGACCAAGACCGGGCTCTACGACCGCTTCCGCCCCTACATCTTCTCGGCCGTCGCCGTCCGCAACAAGCAGCCGAAGCCGTCGCCCGACGTCTACCTGCATGGCGCGGCCGAATTCGGCGTCGACCCCAGGGACTGCATCGTCATCGAGGACTCGACCCACGGCATCCATGCGGGACGCGCGGCCGGCATGCGCGTGGTCGGCTTCACCGGCGGCACCCATTCTTGGCCCGGCCATGCCGACGCCCTGACGGCTGCGGGCGCCATCACGGTCATCAACCGTATGCGCGACCTGCCGGCCACGATCGAGGCGCTCGCCGCCTGGCACCCTGAAGACGTCTGATCGGCGGGAGTTCGACGTGACCGACACCCAGTCGTCCGCCTTCGTGCCTTTGCTGGCCGCCAAGCGCTCGCCGACGCAGATCGCGGTGCTCGTCGCCTGCGGTGCACTGTTCCTCGCGGCGTCGTCCTACATCGCGGTGCCGATGGTGCCGGTCCCGGTGACGATGCAGACCTATGCGGTCATGCTCGTCGGCGCGCTGGCCGGCTGGCGCTACGGCGCGCTGATCGTGCTGGTCTGGCTGGCAGCCGGCCTCGCCGGCTTGCCGGTGCTTGCCGGCGGCGCCGGGGGCCTTGCGCCCTTCACCGGGCCGACCGCCGGCTATCTCGCAAGCTTTCCCTTCGCCGCCGCCTTCTGCGGCTGGATCGCCGAGCGAGGCTGGACGAGGCGGGTCGCGTGGTCCTTCGCGGGCTTCCTGCTGGCGCAGGCGATCTGCCTGGTACCGGGCGCGCTGTGGCTTTCGACCTTCGTCGGCCCTGCCAAGGCCCTGGCGTTCGGTGTCACGCCGTTCCTGGTCGGCGCGGTGATCAAGGCGGCGCTCGCGGTCTGCACCCTCGTCGTCATCGAAAGGCTCGCCGTCGGGCGTGCCTCGGCGCCTTGACCGTCCGGCTGCGCGCCCATCACCTGCTCTGCATGCTGACCTATGTCGGCAAAGGCTACACGCCGGCCTTCTGCACCAATTACGACGCGATCACGGCGCGGCTGACGAGCGGCGAGGACATCGAGATCGTTGCCGGCCCGGACGATGTCTGCGCGCCCCTGCTTTCGACGGACGACCCGCATTGCCACAATGACAGCGTACCGGTCCGCGACGCGGAAGCCGCGGCGGCTGTCTCCGCCCTCTTGGAAACGCCGGTCTCCGACGGCTTCCGCCTCTCGCTCGATGCCATGACGCTTACCCGCTTCCAGGCCGCCTTTGCCGCCGGCACGACGCGGACGGCCTGCGGCGGCTGCGAGTGGTCGGAACTCTGTGACAGTGTCGCCGCAGGCGGGTTCCACGGCACCCGGCTGTCGAAAACCTGAGCGTTATCCGGCCGGCGGCGCGACCGGGCTTCGCCGCAGCCGCATGAAGAACCGCCAGCGCTCCAGCCGCCGCCAGCCGCTCCAGCGCAGCCGCACGCGCACGCGGGCATCCGATGCGTCGAACTGGCCGGAGAACCGCCGGGCACGCGGTGGCTCGCCCGTCCTCGGCCCCAGCACGCGGTCGAACCCGATCGCGTCGCGTCCCGGCAGGTCCCGCACGGCGGGCGGCCGGAAATAGGGCATCATCCCGCAGCGCCAGGCGATCTCGTCGGCCGTCAGATCCGACGAGACGACAAACGACTTGGCCGGAACCACCTTCACATAGGATGCCGCGGCCTCGTCCTGCGGACGGGCATCGATCCTGCCCTCCAGGAAGGCCGGAATCTGATCGACCAGCCTGGCGGCAGCATGGGCGAGCGCGACGGCGTAGCTGTCCGCGGGCGGCTCCTTCGGAAAGGCTACCGGCGTCTGCGCGACGATCGCACCCGTGTCGAAATTGGCGTCGAGCAGATGCAGCGTTGCGCCTGCCGCATCCGTCGCACGGTCAAGGATCATGCCCGGCAGCGGCGTCGGCCCCCGGTAGCGCGGCAGCAGCGAGGGGTGGATGTTGAAGGCACGGCCGGGAAAGAGATCGAGCAGGTCGGGCGGAATGAGATGATGGAAATAGGCCGAGATCAGCACATCGGCCCTCGCCTCTCGCGCAAGACGCACCCGCTCCGGATAGAGGCGGAGGCTCGGGACCTCAATGATCGGCACTCCCGCCGCCCTGAGCTGGCGGCCGATCGACCATTGCGGCGCGACCCGCCCGAGCTTCCGGTCGAACCGCCAGAGGTCCTCCTTGCCCGATGCCGTCCAGAAGGCCGCGATCGTGTGGCCGTTGGCCAGCCAGCGCGCGACGATCGCCGCCGGGGCGACCGACGGGCTGCCCAGGAAAAGTGCCGTCAGCGCCACGCGAGCCCTCCCGGTCCAGGAACCGGCGGCTTCCCGAGCCGCCGGTTTACACAACGGCAACGCACCGTTACCGTTGCGCTACCGAAGCAGGAGCACAGTATGACACCGATCCGCAAACCCTACGCCAAGCCCGTCCTGACGAAGGGCGAAGCGCTGGGCGCCATCGCCGCGATCTCGCCCCAGAGCAACGGCAAGGGCTGACGCCCTATTCCGCCGCGGCCGCCTCCACCCACGGCTCCGGCTTTTCCCATTTGAGCTTGGGCGACCGCGCGGCGCGCGTCTCGTCCAGGCGGCGGCGCGGCGCATAGCGCGGCGCCTGCTGGAAGCGCTCCAGTTCTCCGGCCTTCGCCCTCATCACCAGATCCCGCAACGTCGCGATGAACAGGTCCAGCGAGGCCTTGGATTCCGATTCCGTCGGCTCGATCAGCATCGCGCCATGCACGACGAGCGGGAAATACATCGTCATCGGGTGATACCCCTCGTCGATCATCGCCTTGGCGAAATCGAGCGTCGAGACGCCGGTGCCTTCCAGGAAGGTGTCGTCGAACAGCACCTCATGCATGCAGGTGCGGTCCCCCGAAGGCTGGCTCATCAGGTCGCGCAGGCCGGCGCGGACATAATTGGCGTTGAGCACGGCATCCTCCGACGCCTGCTGCACGCCGTCCGAGCCATGCGACAGCATGTAGGAAAGCGCGCGGACGAACATGCCCATCTGGCCATGGAACGCCGTCATGCGGCCGAAGGGCGTCTCTCCCGGCAGCAGCGCTTCCTCGCTCTCGACGAGAACCGGGCCATCCTCCCCTGCCCGTACGAAGGGCAGCGGCGCGAAGGCCGCGAGACGCTCGGAGAGGACGACCGGACCCGCGCCCGGACCGCCGCCGCCATGCGGCGTGGAGAAGGTCTTGTGCAGGTTGATGTGCATCGCGTCGACGCCGAGATCGCCGACCTTGGCCTTGCCGACGATGGCGTTGAAATTGGCGCCGTCGCAGTAGAAATACGCGCCCGCCGCATGGATCGCCGCGGCGATCTCGACGACGTCGCGCTCGAACAGGCCGCAGGTGTTGGGGTTGGTCAGCATGATCGCGGCGACATCGGGCGAGAGCAGCGCCTTGACCGCCTCCGGCGCAACGGTGCCATCCGGCCTAGCGGGGACGGTGACGACCTTGAAGCCGATCAGGGCGGCGGTGGCCGGATTGGTGCCATGCGCCGATTCCGGCACTAGCACGATGTTGCGCGTCTCGCCCTTGGCGGCGATGGCGGCCTTGATCGCCATCATGCCGCAAAGCTCGCCATGCGCCCCGGCCTTGGGCGACAGGGCGACCGAGGTCATGCCGGTCATTTCCAGCAGCCAGCGGCCAAGCTCGGCCATCAGTTCGACCGCGCCGCCGACCGTCGAGAGCGGCTGCAGCGGATGCACGTCGCCGATGCCGGGCAGTCGCGCCATCTTCTCGTTGAGGCGCGGATTGTGCTTCATCGTGCACGAGCCGAGCGGATAGAGGCCGCTATCGATGGAGTAGTTCTTCTGGCTGAGGCGCACATAGTGGCGCATCGTTTCCGGCTCGGAGAGGCCGGGAAGATCGATCGGCTGCTGGCGGGCGAGCTTGCCGAGGCGCGGCTTGAAGTCGGCGGGTTCGTCGAGATCGACGCCGGTGACGTCATGCCGTCCGACCTCGAACAGCAGCGCTTCCTCGATCTGAAGGGCGCGGTTGCCGGTGAAGGTATCAGGCAGGTCGGAGGTCGCTGCGGTGGCGGCGACGGTGGGGCGACCCTGGCTGTTCATGCTCATGCGAGCACCTCCGAAAGCGCGGCCACGAAGGCGGCGCGGTCATCATCCGTGTTCACTTCGGTCGAGGCGACGATCAGCAGATCGGCGAGTTCGGCCTTGCCGGGCTCGAGCCTGGAGACCGGCACGCCGGCGAGCACACCCTTGTCCACCAGCTTCTCGACGATATCAGCGGCGTTGCCCGGCAGGCGGATGGTGAACTCGTTGAAGAACGAGTCATTCAAGAGACTTACGCCCGGCAGCGCAGAAAGCGATTCAGCGAGCTTCACCGCATTGGCATGATTGACCCGGGCCAGCCGCGCCAGGCCCGTCTGGCCGAGCAGCGTCATATGGATCGTGAACGCCAGGGCGCAAAGCCCTGAATTCGTACAGATATTCGAGGTCGCCTTGTCGCGGCGGATGTGCTGCTCGCGGGTCGACAAGGTCAACACGAAACCGCGCCGACCTTCCGCGTCGACCGTCTCGCCGCAGAGCCGACCCGGCATCTGGCGGACGAATTTCTGGCGCGTCGCGAACAGGCCGACATAGGGGCCGCCGAAGGAGAGCGCATTGCCAATCGACTGGCCTTCGCCGACGACGATGTCCGCTCCCTGCGCGCCCGGAGGCTCGATCAGGCCGAGCGAAACGACCTCGGTGAAGACGGCGATCAGCAGCGCGCCGACCTCATGCGCCTTCGCCGCGATCGGCGCGAGATCGATCAGGTGGCCAAAGACGGAGGGGGACTGCACGACGACGCAGGACGTGTCGGCATCGATCGAGGCGAGAATGTCCTCGGTCGCGCCCGGATCGGCCGGCAGCGACAGGACCGTGTCTCCGGCCATGGGCGAGAGCGATTCGACGACGGCGCGATAGTGCGGGTGCAGGCCGCCGGAGAGCACGGCCTTCTTCCGCTTGGTCAGGCGATGCGCCATCAGCACGGCTTCGACCGTCGCGGTAGAGCCGTCATACATCGAGGCGTTCGCCACCTCCATGCCGGTCAGATGCGCGATCTGGGTCTGGAATTCGAACAGAACCTGCAGCGTGCCCTGGGTGATCTCCGGCTGATATGGCGTGTAGGAGGTCAGGAATTCCGAACGCTGGATCAGGTGGTCGACGGTCGCCGGCACATGGTGCTTGTAGGCGCCGGCGCCGACGAAGAACGGCACCGAGGACGCCGAGACGTTGCGGGCCGAAAGGCGGCCGAGCGTGCGCTCGACGGACATTTCTCCAGCAGCCTTGGGCAGGTCCAGCCCGTGGACGCGAAGGTCCTTGGGAATATCGGCGAACAGATCGTCGATCGAGCCGACGCCGATCGACGCCAGCATCGCCTGCCGGTCGACATCGGAATGGGGAAGATAGCGCATTGCCTGGTCTTTCCTTCACCTCTCCGCTCGCGGGAAAGGTCGACGGCGCCGCCGTCGGGGAGGGTTTCGGGGCGGTCGTTCCGCTACAGGGTCTCGACGAATGCCCGGTAGGCGGCCTCGTCCATCAGGCCGTCCAGTTCGCTGGGCTCGGTCAGCGTCAGCTTCAGGAACCAGCCGTCGCCTTCGGCGGCGTCGTTGATCATGGCGGGCGACTTTTCCAGGGCGTCATTGACGGCAACCACGACCCCGGAGACGGGGGCGTAGACGTCGCTGGCCGCCTTGACGGATTCGACCACGGCCGCGTCGTCGCCCTTGGCGAAGGTCTTGCCGACGGCGGGAAGCTCGACATAGACGACGTCGCCCAGTTGCGACTGTGCGTAGTCGGTGATGCCGACATAGGCCGCGTCGCCATCGATGCGGACCCACTCGTGATCCCTGGTGAAATAGCTGGTCATGGTGATCTTCCCTGGAAGGTGCCGTTCAGGCTTGCTTGCGGAAATAGCGGTGGGGAACGAAAGGCATGGCGACGACGGACGCAGCAAGATCCTTGCCGCGCACCACCAGGGTCACCGGCGTGCCGGGCGCGGCATGCTCGGCCGCGACATAGCCCATGGCGACGGGTCCGCCGGCCGTCGGGCCGAAACCGCCCGAGGTGACGATGCCGATGGTGGTGCCGGCCGCATCACGGATCTCGGTGCCCTCGCGGGCGGGCGCCCTGCCCTCTGGCTTGATGCCGACGCGCAGCCGCGCCGGACCGGAGGCGAGTTCGCCCAGGATGCGCCCGGCGCCTGGAAAGCCGCCCTCCGCGCGACGGCGCTTGGCCAGCGCGAAGCCGAGATCGGCCTCGACCGGCGAGGTCGCCTCGTCGATGTCGTGGCCATAGAGGCAGAGGCCGGCTTCGAGCCGCAGCGAATCGCGCGCGCCGAGACCGACCGGTTCGACCTCGGGTTCGGCCAGCAGCGCACGGACCAGCGCCTCGGCGTCGGCCGACCTTACGGAGATCTCGTAGCCGTCCTCGCCGGTATAGCCAGAACGGCTCAGATGGCAGTCTATGCCGTCGACGGCGAAGCGCGCCGCCGTCATGAAGCCCATTCCGGCCGCTTCCGGGCAATGGCGCGCCATCACCTCGGCCGCCTTCGGTCCCTGCAGCGCCACCAGCGCCAGGTCGTCGGCCGGCTCCAGCGTGACGCCTTCCGGCAGGTTGGCGGCGATATGGGCGTAATCGATCGCCTTGCGGCCGGCATTGACGACCAGATAGAGCGTGCCGTCCTCGTTGGGATCGGCGGAGCGCGTGACCATCAGATCGTCGATGATGCCGCCTTCCGGCGTCGTCAGCAGCGTGTAGCGGATGCGGCCGGGCGCCAGCGCCTGGAATTCGCCCGGCGTCAGCGCCTCGAGCGCGCGCGCCGTCGTCGCATGGTCCGGGCCGACCAGATAGGCCTGCCCCATATGCGAGACGTCGAACAGGCCGGCGCTTTCGCGCGTCCAGTTATGTTCGGTGAGGATGCCCTTGGGGTATTGCACCGGCATCGCATAGCCCGCGAAGGGCACCATGCGGGCGCCGAGTTCGCGATGGAGGCCGGCAAGCGGCGTCTCGAGCAGAAGGTCCGTATCGGCCTGTTCAGCCATGCACCAGAATCCTCGACAGGGTCCAAATGGCACGGGCAGGCCCAATCTGGCCTGTTCCGCGCCCCCTCTGTCTGAGAACCTGAGAGATTTCCCACGCTTGGCCGTAAGGCAAACGCGGCTACTCCTTCGGTGAGCCCTTGCCTGATGATGGCAAGAAGCTGCTTTCCAGAGCGTCGCCGACCGTCCGGTCCGTTGGCCTGAGAGTTTCCGGGGCGGTTGCTCCTTCGGCGCCGACGGGGCTTTCACCCCTTCGGTCTCTCCCGGCGGTCGTTCAGCCGGCGACCATGGCCACCGACTCGACAGGATCGCGACACGGATCCTGCCTGGCTCGTTAGTGGCGGATACCGGGCATGCCTGTCAATCGACGGAATGCCCGGAGCTGCCTCAATACTGGACAAATGCCAGAAGCCGGACCCGGAGCCCGGCTTCGGGAGGCCGCCCTTAGCTGCGACCCTTGCCGCCCGCCGCACGCTCGTCGAAGCCGACATAGACGTGGAAGTCGGTGTTGTTTTCCGACAGCGGCACGGTGATCGATTCGTCGATGCGCGAGAAGTCGGACGCGAAGGTCGGGGCCGACAGAACGACCGGCAGCTTCACCAGATCGGACTTCAGCACCTTGTCGCGGCCTTCCATGACCACGATGCGAATCGGCACGTTGATGGTCTGCGCCTTGCCGGCGGGACCGGAGGCGACGCGGCCCTTGATTCCGAGCTTGATGTTGACGCCACCCTCGACCTTGCGGCATTCGCGCGCCGTGTCGATGATCGTCGCCTGATAGACGACCGGCGGATTGGCGCCCGTCAGCGGGTCCGGCTTGCCGGCCGCGAAAACCTTGAATTCCTCGGTCCCCGGCTTGATCGCCACCGGCGGACAGTCGACGTCGGCGCCGAAATTCGCGGCCGAAACGATCGTCGCATTCTGCAGGTTCTTGTTCGGCGCGCCGAAGATCGCGTTGTTGACGACGTTACCGCCGCCGGACGAACCATCGGCGACGCTCGAGCAAGCGGAAACCAGGCCAGCCAAGGTGGCGACCGATAGAAGAGCCATGAGGCGGCGCGGCCCAGCCGAGCCACCGAAAGAAGAACCATGCATCCCAATAATCCTCGACGCTGATGCGCGACGTCTATAACAGTCCGATTGATCTTTGGCGACTTAGTGGCCGACGGCCCGCCGCACCTTGCCCGCCGCATCACGCGAAGATAGGGTTGCAGCAAAGAGCGGCCGGCTACAAGTCCGGCCGCATGTGGAGGCGTTTCTTCCGTGAAATATGTAAGCACGCGCGGTCTTGCCCCCGCGCTCGGCTTCTCTGACGTTCTTCTGGCTGGGCTCGCACGCGATGGCGGCCTGTATGTCCCCGAGACATGGCCGGCATTTTCTTCCGAGAGCTTCGCGCGCCTGGCAGGGCGGCCCTATCACGAGGTTGCCTATGCGGTGATCCATCCATTCGTCGCCGGCGAAATCGCCGATGCCGATCTGGAACGGATGTGCACCGAGGCCTATGCGACCTTCCGCCACCCGGCGGTGGCGCCGCTCGTGCAGAGCGGCCCGAACAGCTTCATCCTCGAGCTGTTCCACGGCCCGACGCTGGCGTTCAAGGACGTGGCGATGCAGCTGCTCGCGCGGCTGATGGACCATGTCCTGGCCGAACGCGGCCAGCGCGCCACCATCGTTGGGGCGACTTCCGGCGACACGGGCGGCGCCGCCATCGAGGCGTTCCGCGGGCGCAACGCGACCGATATCTTCATCCTGTTCCCGCATGGCCGCGTCTCTCCGGTGCAGCAGCGCCAGATGACGACGGTGCGGGATGCCAACGTTCATGCCATTGCGCTCCAGGGCTCGTTCGACGACTGCCAGACGATCGTGAAGGGCCTGTTCAACGACCACGGCTTCCGCGACCGCGTCTCGCTTTCGGGCGTCAACTCGATCAACTGGGGCCGCATCGTCGCGCAGGTGGTCTATTACGTCACCGCCGCGCTCTCGCTCGGCGCGCCGGCGCGTACGATCTCGTTCACGGTCCCGACCGGCAATTTCGGCGACGTCTTCGCCGGCTATGTCGCGAAGAAGATCGGCCTGCCGATCGACCGCCTGGTGATCGCGACCAACACCAACGACATCCTCGCCCGCACGCTGGAAAGCGGCCGCTACGAGATGACCGGCGTGGTGCCGACGCAGTCGCCATCGATGGACATCCAGATCTCGTCGAATTTCGAGCGCCTGCTGTTCGAGGCGACCGGCCGCGACGGCGACGGCGTGCGCCGCCTGATGGACAGCCTCGGCCAGTCCGGCGCGTTCACCATGCCCGAGGCCGCGCTGGCCGGCATTCGCAGCGAATTCGCCGCCGGCTGCGCCAGCGAAGCCGAGACCGAGGCGACCATGCGCGACACGCTGGCCTCGACCGGCTATCTCGCGGATCCGCACACGGCGGTGGCGCTCGCCGTGGCGGCGCGCCAGCTCAATACGGGCTCGCCGATGGTCACGCTCTCGACCGCCCATCCGGCCAAATTCCCGGCGGCGGTCGAACAGGCGACCGGCATCCATCCCGCCCTGCCGCTCTGGCTCAGCGACCTCATGCAGCGGGAGGAGCGCTTCACCGTTCTTCCCAACGATATCGGTGCCGTCGCCCGCTTCGTCGAAGCCCGCGCCCGCGCTCTCCACGAGAAGGTGTGAAGCATGGCTCTGGAAGCATTCCTCATGCCGGTGATCCGCGCATGACCGTGCAGGTGACCAAACTCAAGTCGGGTCTGACCGTCGCGACCCACGACATGAATCACCTGGAAAGCGCGGCCTTGGGCGTCTGGGTCGGCGCGGGCTCCCGCCGGGAAGAAACCTCGGAACACGGAATTTCGCACCTTCTCGAGCACATGGCCTTCAAGGGCACGCGCAAGCGGTCCGCGACCGACATCGCCGAGGAAATCGAGGCCGTCGGCGGCGAACTCAACGCCGCGACCAGCGTCGAGACGACCTCCTACTACGCCCGGATCCTGAAGCCGGACGCCGAACTGGCCGTCGACATTCTGAGCGACATTCTCTGCAATTCGGCCTTCGACACCGACGAGCTGAAGCGCGAGCAGCACGTCATCGTGCAGGAGATCGGCGCCTCGCTCGATACGCCGGAAGATCGCGTCTTCGATTTCTTCGTCGAGAGTGCCTATCCCAACCAGCCGATCGGCCGCACCATCCTCGGCACCGAGGAAACCGTGCGCCGCACGCGTTCGAGCGACCTCTCCTCCTATCTCGACCGCCATTATCACGGCCCCAACATGGTGCTGGCCGCGGCCGGCAATGTAGATCACGACGCCCTGGTCAAGCTCGCCGACGATCGTTTTGCCAGCCTGCCAGCGGCGGAGCTGTCGCAGAGCGAGCCGGCGCATTACCGCGGCGGCGAGATGCGCGAGACCCGCGACCTGATGGAAGCGCAGATCCTGCTCGGCTTCGAGGGCGTGCCCTACAAGTCCGAGGATTTCCACGCGGTCCAGATCCTCGCCTCGATGCTGGGCGGCGGTATGTCCTCCCGTCTGTTCCAGGAAGTCCGCGAAAAGCGCGGCCTCTGCTATTCGGTGTACGCCTTCCATTGGAGCTTCGCGGATACCGGCCTGTTCGGCATCCATGCGGCGACGGGCGGCGAGGACATCGAGGAGCTGATGCCGGTGATGCTCGGCGAACTCGAGCGCGCCAGCCTCGACGTTACCGAGGCGGAGCTTGGCCGAGCCCGCGCCCAGATGCGCGCCAGCCTGCTGATGAGCCTGGAGAGCCCGGCGGCGCGTGCCGGCCAGGTCGCCAGGCAGTTGCTCCTGTTCGGCCGCCCCATTCCGGTCGAGGAGATCGTCGCCCGCATCGACGACGTCTCCGTCACCCGGGTGCGCGACCTTGCGCAGCGCATCTTCACCGGCAGCGCGCCGACGGTCGCCGCAATCGGCCCCATCGACAAGCTGGTCGAGCATGGCAAGATCGCGGAGCGCCTGGGAGCGCCGCTCGCGGTCTGACGGATGGACGGACGGTTGTGGCGGATCGGGGCATCCCGGCCGCCGGAACCGGGAATAAACGACCAGATCGATCCCGGACGGATTTATCTGGAAGGCAAGCAACGCGGATCGGGGGGCCCGGCGCGGCAAATGGAATTCTTGCGATCCGTCGTGCCGTTCCATCCCATGCCGGTGATCTCCACCGGCACCGTCGTCCTGCGCGCACCCTCCATGTCCGATTTCGACGCCTGGTCGAGCCTGCGGGAACAGAGCCGCAGCTTCCTGGCGCCATGGGAGCCGCTCTGGCCGGCCGACGACCTCACGCGCGGCGCCTTCCGCCGGCGGCTGCGCCGCTATCACAGCGAGATGCGCGACAGCACCGGCTTCCCTTTCCTCGTCTTCACCACCGACGGGATGCAGCTCGTCGGCGGGCTGACGCTATCCCATGTCGTGCGCGGCGTGACGCAGAGCTGCTCGCTCGGCTACTGGATGGGCGCTCCCTTTGCCGGCCGCGGCCTGATGACCGCGGCGGTCCGCGCCGTCATCCCCTTCGTTTTCGATACCTTGCGCCTGCACAGGCTCGAAGCCGCCTGCCTGCCGCATAACGCGGCATCCACACGCCTTCTCGAAAAAGCCGGATTCACCCGCGAAGGCTATGCGCGTCGCTATCTCTGTATCGAGGGTCGGTGGCAGGACCACCTCCTCTACGCGATCGTCAGCGATGATCCACGTCCTTGAGACACCGTGCTTCGTCGGGCCCCACCCGACTGGGCGAAAGGAACTGTTGCAAGCCTGTCACGCAGCCGAAAATTTCTTGTGCTGCCCCGGCCCGGATAGTACTGCTCGACTGCCTTCGGGCCTTGGAGGTTTGTTTGTTGCTTAACCGCTTCGTCGCCGCGGTCCTGTTCGTCCTGTTTGCGGTCGTCGGCACAGCCACGCACGTGCAGGCGCTCGATGCTGTCAACGTGCCGCTCGACGGCACGACGCTCGACCTGACCAAGGCCGTCGAACGCGCTTCCCGTGACCCGTCCGATCGCGTGCAGGTATCGACCGCGCCGGGCCCGGACGGCATCGTCCGCCGCATCGAAGTGCGCTCCAACGAAGCCGGCGGCACCTCCTACTGGGTCTCCTTCGCGCTCACCAACAATGGCGACGAGCAGATCGACCGCCTCCTGGTCGCGCCGCATTTCCGCCTCGCCAATTCCGGCCTGCTGATCCCCGATCTCGGCGCCTCGCGCATCGCGACCGTGACGCCGAGCCAGGGTTTTGCGCCGGAACGGCAGGCGAGCCAGGAAGCCGACGTCTTCCGCGTCACGCTCGACCCCGGCGCCGTCGTCACCTTCGTGGCGGAACTGCGCACCCCGGTGCTGCCGCAGCTATATCTCTGGGATCCCGACAACTACAAGGACGCCATCAACAGCTACACGCTGTATCATGGCATCGTGCTGGGCATTTCCGGCCTGCTGGCGCTGTTCCTGACCATCGTCTTCGTGGTCAAGGGCACGGCGATGTTCCCCGCCACGGCGGGCCTCGCCTGGTCGGTGCTGATCTATCTCGCCATCGATTTCGGCTTCTGGAACAAGGTCATTCAGATCGCGCCGGGCGACGACAAGATGTGGCGCGCCTTCGCCGAGGTGCTGCTGTCTGCGACGCTGCTGATCTTCACCTACACCTATCTGAACCTGAACCGATGGCACGCCCGCTACAGCCACGCGACGATCGCCTGGCTGGTCGGCCTGCTGATCCTGCTCGGCGTTGCCGTGTTCGAGCCCGGCATCGCCGCCGGCGTCGCCCGCTTCTCGTTCGGCCTGACGGTGACGCTCGGCTTCGTCGTCATCATCTACCTGGCGCTGCATCACTACGACCGCGCCATCATGCTGATCCCGACCTGGGTGCTGCTGATGGTGTGGATCCTCGGCGCCTATCTGACGGTGAACGGTAACCTCACCAACGACGTGATCCAGCCCGCGCTAAATGGCGGCCTCGTGCTGATCGTGCTGCTGATCGGCTTCACGGTGATGCAGCATGCCTTTGCGGGCGGCTCGATCGCGCAGGGCGCCATCGGCGAGACGGAGCGCCGGGCGCTTGCGCTTACCGGCGCCGGCGACATCGTCTGGGACTGGGACGTCGCGCGCGACCGCATCTATACCGGCTCCGACGCCGAGGACCTGCTGGGCCTCAAGCACGGCGCGCTGGAAGGCCCTGCCCGCGACTGGCTCGACGTGCTGCATCCTTCCGACCGCGACCGCTTCAAGGCGACGCTGGACGCCGTCATCGAGCAGCGCCGGGGGCGCATCGCCCAGGATTTCCGCCTCCGCGCCGAGGATGGCCATTATCGCTGGTTCCACCTCCGCGCCCGCCCCGTTCTGGGCTCGGATGGCGAAGTCACGCGCTGTGTCGGCACGCTGGCCGATGTCACCGAGGAACGCACGGCCGAGGAACGGCTGCTGCATGACGCTGTCCACGACAACCTGACCGGCCTGCCCAATCGCGAGCTGTTCATGGACCGTCTGGCTTCGGCCGTGACGCGCACCCAGGCCGAAGGCGCCGCGCGCCCGTCGGTGTTCGTGCTCGACATCGACCGCTTCAAGCAGGTCAATGACGGCTTCGGCCTCTCGGTCGGCGACTCGATCCTGCTGACGATCGCCCGCCGCCTGACCCGCCTGCTGAAGCCGCAGGACACGCTCGCCCGCATCTCCGGCGACCAGTTCGCCTTCCTGCTTATTTCCGAGAGCGAGCCCGAGCGCATCGCCGGCTTCGCTGATTCGGTTCGCCGCACGCTGCGCGCGCCGATCTCGTTCGGCGACAAGGAAATCTTCCTGACCGCCTCGATCGGCATCGCCATGCATGACAGCAAGCAGAGCGAGGCCGCCGAGATCGTCAAGGATGCCGAGATCGGCATGTATTACGCCAAGCGCCTGGGCGGCGACCGCATCGAGGCGTTCCGCCCGGCGCTGCGTCAGCACGGCGCCGACACGCTGACGCTCGAGGCAGACCTGCGCCGCGCCATCGGACGCGAGGAGATCAAGGTTCTTTACCAGCCGATCGTGCGGCTGGAAGACAGGACCATCGCCGGCTTCGAGGCTCTGGTGCGCTGGGACCATCCCCAGCACGGCCGCATCCCGCCGGCGGAGTTCATCCCGCTCGCCGAGCGCAACGGCCTGATCATCCCGCTCGGCCTGTTCGTGCTCGAACGCGCCGCCAAGCAGCTTTCGGACTGGCAGGAACAGCTCGGCCGCGACGTGCCGCTGTTCGTCTCGGTCAACATCTCCAGCCGCCAGCTGCTGCGCCACGACCTGATCAACGACGTGAAATCGGTGCTGTCGCGCTCCGCCGTCACGCGCGGTTCGCTCAAGCTCGAGTTGACCGAAAGCCTGGTGATGGAGAATCCGGAATATGCGGCGCAGGTGCTGACCCGCATCCGCGAACTGGGCGCCGGTCTGTCGCTGGACGATTTCGGCACCGGCTATTCGTCCCTGTCCTATCTGCAGCGCTTCCCCTTCGAGACGCTGAAGATCGACCAGAGCTTCGTCCGCGGCCCCTCCGCCAAGCAGAAGCGCGTGATTCTCCGCGCCATCATCGGCCTGGCGCATGAGCTGGAGATGGACGTGGTGGCCGAGGGCGCGGAGACAGAGGACGACGCGCTCGACCTCTACGATCTCGGCTGCGAGTTCGCCCAAGGCTTCCTGTTCGGGCAGCCGATGACGGCCCCGGAAGCGGGCAAGCTGATCTTCCGCGAAGAAGAGGCGATGATCGCCTGAGGCGACGTCGCCCGAGGCCGGCGTTCCCGCCAGCTGCGGCAATCGATCAGGCGACCTGGCGCTCTGCCATGCCGGAAACATGCTCCAGCACCTGTTCGCGCAGGTGCATCAGTTCGGCGTCGTCCGTGACGCGGGCCAGGAGCTTCTGCTCGCGGTCGTCGAGCTGGCTGTGCCGCGACAGGCGCCGGGCAATGGCATCCTCGCCGAGCGGCGACAGGCCCTCGAACGAGCTGCCGCCGCCTTCGACGGCCACGCGGTACAAGGCCCCTTCGTCCGGCACCAGCCGAAGCCGCGCGGCGATGGCCGCGCGATAGGCGGCATCGACGACCCAGCGGTCGTAATAGACCCCGACATGGCCCGGCAGAAGATGGGTGTGGCCAAGAAATTCGCCTGCATGCGATTTCCAGAGTTCGATCGAGTTCTGGAAATAATCGTCCGCCCGGTCCTTGCCATAGAGGACATGCATGCCGTTGCTCATGCGGATCCGGCTGGCAAACATGTTGAGTGGGTCTCGCAGCAGCAGGATGTGCTGGCAGCGGCGCGGCCAGGGTGTGAAGATCGGCTTGTCGATCGGCCAGTCTTCCAGGCTCACGCAAAGGCCGCGGGTAAGAAGCTTCCAACCGGTCTTGCGCAGCATGCGGCGGACATAGCGACGGGCGCAAACGCGCGGAAACCAGTGCAAGAAGGCCTTGGTGGGAAACGGATCGCCGAGCAAGGCGGGCACCTGCTCGCGCTGCAGGATGTCGTTCATGAAGAAGGTGGACTCGGTCAGACCGCTCCAGTTGAGAACGACGTGGTTGCCGCTCCGCCTCATCCCGTGAAAAGCCCATGTCTGCATGGAAGCTGCCTCATCGTGCTGCCCCCACCCCAAACCAAAATGGGCAAGAATTATCGATAAGGCTACCAACCCATACACGTTTCCGTGAACGACTACACGCAAGCGGTTTGCCCTCACGGCGCTTGACAGCGCACCGCCCCATCCCTCTATTCCCGTCTCATGTCGCGGAACGAAAAACCCATGGCCGTCGCCCCCAAGCCCCCGCTCGAAATCCTGCTTTGCGCGCCGCGCGGCTTCTGCGCCGGAGTCGATCGCGCGATCCAGATCGTCGAGCTGGCGCTGCAGCGTTTCGGTGCGCCGGTCTATGTCCGGCACGAGATCGTGCATAACCGCTATGTCGTCGACAGCCTGCGCGACAAGGGCGCTGTTTTCGTCGAGGAACTGGACGAGATCCCGGATGACGGCCAGCCCGTCGTCTTCTCCGCGCATGGCGTGCCCAAATCCGTGCCGGCCGACGCCACGGCGCGACAGATGTTCTTCCTCGATGCCACCTGCCCCCTGGTTTCCAAGGTGCACAAGGAAGCGCAGATCCATTTCAAGCGCGACCGCGAGATCGTCTTGATCGGCCATGCCGGCCATCCGGAAGTGATCGGCACGATGGGCCAGTTGCCGGAAGGCACCGTGACGCTGATCGAGACGGTGGCCGACGCCGAGGCCTTCCAGCCCAAAAATCCGGAATCGCTCGCCTTCATCACGCAGACGACGCTGTCGGTCGATGACACCTCGGCGATCGTGCGGGTGCTGACGGCGCGCTTTCCCTCGATTTCCGCGCCGCACAAGGAAGATATCTGCTACGCGACCACCAACCGCCAGGAAGCGGTCAAGCGGATCGCCGGCGATGTCGATGCGATGATCGTCGTCGGCGCACCCAATTCGTCGAACTCGCAGCGCCTGCGCGAGGTCGCCGAGCGCGAGGGCTGCGCCGTCTCTGTGCTGATCCAGCGCGCCGCCGACATCGACTGGTCGCAGCTCGACGGCATCCGCCGCGTCGGCGTCACTGCCGGCGCCTCGGCGCCGGAAATCCTGGTCGAGGAAGTGATCGACGCCTTTGCCGCGCGCTACAGCGTCAAGGTCGAACTCGTCCAGAACGCGATCGAGACGATCGCCTTCAACCTGCCCCGCGAACTTCGCCTTCCAGCCGCAGAATGAGCTTTGCCTGATGGCCGTCTATACCGAGATCGCTGACGATGAGCTCGCCTGCTTCATCGCGAGCTACGACATTGGCTCCGTGCTCTCCCTGAAGGGCATCGCCGAGGGCGTCGAGAATTCCAACTATCTTCTCGTCACCGAAACCGGCCCCCACATCCTGACGCTCTACGAGAAGCGGGTTGATCCGAACGACCTCCCCTTCTTCATCGGGCTGATGGAACATCTGGCGAAGCGCGGCATCATCTGCCCGCAGCCGGTGCGCAACCGCGAGGGACAGGCGCTCGGAACGCTCGCCGGCCGGCCGGCGGCGATCGTCACCTTCCTGCCGGGCATGTGGGTGCGCCGGCCGCGCGCCGACCATTGCCTGGCGATCGGCGGGGCGCTGGCGAACCTGCACATCGCCGGCGAGGGCTTCGAGCTCACCCGCCACAACGCGCTCACGGTCGATGGCTGGCGGCCGCTGTTCGACCGCGCTGCGGCGCGCGCCGACGAAGTGATGCCGGGCCTTCGCGACGACATCGCGGGCGAGCTCGACCTGCTGGAAGAGACCTGGCCGACAGACCTGCCGCGCGGCGTCATCCACGCCGATCTCTTCCCCGACAACGTCTTCTTCCTGCATGAGGAATTGTCCGGGCTGATCGACTTCTATTTCGCCTGCAACGATTTTCTCGCCTATGACGTCGCCGTCTGCCTGAACGCCTGGTGCTTCGAGTCCGACGGCTCGCTCAACGTCACCAAGGCGCGCGCGCTGCTCGCGGGTTACCAGAAGGTCCGCCCCTTCACGCCCGAGGAACTGCAGGCGCTGCCGCTGCTGGCGCGCGGCTCGGCGCTGCGCTTCCTGCTGACCCGTCTCTATGACTGGCTCAATGTCCCACCCGGCGCGCTGGTCGCGCCGAAAGATCCGCTTGAATATCTGCGAAAGCTGCGTTTCCACCGCACGGTGCAAAATGCCAGCGCATATGGATTGATCCTTTGACTGACGAAAACAAGATCTCGATCTGGACCGACGGCGCATGCTCGGGCAATCCCGGCCCCGGCGGCTGGGGCGCCGTGCTGATTTCCGGCGAGCACGAAAAGGATCTGAAGGGCGGCGAGGCCGACACGACCAACAACCGCATGGAGCTGACGGCGGCGATCGAGGCCCTCGACGCACTGAAGCGTCCTTCCGTCGTCGATATCCATACGGACTCGCAATATGTGAAGGGCGGCATCACCGGCTGGATCCATGGCTGGAAGCGCAATGGCTGGAAGACCGCCGACAAGAAGCCGGTGAAGAACATCGACCTCTGGCAGCGCCTCGACGCGGCCCTGCAGCGTCACACGGTGACCTGGCACTGGGTGAAGGGACACGCCGGCAACGAGGTCAACGAGCGTGCCGACCAGCTCGCCCGCGACGGCATGGCGCCCTACAAGGTGAAGAAGAAGAGCTTCAGCCCGGGCTGATCGCCGCGTCCCAAAGACGCCGGACGCCGAAGCGATCATAGAAGGTCTCGTTCGACACCAGCACGATGTCCTCGATCAGCGCTTGGGCGATGAGGATCCGGTCGAACGGGTCGGCGTGCGCTCCGGCGAAGGTCTCCGCCCGCGCCGCGTGCTGGATGGTGATCGGCAGCCGTCCGAAACCGGCCTCTTCGATCTCGTCATCGACATGGTCCGCCAGCCGCTGCATGGCCGGCAGAATCCCGATCCGGCGCTTGCCCAGCAGTTCCAGCACCGAGGCGGCGCTGACCAGAGGATCATTGCCCGCGTCGGCGATGGCCGCGCGCGCCGGCAGCGAAAGGCGCGGGCTGCCCATCATCCACCAGAACCAGGTCTGCGTATCGAGAAGCAGCTTCATCGCTAGTGATCCCACTGCGCCGATTCGGAAGGCGGATAGGGATCGAAGAAGCGATCGTCGAAATCGATTAGGCCGCGTAGCCGGCCGGGAACACGCGGAGGGCGAAGCGAAGCGCCATCCGCGGGAGGCGCAAGCGGAACAATCCGGGCGACCTCGGTATTGCCGCGCATCAAGACCACATCCTCCCCTGCCAGCGCCTGTGCGACAAGCCTGGAGAGGTTGGTCTTCGCTGCGTGCATCTTGACCCGTATCATGGCGCGGAAACCCATCAGCTATGCCTAGCTAAAGGGTTTCCGCTACGGAAAGCAAGCCTTACAGCAGTTCGAGGATCGCCGCGGCGCCCGAGCCGGTCACGCCGCCGGCTTCCTCGACGTTCAGCGTCTTGACCACGCCGTCCTCGACGATCATGGCATAGCGCTTGGAGCGCAGGCCAAGCCCGTTGGCCGAGAGGTCGAATTCCAGGCCGATCGCCTTGGTGAAATCGCCGGAGCCGTCGGCGAGGAACACGATCTTGTCCTCGGCGCCGGTGGCCTTGGCCCAGGCGCCCATGACGAAGTGGTCGTTCACGGCAACGACGGCGATGGTGTCGACGCCCTTGGCCTTGATGGCGGCCGCCTGGTCGATATAGCCCGGCAGGTGGTTCTTGTGGCAGGTGGGCGTGAAGGCGCCGGGAACCGCGAACAGCACGACCTTCTTGCCGGCGAAGATGTCCGCGTCCGTCTTTTCGACGGCGCCGTCCGCCGTCATGACCCGGAATTTCGCTGCCGGAATGCGATCGCCAACCGAGATTGTCATCTCGTGCTCCATGAATTGCTGTGTGGGTGGGTGAATGTCAGGCGGGAACACCGCGCGAGGCAGGGTTCCCGGAAAGCTAGCGTGGCGACGTTACGGCCTGGCGTCGCCCGCGTCGAGCGTGAAAGTCCGGCTCGTCGCGCCGCCCTCGCCCTTCAGCGTCAAGCGGATCTGCGAGCCGTCGATCCTTCCGGCGGCGGAGCGTCGGTCGACGACGAAACGGAAGCCCGGCTGGCCGGCTTCGCCCGCGACCGGCTTGGGCTGGCCGGCAAACCAGTCGCCCGGGGTCTCGACGAACAGCACCGCCTTATCCGGCTGGCTGCCGGCAAAGGTCGCCTCGAACTCCGGCTTCTGGTCCGGCCCGCCGACGCGCTTCAGCGCGAGCAGTTCGAATTCGCCCGGCTTGCCGGGTCCCGGCACCGCCGCGCGCGCCGTGGCGACGAGCGTACTGGCGACGGGATCGCCGTCCTTGGGCGCGACATCGACCGAGGTGCGGAGATTGACCGGGATGCAGATCTCCTCGCAGATCCCGATATCCATCGTCACATCCAGCGTCACCGGCTTGGCGGCGTCGGCCACGGTGAAGCGGACTGGAAGCACGACCCGGTCGTGATAGACATTCGAGGCGGCATAGCCGTCGTCATAGCGCTCGGGCGCCGGGAAATCGACCGCGGCCGCCTTGGCGTTGCTGGAACCCGAGAAATCGAACTGCGGCGGTACGCCGGCGTCGCCGGGCGAACGCCAATAGGTCTTCCAGCCCGGCGCGAGCTCGATCTCGATCGCGCCGTCCAGGATTCCACCGGCCGAAGGGGGCGCGGCGACGAGGCGCGCGCGGACCTTGTCGGTGGAAACCCACGGTCCCATGGCCGCCCAGACAGGCTGGGAAATGACGGCGAAAAGGCCCACAAGAATGAGTCGTCGGATGCACATTGTGACAGGCTACCGGTGCTTTTGGGCAATCTCCAGACCGGCTCAAGGCAGCCCGATCATTTGTTCGTGTGCCCTCGGAGCGATCGCGGCGCAGTCTTTTCTTTTGGTCCGCCCGTGCTAGGCTTGCTCCCATGATCGAGAAACCGCACCGCGCGCCGGTCGAGCCCAGCTATCTCGACGGGCAGTTCCTGATCGCCATGCCGAGCATGGAAGATGGACGCTTCGCCCGCTCCGTCGTCTATATCTGCGCCCATTCCGCCGATGGCGCGATGGGCATCGTGATCAACCAGATCGCGCCGCAGATCGATTTCGTCGACCTGCTAATCCAGCTCGACATCATCCCGGACGGCCCCGAAATCCGCCTGCCTGCCAGGGCCAACCGCATGATCGTGCAGCGCGGCGGCCCGGTGGAAACCGGGCGCGGTTTTGTGCTGCACAGCGCCGACTATTTCATCGAGAACTCGACGCTGCCGATCGCCGAGAATGTCTGCCTCACCGCGACGCTGGATATCCTGAAGGCGATCGTCGCCGGCTCGGGCCCGCGAAGCGCCATGCTGGCGCTTGGCTATGCCGGCTGGGCGCGGGGCCAGCTGGAGGCGGAGATCCAGCAGAATGGCTGGCTGCACTGCGAGGCGCCGGCCGACCTGATCTTCGATCCGGAACTATCGACCAAGTATGATCGCGCCATGGCGCTGCTGGGCGTCGACCTCGCCATGCTCTCGGACGAGGCCGGGCACGGCTGAGGCCTGTTAGTCCCGGCGCTTCAGCACGCCGCGCGCATAGGCGATGAAGACGCCGACAAGCGCCAGCGCCAGCCCGAACCACGTCACGACATATTGGAGATGGTTGTTGCTGAACGTGACGGTGGTCTCGCCGCCCTGCGGTAGCCCGCCGGGATTGGGCGTCGCGTCGGCGTCGATCGTGTAGGGCGCGACCTTGTCCGCAGGCAGGCCGGCGCGGCCCGCGAACTTGTCCGGCTGGCGGGCGAACCATTGCTGGCTCGTCTCCTTGGCGGAGGCCTGGAAGCGGCCCGGCGTCTCGGGCCGGCGCAGCAGGCCGGTGACAGTAACACGGCCCGGAACCTGTCCCGCGGGGCGTGTGGAGGCCTGTTCTTTCTCGACGGGCACGAAGCCCCGGTTCACATAGACGATCCAGCCCTCATCGGTCCGGAGCGGCGTGAACACGAACCACCCGACACCGCCGACCGGCCCGCGCGGCTCCATCAGCGAATTGTAGAGATGTGCCTCAGCGTCGTGCAGGAACTCGCCCGATACGGTCACCGGCGTGTAGTCCGCCTCGGTCAGGTCGAGCGACTGCCAGCGGTCCGGACCGGGCGCCGGCACCGGCGCCTCCTTCAACCGGCTGTCGACCTGCGCGATCAGCGCTTCCTTCCAGTGCAGGCGTCGTACCTGCCACATGCCCAGCGAGCACAGAAGGGCAAAGACCACGGCCGTGGCGATCGCGGGCACGATCAGCTTGCGCAGGGGAGAGCGGCGGGACGTTTCAGGCATGGATCTATCAGACATGGACGGCGGTGCCGGGTCAGCCCTGCTCGAGCCGCCCCTCCTCCGCCTTGTGGCGATACTGGATCGCGATCATCAGCCCCTTCAGTGGCCGCAGCAGCCCGAGCGCCAGGACGACGACGAGCGGGATCCAGAGCAAGGCATGGACCCAGAAGGGCGGCTGGAAGGTGAATTCGACGTAGAGCGCCAGGAAGGCGACGATGAAGCCGACGATCAGCATGATGAAGACGGCCGGGCCGTCGCCCGCGTCGCTGAAGGAATAGTCGAGGCCGCAATTGTTGCAGCGCGGCGCCACTTCGAGATAGCCGCTGAACAGGCGTCCCTCGCCGCAGCGCGGGCAGCGGCCGCGCAGGCCGGTGCTGGAAGGGGTCAGCGGCGGGTACAGCGCCTTGTCACGGTAGGGCGTGCCGGAATCGGACAAGGGTGGCTCCTGGAAACGCAGGCGGCACAATCGGGATCGCTGCGCCGCAAAGGAAACGGGCGGCCCGAGGCCGCCCGTCATGTCTGTTATCAGCCGCCGTGCATCGGCGCGCCCCAGCCGCCCCACACATAGATCGTGAAGAACAGGAAGAGCCAGACGACGTCGACGAAGTGCCAGTACCAGGCAGCCGCCTCCATGCCGAAATGCTCCTTCGGCGTGAACTGGCCGGCAAGCGCACGCAGCAGGCAGACGATCAGGAAGATCGTGCCGATGATGACGTGGAAGCCGTGGAAACCCGTCGCCATGAAGAAGGTGGCGCCGTAGATGTTGCCGCCGAACGAGAACGCGGCATGGGCATACTCATAGGCCTGGACGCAGGAGAAGATCAGTCCAAGCACGACGGTGCAGATCAGGCCCCACTTCAGGCCCTCGCGGTCGTTGTGCAGCAGGGCGTGATGCGCCCAGGTCAGCGTCGTGCCGGAGGTCAGCAGGATCAGCGTATTCAGCAGCGGCAGGTGCCAGGGATCGAACACCTCGATGCCCTTCGGCGGCCAATGGCCACCGGTGAAGGCATAGCGGCCGACATTCTGCGCTTCGCTGGCGAACAGGCTGGCGTCGAAGAAGGCCCAGAACCAGGCGACGAAGAACATCACTTCCGAGGCGATGAACAGGATCATGCCATAGCGCAGGTGCAACTGCACGACGCGCGTGTGATGGCCTTCCTGGCCCTCATGGATGACGTCGGCCCACCAGGCGTACATCGTATAGAGGACCATCAGCGTGCCGGGGATCAGCCACAGCATGGATCCGCCATGCATGTAGGTGATGCCGCCGAGCGCCAGCGCAAACGCGCCTGCCGAGGCCACGAAAGGCCAGGGGCTCGGATTGACGAGGTGATAGTCGTGGTGCTTGGCGTGGGCCTCAGCCATGGAGATGCTCCCCGGTCTTTCTCAAAGCGACTTTCCCGCGTCCTTCGCAGAGATCGCGGCGACGGGCGCCGGGGTCTGCTCGGAACTCGGGAAGAAGGTGTAGGACAACGTGATCGTGTCGATGTTGCGCGTCTGATAGTTGTCGACGATCGCAGGATCGATGAAGAAGGTGACCGGCATCTCGACCTTTTCGCCCGGCTTCAGCGTCTGCGACGTGAAGCAGAAACAGGCGATCTTGTTGAAATACTGCCCGGTGATATCAGGCGTGACGTTGAAGGCCGCGGTGCCGGTCGAGGTCCGGTCGGTGCGGTTTTCGGCGAAGAACTTGATCTCGTTGATCTGGCCAACCTTGACCTTGATCTGGCGCTGCTCCGGACGGAAGGCCCAGCCGATGCCGTTCGCGACATTGCCGTCGAAGCGCACCGTTACAGTGCGGTCCAGCGCCTTCTTGGGCGCCGAATCGGCGCGCACCGGGGTGCCGCCATAACCCGTCAGCTGGCAGAACATGCTGTAGAGCGGGACCGACGCGAAGGCCGCGCCGAGCATGGCCGCGACGAACACGCCACAGGCGGCCGCCGTCAAACCGTAGGACCGCCCCCGCGGCTTGTTGCTCATGTCAGACCCTCACAAAGGCCGGTTGAGAACAGCGCCGGGTCCCATCTTGACGATGGTGACCACGTAGAACAGCGCGACGAGACCGAACAGGACCGCGGCGATGGCAATCGAGCGGGCGCGCTGACGGCGCTTCTGTTCGTCGGTAAGCCGGATGCCGTCTTCTTCGTTCATGGCGATGTCCTTCATGCAACGAACCCCAGCAAGCCAAGGCAGCGTTCGACAAGCAGCATGGCGAAGAGCAGGAACAGATAGAGGATCGAGAAACCGAACAGGCGCTTGGCCGGGAGCATGGCCTTGTCGTCGTCGGTCATGCGGTAGACCCGCACGGCCAGGATGACGAAGCCGAGGCCGAGCGCCGAGGCCGCGACGCCATAGGCGAAGGAGGCGAAGCCGAGGATCGCCGGCAGAACGCCAATCGGCGCCAGCAGGATGGAGTAGATCAGGATCTGCTTGCGGGTCTCGGCCATGCCGGAGACGACCGGCATCATCGGTATGCCAGCGCGCTTGTAATCATCCGACTTGAACAGAGCCAGCGCCCAGAAATGGGGCGGCGTCCACATGAAGATGATCAGGAAAAGGATGATGCTCTCATAGCTGACGCTGCCGGTGACGGCGGCCCAGCCGACGATCGGCGGGAAGGCGCCCGCGGCGCCACCGATGACGATGTTCTGCTGCGTCGAGCGCTTCAGCCACATCGAGTAGATGACGACGTAGAAGAAGATGGTGAAGGCGAGCAGCGCGCCGGCGACCAGATTGACGAAGAGCGCTAGCAGGGCGACCGAGAAGCCGGCGAGCGTCAGGCCGAAGGCCAGCGCCTCACCCTCGGTGATCGTGCCCTTGGGAATCGGACGCGACTGGGTGCGCTTCATCACGCGGTCGATGTCGGCGTCGTACCACATGTTCAGCGCGCCGGAGGCGCCGGCGCCGATGGCGATGCAGAGCAGCGCCGTGAAGCCCAGCACCGGGTGGATGCCGCCCGGCGCCATCACCATGCCGACCAGCGCCGTGAAGACGACAAGCGACATCACACGCGGCTTCAGCAGCGCGAGGTAGTCGGATGGGCTAGCGAGATTGCCGGCCACGGTGTCGATCCGGTTCAGGGGCACGTCAGACATGGTGGTTCTAACTACTCAAAAAGGAGGGCCGGGACGCATCCCGGCCCCTGATCGTTGCGCTTAGTGCTTGGTTTCACCAATGCGCGGCAAGACTTCCCACTGGTGGAAGGGCGGCGGCGACGACAGCTGCCACTCGAGCGTCGTGGCACCCGAACCCCACGGATTGTTCGGAGCCGGGACCTTCTTCAGGAAGGCGTCGATGACGCCATAGAGGAAGATCGCCACGCCGAACATCGAGATGTAGGAGCCGATCGACGAGACGAAGTTCCAGCCCCAGAAGGCGTCCGGATAGTCTGCGTAGCGGCGCGGCATGCCATCGAGGCCGAGGAAATGCTGCGGGAAGAACACCAGGTTCACGCCAATGAACATCACCCAGAAATGCGCCTTGGCGATGGTGTCATTGTACATGTAGCCGAACATCTTCGGGAACCAGTAGTACCAGCCCGCGAAGATCGCGAACACGGCGCCCAGCGACAGCACGTAGTGGAAGTGGGCCACCACGAAATAGGTGTCGTGGAACGAGCGGTCGAGACCCGCATTCGCCAGCATGACGCCCGTCACGCCGCCGACGGTGAACAGGAAGATGAAGCCGATCGCCCAGAGCATCGGCGCCTTGAAGTCGATCGAGCCACCCCACATCGTCGCGATCCAGGAGAAGATCTTGATGCCGGTTGGCACCGCGATCACCATAGTGGCGGCGACGAAATAGGCCTGCGTCTCGAAGGAAAGGCCCGTCGTGTACATGTGGTGCGCCCACACGATGAAGCCGACGACGCCGATCGCGACCATGGCGTACGCCATGCCGATATAGCCGAAGATCGGCTTCTTCGAGAAGGTCGAGATGATGTGGCTGATCATGCCGAAGCCGGGCAGGATCAGGATGTACACTTCCGGGTGACCGAAGAACCAGAACAGGTGCTGGAACAGGATCGGGTCGCCGCCGCCTTCAGGCTTGAAGAAGGTGGTGCCGAAATTGCGGTCGGTCAGAAGCATGGTGATCGCGCCGGCGAGAACCGGAAGCGACAGCAGCAGCAGGAAGGCGGTGACGAGCACGGACCAGGCGAACAGCGGCATCTTGTGCAGCGTCATGCCCGGAGCGCGCATGTTGAAGATCGTGGTGATGAAGTTGATCGCACCGAGGATCGACGAGGCGCCCGAGATGTGCAGGGCGAGGATCGCGAAATCGACGGCAGGACCCGACGCGCCTTCCGGACCGGAGCCCGACAGCGGCGGATACATCGTCCAGCCACCACCGACGCCATGCTGACCCGTCGCGCTCGGCATGAAGAGCGAGATGATCAGCAGCAGCAGCGAGGGCGGCAGCAGCCAGAACGAGATGTTGTTCATGCGCGGGAACGCCATGTCCGGCGCGCCGATCATGATCGGCACCATCCAGTTGCCGAAACCGCCAATCATCGCGGGCATGACCATGAAGAAGATCATGACCAGGCCGTGCGCCGTGACGAAGGTGTTGAAGACGTAGGGGTTGCCGAAGATCTGCAGACCAGGCTGCTGAAGCTCCAGACGAATGCCGACCGACAACGCACCGCCGATGATACCCGCGACGATCGCGAAGATCAGGTACATCGTGCCGATGTCTTTATGGTTGGTCGAATAGACCCAACGACGCCAACCCGTCGGGTGGTCGTGGTGTTCAGCAGCGTGTGCAGCACCCGTGGCCATGGCCTGCTCCCTTTTCGTGTCCTGCGGCATCACGGCGCTGACGCGCCGGAGCCGATCAATTGCAATCCTGCGTCCCGGCGGCTGCCTTTAGCGGGCAGCCACCTCGACGGCGGTTTCCGAGGCCTTGGCGCCATTGTCCTTGGCAACCTTGTCCGAAGCGAGTGCCGCCGCGAGCGTCTTGTAGGCGCCGGGCAGGTCGTCCTTGGCCTGGGCGACCCAGGTCTTGAACTGGTCCGGCTTCACGACGCGGATGGCGATCGGCATGAAGGCATGGTTGGTGCCGCAAAGCTCGGAGCACTGGCCGTAATAGACACCCTCGCGCTCGGCCAGGAACCAGGTCTCGTTGAGACGGCCGGGCACGGCGTCGAGCTTCAGGCCGAAGGCCGGCAGCGCGAACGAATGGATCACGTCGGCGCCGATCACCTGGAGGCGAACGACCGTGCCGACCGGAACGACCATGTCGTTGTCGACGGCGAGCAGGCGCGGCTGGTTGACCGGATCGGTGCGATCCTTGTCCTCAAGCATGGTGGAATCGAAGGCGACGCCTTCATTGTCCGGATACTCGTAGTTCCAGTACCACTGCAGGCCGGTCGCCTTGATGGTCAGCGTCTTGGCCGGATCGTAGTTCTGCACGACGCGGGCCGGGTCTTCCTGCGCGAACAGCAGCGAGAAGGACGGGACCGAGATGCCGATCAGGATCAGGATCGGGGCAAGCGTCCAGACCACTTCGATCATCGTGTTGTGCGAGGTGCGCGAGGGCACCGGGTTCGCCTTCGCATTGAAGCGGAGGACGACATAGACGAGCAGGCCCAGAACGACGAGCACGACGATCGCCATGGCGATCGTGATGCCCAGATTAAACCGCTCGATCATATCCATGATCGGCGAGGCCGGCGTCTGCATCCACATCGCCCAAGGGGTCGGCTGGGCGGCCTGCGCCACACCCGTCAGCCCGCTCAATGCCGTCGCAGACGCTCCGCCGAGCGCCAAAAATGATCCGAGACGCGTGATCGCCTTCGTCACGTGTACACTCCCTGTCCATGCCTTAACGGCATCGAAGCCGATCAGCGCAACGAAGCTCGAAAAACGGCCTCCGTTGCGCCATTTTCCACAACACTATAGGCCGAAGGCGTTTTCTGCCATGCGGAGAGTTCGGATTCGGCCGAATATCGACCGAGACAAACCACATGCCCCTTTGCCTAGCAACGGGGGATCGTGAGATGAGATGCGGCAAATCGCGCTCGCCGAAGCGCCCCGCGAGGGTTACTGCGGCGAGCATCGTCGTGCATGGATGTGCGACAATTGTGAGAATCGAGGAGATCGCTCAGGTGAAGGTATTTCCGACTGTGCGTCTTGGCGCATTTCGTCCGTTGCGAATCGTTCTAAGCGCCCTGGCGATGGCGGCCCTGGCCGCTGCCATGCCCGTCGCGGCGTCCGCCCAGGGCGTCTCCAAGGGCATGCATGGCGATTGGGAAACGCGCTGCGACAAGCCCCCGGGCGCGCAGGGCGAAGTCTGCTCGATGATGCAGTTCGTGACCGCCGAGGACCGCGACAATGTCGGCCTCTCGGTCATCGTCCTGAAGACGGCGGACAAGAAGTCGAAGGTCATGCGGGTGCTGGCGCCGCTGGGCGTGCTCCTCCCCTCCGGCCTCGGCCTCAAGATCGACCAGAACGAGATGGGACGCGCCGGTTTCGTGCGCTGCCTGCCGGATGGCTGCCTCGCCGAGGTGATCCTCGACGACGACCTGATCGGCAAGCTGCGCAATGGCAAGACGGCTACCTTTGTCATCTTCCAGACACCGGAAGAAGGTATCGGCATCCCGATCTCGCTGACCGGCTTCGGTCCGGGGTTCGACGCCCTGCCCTAAGACGCTGAGAGTGCGACATGGCCCGGATTGAATCGCTCGAATCGCTGCGCGCCATCTATGGCGCGCCGAAGGGGCGATCCGTCGCCAAGCAACTCAACCAGCTCGACCGGCATTGCCGGTCGTTCATCGCGCTGTCGCCCTTCCTTGTTCTCGCCACTCAGGGCGCGGACGGCTTCGGCGACGCGACGCCGCGCGGCGATCATCCGGGCTTCGTCAGCGTGCTCGACGACAATACGCTGGTCATCCCCGACCGCCCCGGCAACAACCGGATCGACTCGCTCGCCAACCTGGTCGAACGGCCGAGCATCGGCCTGCTGTTCCTGATCCCCGGCGTCGACGAAACGCTACGCGTCAACGGCACGGCGGTGATCGATGACGACGAGACGCTGCGGGCCGCGCACATGGCGGACGGCAAGCTGCCGGCCACCGTCATGGTCGTCACCGTGCACGAAGCCTATCTGCAATGCGGCAAGGCGCTGATGCGCTCGAACCTCTGGGCCGACGAAAGCCGGATCGACCGCAGCCTCCTGCCCACGATGGGCGAGATGCTTCGGGATCACACCCGCTCCAGTGAGCCGCCTGAGACCCAGGCCGACATGCTCGCCCGCTACGCCAAGGCGCTGTATTGAGGCGGCCAGTCGCCAACGTTTTCCCACCTCTCCCTGAGGGAGAGGTCGACGGCCGCAGGCCGGCGGGTGAGGGTTTACGGCCTCACCGGATAGTCTCCTAAACCCTCACCCGGAGCTTCGCTCCGACCTCTCCCTCAGGGACAGGTGAGGAAGGCGCCCTTGCTTCTGGGCAGATGAACCTCCCTCAATCCGCGATCTTCACGCCAAGGCCGGTCAGCGCTTCCCAGTAGGTCGGGTAGGTCTTCGCCACGCAGCCGGGGTCGAGGATGGTGATGCCGCCGATCTTGATGCCGGCCAGCGCCAGGCTCATGGCGATGCGGTGGTCCGAATAGGTTTCGATGCGCGCCGGAAGCGTCTGCCCGGCGAGCGACGGATCGGAGGCCACGATGAGGTCGTCGCCCTCCTCCGTTCCGAGGCCCGGTCGGATACGCGAGAGCTCGGTCGCAACCGCCGCGACGCGGTCGCATTCCTTGACGCGCAGATTGGCGATGCCGACGAAACGCACCGGCGCGTTGTTGAAGGCGGCGAGCACGGCAATGGTCGGGATCGCGTCCTGCATCTGCGAGCCGTCGATGACGGCCGGCAGGTTCGGGAACTGGGCGATCACCTCGCGCGCCTTGGCGTCGGGCTGGGTAAAGGCATCGGACGGGACGCCGAGATCGATATGGCCGCCCGTCAGCACTTCCGCCGCCCAGAGATAGGTGGCGGCCGAGGCGTCGGGTTCGATGACGAAATCGGTGGCCTGGTATCCGGTCGGCTGGACGCGCCAGCTCGATGCGTCGATCTGCTCGACCTCACCGCCAAAAGCGCGCATCGCGGCGATCGTCAGATCGACATAGCCGCGCGCGCCGATCTCGCTGCCGGTCAGCGCCACCTCGATCGGGCCGTTGCCGAAGGCGGCCGCCATCAGCAGCGCCGAGACATACTGGCTCGACAGGCCGCCATCGATCTCGACCCGGCCGGAACCGAAGGTGCCGTTGCCCTGCACCGTGACCGGGGGATAGCCGCCGGCGTCCGACGCATCAATGCCGAGCGAGCGCAGCGCCTCGACCAGCGGGCCGATGGGGCGCTTGCGCATATGCGCGTCGCCATCGACGACGACGGTGCCCTCGACCAGCGTCACCGCCGCCGAAAGGAAGCGCATCGCCGTGCCGGCATTGCCGAGGAACAGCGGCTCGGCCGGCGGGGCGAGCCGGCCGGAACTGGTGACGATGAAGGTGGTGTCGTCCGGCTCCTCGACCGTGACGCCCATCGCCCGCAGGGCGCCGGCCATCAGCTTGGTGTCCAGGCTCTTGAGCGCACCGGTCAGGCGGCTGGTGCCCTTGGCGAGGGCGGCCAGTAGCAGGGCCCGGTTGGTGATCGACTTGGAGCCCGGCGGGGTGACCCGACCCTCGAGCGGCCCCGACACCGGAATAATCGTCAAAGCCTGCTTGTCGAGACCGAATGCCGTCGCCATGATTCGTCTTGTCCTTCTCGCCTGGAGATCGCGGCGCGTCGCGCTTCCGTGCGTCGCGCGGCCGGCGATCCCCCGTCCTGTTCCGTGCCGCAGCGTATGGGCCATTCGGGGGGCGAAACGCAATGGGGGACGGCATGCGGTTGGTTCTCGACAGGTGCCGGGCGTGCCATAAGGCACCGCCCGCTCAAGCAAAGGTCCATCGTCATGAAGCTTTCCTCTTTGATCGTCCTGACGATCCTCGGGCTCTCGGCCGCCGCTCCGGCGGAGGCCGCCAGCTTCAATTGCGCCAAGGCCGTCGCCCCTGACGAGGTGGCGATCTGCAGCAATCCGGAGCTGTCCGAGCGCGACACGGAAATGGCGGCGCTCTGGTTCGCCTACAATAAGGTCCCGATGATGATGGGCGCCAATGCGGCGCGGCGGGACGGCGCCACGGACTTCCTCAAGCTGCGGGCCGCCTGCGGCAGCGACACGGCGTGCCTCGGACGGGTTTATGAAGCGCGGATCACGGCGCTGCGGGCCGAGATCTCGCTGGCGATGGATGCGCTCGCCGGACAGCAATGAACAGGCAGAGGCCGGCAAGGGGGTGCGAAAGCGCGTGCGATCCCCTATTTCTGCTGCTTAGACACGAGCCCGGAGTTCCCCATGGCCGATGAACAGCTTTCCATTCTCGCGCGCGCCGGCCTCGACCGTGACGAAACCCGCACCGTCGTCGCCGAGGCGCTCTCCGGCGCCGATGATGGCGAGCTCTATCTCGAATACGCCCAGTCGGAGGGACTCGTCTTCGACAATGGCCGCCTTTCGGGCGCGAGCTTCGACACCCGCCAGGGTTTTGGCCTGCGCGCCGTCGCCGGCGAAGCGGTCGGCTATGCGCATGCCGGCGAAGTCTCGCTCGACGCGATCCGCCGCGCGGGCGATGCGGTCGCTTCGGTGAAGCGCGGCCATTCGGGCACGCTGGCCGAACCGCCCAAGGGCACCAACCGCGTGCTCTATACCGACGAGAACCCGCTCGGCAGCCCGAGCTTCGCCGAGAAGGTGAAGCTGCTGGAGGCGATCGACGCCTATGCCCGCGCGAAAGATCCGCGCGTGCGTCAGGTGAGTGCCTCGCTGGCCGGTTCGTGGCAGATCGTCGAGATCTTGCGTCCCGACGGCGTCTATCGCCGCGACATCCGCCCGATGGTGCGAGTCAGCGTCTCGATCATCGCCGGCGAAGGCGATCGGCAAGAGCAGGGCTCCTATGGCATGGGCGGGCGCGAAGGCTTCGGCCAGTTCGTGACCAGCGACCGCTGGCACCATGCCGTGGACGAGGCGCTGCGCCAGGCCCTGGTCAATCTCGAAGCCGTCCCCGCCCCCGCCGGCACCTTCGATGTCGTGCTCGGCCCCGGCTGGCCGGGCGTCATGCTGCATGAGGCGGTCGGCCATGGTCTCGAGGGCGATTTCAACCGTCGCGGCGAAAGCGCCTTCTCCGGCCTGATGGGCCAGCAGGTGGCCGCCAAGGGCGTCACCGTCATCGATGACGGCTCGATCATGGACCGGCGCGGCTCGCTTTCCTTCGACGATGAGGGCACGCCGACCCAGGCCACCACGCTGATCGAGGATGGCATCCTGGTTGGCTACATGCAGGACCGCCAGAACGCTCGCCTGATGGGCATGCAGCCGACCGGTAATGGTCGTCGGCAGTCCTATGCCCATGTGCCGATGCCGCGCATGACCAACACGATCATGAAGAGCGGCAAGGATGATCCGGCCGAGATCCTCGGCTCGGTCAAGAACGGCCTCTACATGGTGTCGTTCGGCGGCGGCCAGGTCGACATCACGAGCGGCAAGTTCGTCTTCGCCTGCACCGAGGGCTACCGGATCGAAAACGGCAAGATCGGCGCGCCGGTAAAGGGCGCGATGCTGATCGGCAATGGGCCGGATGCGATGAAGCGCGTCTCGATGGTGGGCAATGACATGGCGCTCGATCTCGGCATCGGCACCTGCGGCAAGAGCGGCCAGGGCGTTCCGGTCGGCGTCGGCCAGCCGACCATCCGCATCGACCAGATCACGGTCGGCGGCACGGCGACCTGACGGCCGGGTAATCCCTTTACGCGGCGGCGCGGGCGGGACGGGGAAGCACTCCCCGCTCCGGCGTCATCCCGGCGAAGGCCGGGATCCAGACACACTGCCAGCCGCCGAGAAGGCTGTGCGCGGCCTCCTACGACTGTGTTAATGGGCCCCGGCCTTCGCCGGGGCGACGTCCTGCACAACAATCGCAAATCGTGCGGCTGAAAGACGGCCCCAGCCTACGGATACAGCCGCTCGCTCTGCCACTCGCCCTCGCCCGGCACCGCGCGGCGGAAGACGACGCGGTCGTGCAGACGGAAGGCGCCGTCCTTCCAGAACTCGATCTGGACCGGCTTGATGCGGAACCCGGACCAGTGTGGCGGGCGCGGGATTTCGCCGATCGCATATTTGGCGGCCAGCGCCGCCACCGACTTTTCCAGCGCAAAACGCGATTCGAGCGGCTGCGACTGTTTCGAAGCCCAAGCGCCGAGACGGCTATGGCGGGCGCGCGTCGCGAAATAGGCGTCGGCCTCGGCATCGGTCACCGTCTCGACCAGGCCGCGAACCCGCACCTGCCGGCGCAGGCTCTTCCAATGGAAAAGCACGGCGGCCTTGGGAGTTGCGAGCAGTTCCCGGCCCTTGGCGCTGCCATAGTTGGTGTAGAAGACGATCCCGTTCTCGTCGAAATCCTTCATCAGCACCATGCGCACATCCGGCAACCCGTCGGGGTCGACGGTGGCCAGCGCCATGCCGTTCGGATCGTTGATTTCCGAGGCCTCCGCCTCCTTCAGCCAGCTGGCGAAAAGGGCGAACGGGTCCGTCGCGGCGGTGAAGTCACTCATCCTTAATCATCTTTTCCGATGCTGCGATCCGCAGAGCGTCCGCTGAGGATCATTCGTGCTGCTACGGGACAGACATATATCGACCGGACGGCATATGACCAGACAAGACGGGATCCACCGGGAATGCGAATGATTGGCCGAATAGGACCGATCATGCTGTGCGCGGGTCTGGCCGGCTGCGGTCTGACGCCGGGCGGCCCGGAAACCGACATCGATATGACCACCACGGGCTCGATCGCCCCGGCGGTCCCGGCCGCCAAGCGCACGGTCGTCGAAGCCGTGGACCCGTCCGACTGGGAGCATATCCGCCTGACGGCCTCGACCTTCATCTCCGGCTCCGCCAATGGCGACGTCATCGACTGGACCAATCCCGACACCGGCTCGAACGGCACGCTGTCGCCGGTCCGCGCCGCCCATGTCGAGCCGGATGGCCGCAACTGCCGCGCCTTCGCGCTCACCGTCAGCGATGTCCGAGGCATCCGCCGCTACAAGGGCGATGCCTGCCGGGCCACGGATGGCATGTGGCAGCTCTTCGAAGTCGTTCCCGAAGACAGCGCGCTCCTTTAGACTCCAATCCGAGTCGAGGCGATTGGAATCAATTCCTAGCCTCCCTATGTTATGGAGGGTTCCGGTGCCGCTGTTTGGGCCGGGACGAATCCTGCCCTTAGAGGGGGTTTCCCATGCGTGATCCATACCAGGTGCTCGGCGTCGAGAAGAAGGCGTCCGCGGCCGAGGTGAAGAAGGCGTTTCGCCGTCTCGCCAAAAAACACCATCCCGACCAGAATCCGGACGACTCCAAGGCCCAGGAGAAGTTTTCGGAGATCAATTCTGCCTATGAGATCCTCAGCGACGAGGAAAAGCGCGCCCAGTTCGACCGTGGCGAGATCGATGCCGAGGGCAAGCCCAAGTTCCAGGGCTTCGAAGGGTTCGATCCGCGCGGCGGCGCGGGCGCCGGTGCCGGCGCGCACAGCTTCCGCTGGTCGTCTGCCGGCGGCGCCGATGACATCCTGAACGATATTTTCGGCGGCTTTGCCGGCCAGGGCGGCGGCGGCTTCAGCAATTTTGGCGGCGGCCGGGCCGGCGGCTTCAGCGGCGCCGGCGCACGCGGCTCGTCGCAGGCCCGCTCGCGCGGCGAGGACGTCACCGCCACCGTTGGCGTGACGCTGGAACAGATCGCGCGCGACGAGAAGGTGCGCGTCGAACTGCCGACCGGGCGCACGCTGGAGATCGCCATTCCCGCCGGGACGCGGCCGGGACGGGTGATCCGCCTGCGCGGCCAGGGCTGGGCCAGCCCGACCGGCGGCCAGGCCGGCGACGCGCTCGTCACCGTCGAGTTCGTGCCGCACCCGCTGTTCAAGGTGGAGGGCGACGCGCTGCGCCTGGAGCTTCCGGTGACGCTGGATGAAGCGGTGCTGGGCGCCAAGGTGCGCGTCCCGACGCTGACCGGCTCGGGCACCATGACCATTCCGGCCCATTCGGATGGCGGCCGTGTGATGCGCCTGAAGGGCAAGGGCCTGCCGACCGCCGTGGGCGGCAATGGCGACCTGCTCGTCGCGCTCAAGATCGTGCTGCCGCCGGAGATCGATCCGGAATTCGAGGCGATGATGCGGCGCTGGCGCGAGACCAAGGCCTATTCGGCGCGCGGACCCGAGTTCGAAAGGTAGTTTTTTCGCCTGCCCTGATTCTTCTCCTCTCCCTCAGGGTGAGGTGAAGGATGGCAACGCGTCCTGCCTTTCGATCAATCCTGCCGCCTCACGGGCGCGGAGCAGCGGCGCGGCGAAGGCGGTCGACGATCGCCTCGCCGAGGCCGGTCGTCGGGATTGGCGCGACCGCGATGGTCGCGGCCTTGCCATCCAGCTCGCGCAGCGCCGAAAACAGACGCGCCGCCGCCTCGATCAGATCGCCGCGCTCGCTCAGATTGATCGTCACGGCCGCATTCTCGGCATGGCGCGGCAGTTCTAGCCCGAAGGCGAGCAGCGCCTCGCCGGGAAACACTTCCTCCACATCGAGCCGGACCATCGCGCCCGGCGCGTAATGCGAGGCCAGCTGCCCCGGCGCGGTCGGCGCTTCGGGATCCGTGAGGTCGACGATCGCCAGCGGCATGCCGGCGACCGCCCCGATAGCCTCGCGCGGCAATCCGCCCGCGCGAAGCAGCGCAAGTCCGGCCGGCGTGGCCGCGACGATGGTCGACTCGACGCCGACATGGCTCGGGCCGGCATCGAGCACGATCGCGACGGCGGATCCGAGATCTTCCGCGACATGGGCGGCGGTGGTCGCGCTGACATGGCCGGAGCGGTTGGCGCTGGGCGCCGCGACCGGCCGGCCGAACGCCTTCAAAAGCGCATGCGCGGCCGGGTGGGACGGCATGCGCACGGCCAGCGTGTCGAGCCCGGCGGTGGCGAGGTCGGATACGCCGGCGCCGGCGCGCTTCGGCAGAACCAGCGTCAGGGGACCCGGCCAGAACGCCTCGGCCAAGCGCCGCGAGACAGGATCGAACAGGACCAGCCGCTCCGCCGCTTCGAGATCCGCGACATGGGCGATCAGCGGGTTGAAGCTCGGGCGTCCCTTAGCGGCATAGATCCGGGCGACCGCTTCGCCATTGGTGGCGTCCGCCGCCAGGCCATAGACCGTTTCGGTCGGCATTCCGACAAGCTGACCAGCCCTGAGCGCCGCGATCGCCTCGCGCAGCGCGTCGTCGTCATCCGCCGGACGTATGTTGGAGGAATGATGCCTGGCCAATCCGGCCTCCCGAGCCAATTTTGCAGCGAAGCGCCAAAAGGCCCGTCGCGGCCGGGCAGTCAAGCCCTATCCGCCCTCGCCGCCCAAACCGCGGGGATCCGCCATGTGGCCGCGTCAATTGTAGGCAATTTTGAACATATGCTTTACTTCGCGGCAGGACCTGTCCAATTCTCCTCCGCCAACTAGCTAATGGGAAGGTGGGACCCGGATGAGCGAGAGCATGAGTTTGCCGATCGGTATCGAAGCGAAGGGCGGGATCACCGTCATTCGATTCGACAGACCGGAAACTCAGAATGCCCTGACCGTCGAGATGCTCACCACGATTTCGGACGCGCTTGTCCTCGGGGAACGGGACGGTCGCAACAAGGCCTTCGTCATCCTCGGTTCGCCGGGCGTGTTCTCCATCGGCAACGACCTTCGCGAGTTGATCCAGTTCGCCGATGAGGGACGCATCGACGAGAGCATCGCCCGCTTCCTCAAGACCATCGCCACCATCGAGAAGCCGCTGATCGCCGCCGTGGACGGGCTGGCGATGGGAATTGGCGCCACCATCCTGCTGCATTGCGACTATGTGGTCGCCAGCGAATGGTCGGCCTTCGAATCGAACTGCGTCGAGCTGGGCCTGATCCCGAGCGGCGGCTCGACGCTGCTCGCCGCGCGGCTGATGGGGCACCAGCGCGCCTTCGAATATCTCGTGCTCGGCGAGCGTTTCGACGTCGAGCGCGCCTTCCAGGCCGGGCTGGTCAACCGAATCGTTCCCGCCGCCGATGTCGAGAAAGCGGCGCTCGCCGTCGCCCGGAAGCTCGCCAGCCGCTCGATGGAATCGGCCGGCACCACCCGTCGCCTGATGCGCGGCGACCGGCGCGAGGTGCTGACCCGCATAGACCAGGAAATCGCCCAGATCCTCAATCGGCTACGTTCGCCCGTCGCACGCGACACGCTGGTTGCCTATATGCGCAAGAACCAATGACCGGCGCCGCCATTCGGTGGTCCGTCTGAAAATCGAATTCGGGACGCCCATGGCAACGCTGCTGATCCATCATCCGGTCTTCGCCGAGCACCTCGTGCCCTTCGGCCATCCGGAACGCCCCGAACGCATCCAGGCCGTCGAGGCGGCGCTCTCCGACGACCGCTTCGCGCCGCTGCTGCGCGAACAGGCGCGGATGGCGGATGTCGAGATGATCCTGCTCTGCCACCCGCTCTCCCATCTCGAGGCGATGCGCCATTACAGCCCCTCGGAGAGCATGATTCGCGTCGATGCCGACACGACGATGTCGCCGATGACGCTGGAAGCGGCGCTGATCGCCGTCGGCGGCGCCTGCCAGGCGGTCGATGCCGTGCTGGATGGCGACGCGAAGAACGCCTTCTGCGCGATGCGCCCGCCCGGCCACCATGCCGAGCCGGATCGCGCCATGGGCTTCTGCTTCTTCAACCAGGCGGCGATCGCCGCCCGCCACGCCCAGCGCGGCCACGGTCTCGAGCGCGTCGCTGTTGTCGACTGGGACGTGCATCACGGCAACGGCACGCAGGCGATCTTCTGGGACGATCCGTCCGTGCTCTACGCCTCGACCCACCAGATGCCGCTCTATCCCGGCACCGGCGGCGCGTCCGAGACAGGCGCCGGCAACATCTTCAACGCGCCGCTCGCGCCCGGTGCCGATGGCGCTGATTTCCGCCGTTCGTTCGAGACCGTGATCCTGCCGGCCCTCGACGCCTTCCGGCCGCAACTCATCATCATATCCGCCGGCTTCGACGCCCATTCGCGGGATCCGCTCGGCGAGTTGGAACTGGTCGAGGCCGATTTCGTCTGGGCGACCGAGCAGTTGATGGAGGTCGCGAATCGTCATTCGCATGGCCGCATCGTCAGCATCCTGGAGGGCGGCTACGACCTGAAGGCGCTCGCCGCCTCGACCGCCGCCCATGTCGAGACGCTGATGCGCGCCGGCTGACCGGCCGGGGCCGTGCACGGCTTGCATCGCGCGGCCCGATGGCCGAAAAGGTTCGCCGCACAATTCCGGAGACCAGCCCATGTCCGACGTTCAGACCGCCCTTGAAGGCCTCTCCTTCGAGAAGGCCCTGGCCGAGCTCGAGACCATCGTCGGCCATCTCGAGCGCGGCGACGTTCCGCTCGAAGAGTCGATCAAGATCTATGAGCGCGGCGAAGCGCTGAAGAAGCATTGCGAGGCACTGCTGAAGCAGGCCGAGACCAAGGTCGAGAAGATCCGCACCGGCGCCAACGGCCAGGCGACCGGCACCGAGCCGCTCGACGTCGAATAGGCCAGTCGGCGCTTTCGCTGAACAATCCGTCGCCGGAACGGCGTCTTTCGGCTCATACTCCGCCTCTCCATTATCGGCTCAACACCGAAGCCAAGGAGATTGCCATGAGCCGCCTGCCCGATATCGATCCGATCTTTGGCGACGCCGCCTCGAGCGACGCCATCGAACTCGTCGTCGTGCCGCGCACCGTCGACATTGGCGGCTTCGCGGTGAAGCGCGCCTTGCCGACGGCCAAGCGCCGCATGGTCGGGCCGTTCATTTTCCTCGACCAGATGGGCCCCGGCGAATTCCCGGCCGGCGAAGGTCTCGACGTGCGGCCGCATCCCCATATCGGGCTCGCGACCGTCACCTATCTGTTCGATGGCGAGATCGTGCACCGCGACTCGACCGGCGTCGAGATGGCGATCCAGCCGGGCGACGTGAACTGGATGACGGCCGGGCGCGGCATCGCGCATTCCGAGCGCTCCAGCCCGGAATTCCGCCATCGCGCCAATGACCGCAAGGTCGGCGGCCTGCAGACCTGGGTGGCGCTGCCGAAGGACCATGAAGAAGACGCGCCCGAGTTCCACCATCACGGCAAGGCCAACCTGCCCGTGGTCAGTGGCGATGGCGTCGACCTCCGGCTGATCCTGGGCTCCGCCTATGGCGAGACCTCGCCGGTGCAGACCTTCTCCGACACGATCTATGCCGACGTGGCGCTGCAGCCGGGCGGCCGCCTGCCGATCGACGCCGAGCATGAGGAACGCGCGCTCTACATCTTCGAGGGCGAGATCGAAATTGCCGGCGACGTGTTCGAGGCCGGGCGCCTGCTGGTGCTTCGCCCCGGCGACCGGATCAGCCTGACCGCGCGCAAGCCGACGCGGCTGATGCTGGTCGGCGGCGCGCCGATGGACGGGCCGCGCCACATCTGGTGGAATTTCGTCTCCTCGTCGAAAGACCGCATCGAGCAGGCCAAGAACGACTGGAAGCTCGGCCGCTTCGACAAGGTGTTTGGCGACGAGAGCGAGTTCATCCCGCTGCCCGAGGGGCCATAGGTTTCCCGCTCTAGTCGGCAAAACAGGGCTGCTCATCACCTTCCAGAGAGAGCGAGAGGTGATGGAAAGCGGCGTGTCAGGTTGCGGCGAACCGCCCCCCCACCCTCGGCGTCATCCCGGGCGGAGACCCGGGATCCATTCATCCGGGTTCTGGGGAGCTTCTCGCGGATCAGGGCTCGGCTGCATGGGTCCTCGCTTTCGCGAGGATGACGACGAGCGTGTTGGGTGTTGCGGAAAGGCTGGCCAAGCAACCGGAAAGGACTTCCCCGGCCGAGCCGAAGTCTCAGAGAAACACCGGTTCCTCGACCAGTTCCACGCCGAATTTCGCGCGCACGCCCGCCTTGATTTCCCCGGCCAGCGCGGTGATCTCGGCCGCCGAGCCGCCCCCATGGTTGACCAGGATCAGCGCATGGCGGTCATAGACGCCGACATGGCCGAGCCGGACGCCCTTGAAGCCGCTCTGCTCGACCAGCCAGGCGGCCGAGAGTTTGACCTGCCCATCGGGCTGCGGATAGCCACCGAGCTTCGGATAGTCGACCTTGAGCGCGTCGTGCTTGGCCGCCGGGACGATCGGGTTCTGGAAGAAGCTGCCGGCATTGCCGATCACCGCCGGATCGGGAAGTTTTCGCCCGCGCACGGCGACGACCTCGTTGAACACCGCTTCTGGCTCAACCGCCTCACCATGCTGGAAAATCGCGGCGATGTCGGGATAGCTCAGTACCGGCTGCCACGGGCGCGGCAGGCGGAACCGCACGCTCGTCACGATGTAGCGGCCAGGATGGTGCTTGAAGACGCTGTCACGATAGGCGAAGGCGCATGCGTCCTTGTCGAAGGTGACGAAGCGCTCCGTCTCGACGTCATAGGCGCGCAGGCTGTCGAACCGGTCCGCCAGTTCGATGCCATAGGCGCCGATGTTCTGGACGGGCGAGGCGCCGACTGTGCCCGGAATCAGGGCGAGGTTTTCGAGGCCCGGATGGCCCTCTTCCAGCGTCGAGCGGACGAAGCCATGCCAGTTTTCGCCCGCCGCCGCCTCGACGATCCAGGCATCGTCCCGCGTCTCGACCAGCCGGCGGCCCTGGCTGCGCATCAGCAGCGTCACGCCCTCGAAATCCGCGCTCAGCACGATGTTGCTGCCGCCGCCGAGAAGCCGGCGCGGCAGGCCCTGGAGGCGCGGATCGGCCAATGCCGCCACGAGATCGGCCTCGGAGCGGATCTCGACCGCGTAGCGGCTCCGGGCGCGGAAGCCGAAGCTGTTGCTGTCGTCGAGCGGGTAGTCGGTCAGTATCTCGGGCATTCTCGTTCCGGCAGAAGGGCTAAGCCGTCGGGTCGGCCCTTCCTATGGACGATCAGGCTGTCCGTGTCGATTCCGCCGGCGGCAAGGGTCCTCGCCGCTCGGGAATCTCCGTCAGTTCCGGAGCGTCGTCTCCGTCAGGTTCTTGTGCATCAGCGACGCCGCCAGCCCGTGATACAGCGATTGCGGCATGATCAGGCTCGAAACGCCGTAGCCGAGCACCGACGCGCACATGATCGGAATGACGTCGCTGTTGTTGCCCGTCATCTCCAGGATGATGACGAAGGCGGTGATGGGAGCCTGCACCACGCCGGCGAAATAGCCGGTCATCCCCAGCAGTGCCGCTATGCCGGCCGTGCCCCCGAGCGCCAGGGCGAACAGACTGCCCAGGCCGGTTCCAACCGCCAGCGATGGCGCGAAGATGCCGCCCGGGATGCCCGAGATGGACGACAGCAGCGTGGCGATGAACTTCGCCGGCCCAAAATACCAGGGCAGGATCTCGCCCTCGAGCGCCAGCCGCGCATGCTCATAGCCGGTGCCGAAGGTGATGCCCCCCGATGCGAGCCCGATCAGAGCCACGACAAGGCCGCAGGATCCCGCGATCACCAGCGTCCGCACCAGCGTCATCTCGCTGGTCCAGCGGCGGATGGTTTGCGTCGACCACAGCATCAGCCGGCCGAACAGGGCGCCAAACAGGCCGCCGAACACACCGCAGAGGCCCACCATGACCCATCCCTGCAGGCCGACGACATGGCCCGAGGCCTGACCGAAATAATTGTAATTGCCAACCAGCCCGAGCGAGACGAGACCGGCGAGGATCACGGCGGACAGGACCAGTCCGGAGGTCTTCGTCTCGAACGATCGGCTCATCTCCTCGATGGCGAAGACGATGCCCGCGAGCGGCGCATTGAACGCCGCCGATATGCCGGCCGCCGATCCTGCCAGGATCAGGCCGCGCGCGCGGTCCGCCCCGCCGATCTGGCCGACCTTGAGCATGATCGCGGCGCCGACCTGAACCGTCGGCCCCTCGCGGCCGATCGATCCGCCTGAAGCAATGCCTACCAGGGTCAGCAGGATCTTGCCGAAGGCGACGCGCAGCGACAGCAGCTTGTTGCGGGACGCTTCATCGGTCATCTCGCAGGCAGCGATCGCATGCTGGATGCCGCTGCCGGCCGAGCCGGGAAATACCGTGCGCGCCAGATGGGCGCAGAGCATGAAACCGAGCGGCGTCAGGATCAGGGGGATCCAGAACGCCTGGCTGGACACAAGGTGAAAGAGCGATTGCGCCTGGTCGGCCGCATAGGCGAAGGCGACGCTGACCAGGCCCGTGACGCCCGCGCCAGCCCAGAAGACCACGCGCCGTCGCCACACGTCGCGGGAAAGCCAGGCAGGCTGCGACCGCTTCAGTTTCCGTCTTAACAACAACAATCCACTCCCTAGGGAAAATCGGGCCGCGCACGCTGACGTAGGCCGGAGGGCCCAGCGGTTCAGTCGGCGGTCAGGGGCACGTAGTCGATCTCCAGGAACGACTCGACCTCGGGGATCCAGCGGTCCCGAACGAAGGCGACATGGTCGGGATGATCGTTATACAGGGAATAAGCGGCCTCGTCGGCGAACTCCATGGAGAAGCCGAAATCATAGTCGTTCTTGGGGCTGACCTGGCGCAGCTGCTCGAAGTTTCCGACGCCCGGGATCGCGGCGAGGATGCGGGCATCGGCGAGAAACCTTCCCTCCGCCTCGGAGCCGCGGGAACGCTTGAGACGGAAGACGACAGTATGGCGGATCATGCAAAGGCTCCTTCGATTCAGGAGAAATGCACAGTAGAGGACGCGGAAGCGCGTGCAACCGCGCGGATATGGCCCGCCCCCTCGGCCTTGACCGCGTTGCCACCCGTCGCCACGTCGTGTAACCGTGCCCCTTCACATAACAGTCTTGTTTCATAGATGACCGGCAAGCCCGAAACGCCCCTTCTCGACACCGTCACCACGCCCGAAGATCTCCGTCGCCTGCCGGAGAGCTCGCTCGTGCAGCTGGCGGCCGAACTCCGCGCCGAGACCATTGATGCGGTTTCGATCACCGGCGGCCATCTTGGCGCCGGCCTCGGCGTCGTCGAGCTGACGGTGGCGCTGCACTACGTGTTCAACACGCCCGCCGACCGGATCATCTGGGACGTCGGCCATCAGGCCTACCCGCACAAGATCCTGACCGGCCGCCGCGACCGCATCCGCACGCTGCGCCAGACGCATGGGCTCTCGGGCTTCACCAAGCGGGCAGAGAGCGAATACGACCCGTTCGGCGCCGCCCACTCCTCGACCTCGATCTCGGCCGGCCTCGGCATGGCGGTGGCGCGCGACCTTTCCGAAGGCGACAATGCCGTCGTCTGCGTGATCGGCGACGGCGCAATGTCGGCCGGCATGGCCTATGAGGCGATGAACAATGCTGGTGCCCTGCGCTCGCGGCTGATCGTCATCCTGAACGACAACGACATGTCGATCGCGCCGCCGGTTGGCGCCATGTCGGCCTATCTGGCGCGCCTGGTCTCGGGCCGCGCCTATCGCTCGTTCCGCGAAGTGGCGAAGCAGCTGACCAAGAAGCTGCCGCGCATCTTCCACGACAAGGCGAAGCAGACCGAGGAATATGCGCGCGGCTTCTTCACCGGCGGCACGCTGTTCGAGGAACTCGGCTTCTACTATGTCGGGCCGATCGACGGCCACAATCTCGATCACCTGCTGCCGATCCTGCGCAATCTGCGCGATGCGCCGGAAGGTCCGATCCTGCTGCATGTCGTGACGCAGAAGGGCAAGGGCTACGCCCCGGCCGAGGCCGCCGCCGACAAGTATCACGGCGTCAACCGCTTCGACGTCATCACCGGCAAGCAGGCCAAGGCGACGCCCAACGCGCCGAGCTATACGCGTGTTTTCGCGGAAACGCTGATCAAGGAAGCCGAAGCCGACGACAAGATCGTCGCCGTCACCGCCGCCATGCCGACCGGCACCGGCCTCGACCTGTTCGGCCAGGCCTTCCCTAGCCGCACCTTCGATGTCGGCATCGCCGAGCAGCACGCCGTCACCTTCGCCGCGGGCCTTGCCTCGGAAGGCTACAAGCCGTTCTGCGCGATCTATTCGACCTTCCTGCAGCGCGGCTACGACCAGATCGTCCATGACGTGGCGATCCAGAAATTGCCGGTGCGCTTCGCGATCGATCGCGCCGGTTTCGTCGGCGCCGACGGGCCGACCCATGCCGGCTCGTTCGACACCGGCTTCCTGACCGCGCTGCCGGGCATGATCGTCATGGCGCCGTCCGACGAGGCCGAACTGGTGCACATGATCGCGACCTCGGTCGCCATCGACGACGCGCCCTCCTCCTTCCGCTATCCGCGCGGCGAAGGCGTCGGCATCGACATGCCGGCACGCGGCGAGGTCCTGCCGATCGGCAAGGGCCGGATCCTGCGGGAGGGATCGAAGATCGCCATCCTCTCCTTCGGCACGCGTCTCAAGGACGCGATGAAGGCGGCGGAAGAACTGGATACCTACGGCCTCTCGACGACGGTCGCCGATGCCCGCTTCGCCAAGCCGCTCGACACCAACCTCGTGCTGGACCTAGCCCGCAATCACGAAGTCGTGATCACGGTCGAGGAAGGCGCGGTCGGCGGCTTCGGCGGCCAGGTCCTGGCCTTCCTCGCCGGCGCCGGCGCCTTCGATCGCGGTCTCAAGATCCGCACGTTGGTGATGCCGGACGAGTTCACCGATCACGACAAGCCCGAGGCGATGATCGTTTCCAGCGGGCTCGACGCGCGCGGCATCGTTGCGACGGTGTTCGAGGCGCTCGGCCGCGGCGACGAGGCGGCGGCGATCCGGCTGGCCTGAAATCCAGCCTTCACCACGTAAACTTGGCGCCATTCCGTTTCGTCACGTCACGACTCGTTCTACCCGATAGCGGACGGGATCCCCTTAGGATATCCGGCCGAAGGGGGAACGAGGATGGTATCCGACGCGATCCGGCTGGCGCTGACGAACCTGCCAAGCCTGCTGTTTTTCGCAGCCCTGCTCATCGCCACCCTGCGCGGCGGTTCGGCGCGAGCCTATCTCGACTGGCTGCTTCTGCTCTCCATCGGGGTCACCAATGTCTGGGCCGGCCTCTACCACGTCTTCGCGCCGGAAACGGCCGCGGCGTTCATCGGCTGGCAGGTCAGCCCGTTCCAGTTCGAGGTAGGCATCGCCGATATCGCGCTCGGCGTCATCGCCATCGTCGCGTTCTGGCAAACGCTGGCGTTCAAGGCCGCCGTGATCCTCTTCACCACGGTCTATTACGTCGGGCTTGTGATCGGCCACATCCACCAGATCGTCAGCGCCGGCAACTGGGCGGCCGGCAATGCGGGGGCGCTCCTGCTCCTGACGGTGCTCCAACCGATCCTGCTCATCGCCTGCTACTGGATCCTCACACGACGCCAGGCCGCCAGGCCGCTCTGACGTCCGCCACATCGTCGCACGGCTCGCGCGGCAGTCCGCCGCGCTTTGCAAGCGCGGCGTGCGGGGCTATCTCTGCGACATGATCAAGCACATCGCCCTTTCGCTCCTTCTCGCCGCGTCGCTGGCAACGCCTGCGCTCGCCGATGTCACCGCCGGCCCGCTCGTCATCAGCGAGCCCTGGTCGCGCGCGACGCCGCCCGGCGCCAAGGTCGGCGGCGGCTACCTGACCATCCAGAACACCGGCACCGAGCCGGATACGCTGGTCTCGGTCGCCTCGCCCGTCTCCGAAAAGACCGAGCTTCACCTGATGAAGACCGAGGATGGGGTGATGACGATGCGTCCCGCGACCGACGGCGTCGAGATCCCGGCCGGCCAGACGCTGACGCTGGAGCCCGGCGGCTACCACATCATGTTCATCCGCCCGAAGGCGCCCTTCGTGCAGGGCGAGACCGTGCCGCTGACGCTGACCTTCGCCAAGGCCGGCCCTGTCGAGGTCGAACTGACCATTTCGCCGATCGGCGCGCCCGGCCCGAAGACGGATCATTCCATGCACATGAACCATGACGGCGCCGCGAAATGAGCGACAGCAGCAAGCCCGACGCCAGCCGCAAGACGCTGCGAACCATCCGCTACATCCTCTGGGGCCTGGTCGCCGTCGCGGTCATCGCCGTCGCCGGCTTCGCGGTGACGCAGAAGAAGGGCGGCGCCAGCCTGACCACCAGCGCGATCGGCGGGCCGTTCTCGGTCGTCGACCAGAAGGGCCAGCCCGTCACCGAGGCGGCGCTGAAGGGACATCCCTCGGCGATGTTCTTCGGCTTCACCTTCTGCCCGGACGTCTGCCCGACCACGCTGTTCCAGGCGACGCAGTGGCTGAAGCAGCTCGGCCCGGACGGCGACAAGCTCAAGGTCTTTTTCGTCACCGTCGACCCCGAGCGCGACACGCCCGAGCAGATGGACAACTATCTGCACGCCTTCGATCCGCGCATCATCGGCCTGACCGGCAGCCGGCCGCAGATCGACGCGATGCTGAAGGCGTACCGGGTCTATTCGAAGAAGGTCGGCGAGGGCGAGGACTACACGATGGACCACGCGGCCGCCGTGTACCTGCTCGATTCCGACGCCAATTTCGTCGGCACGGTCGACTATCACGAGAAGGACGAGACGATCATGGCCAAGCTGAAGCGCCTCGTCGCCGGCTAGGCAGGGACACCGGACGCCGCTTGCGGCAAGGTTCCCGACAGGGGCGCGACGGGCATCGTCGCGCCCCTTTTCGTTTGCGGTCGGCTCGGCGTCTGGCCCACCTGCCGCCATTGCGCCGCCTGGAGTGTCCGCTCCAATGCTTCAGGTAGCTCGACCAACATCCTGAGGTGCCCGGCAAAGCCGGACCTCGAAGGAGGGTCCAGCGAACGCTCAGATGGCGCGATTTTGCTCGACTTCCGGATTCCCTGAAAGGCCGGATTGCCCACTGGAGCGCCTCCTTCGAGGCTTCGCGGAAGCGAAGCGCCTCAGGATGAGGGCGGAGCCGATTGATCTGCCTGAAGAGGCAAAGCTTGCCAGCCGGCCGTATCGGCCGAATTCAGCGGCCCGATCCGGAGGCCGCCACCTTCCCTCGCACGGGCCCTCCGCAACCCGTCGCCAGATGAGATACTCCCGCTTGCTGTATCCCCTCCCCCAGGATAGGATATCGCATGAGCCACGCCCAGAACCCCGATATCCTGCTCCGCCTGCGCCGCGCCTCCGGCCACCTGACCAGCGTCATCGCCATGGTCGAGGACGGCCGTGACTGCCTTGATCTCGCCCAGCAGATGCAGGCCGTGATCAAGGCGATCGAAAGCACCAAGCGCATCCTGATCCACCACCATATCGACGAGCATCTGGGGGCGGCCGCCAGCGCCCTGCCCGCCGCCGAGGCCCGCGCTCTGGTCGAGGAAATCAAGGAAGTCAGCAAGTATCTCTGAGGAGCGGACGGGCCATGGCAGGAGTATCGCAATGAACGCGTCGCAAGCCCTCGGGGGCCACGAACACGTCTTCCTCGGCGCCTCGCACGATCGCAACCAGCGCCGGACGATGATCGTCGTCGGCATCACGACGCTGACCATGCTGGCCGAAATCGTCGGCGGCTATGTCTATGGCTCGATGGCGCTGCTGGCGGACGGCTTCCACATGTCGACGCATGCCGGCGCCCTGCTGGTGGCGGCGCTCGCCTATCGCTATGCCCGCCGCCACGCGCATGACCCCGCCTTCACCTTCGGCACCGGCAAGATCGGCGACCTCGCCGCCTTTGCCAGCGCCGTCATCCTCGGGGTCATCGCCGTGCTGATCGCCGCCGATGCCGCCTGGCGCCTCGCCCATCCCATCGACATCAGCTTCAACCCGGCGATCGCCGTCGCGGTCATCGGCCTCGCCGTCAATCTGGTCAGCGCCGCGCTGCTGCACGAGAGCACGGGACACAGCCACGGCCATGACGACCACCACGGGCATGACCATGATCATGCGCACCACGATCATGGCGGCGCCCGGGATCACAATCTGCGCGCCGCCTATGTCCATGTGCTTGCCGATGCGGCCACCTCTGTGCTCGCCATCACGGCGCTGCTCGCCGGGCGCTTCCTGAACTGGGTCTGGCTGGATCCGGCCGTCGGCATTCTCGGCGCAGCGGTGATAGCGAGTTGGTCGCTGCAACTGATGCGCGACAGCGGCCGCATCCTGGTCGACACCGTGCCCGATCCGGATCTCGCCACCGCCATGCGCGCCCGGATCGAGCAGAATGGCGACCGGGTCACCGACCTGCATCTCTGGCGCGTCGGCCCCGGCCACAACGCCGCGGTGATCAGCCTCGTTTCGGCCCATCCGCAATCGCCCGACGTCTACCGCAAGAAGCTCGCGGCCCTGCACGCGCTGTCGCATGTCACGGTCGAGGTGCAGGCCGCGCCGGCCGTTTAGTCAGGCTGGTGCGCGAAGCGAGCCCAGCGCAATTGTGGTAGGAGACGCACCCCGGCCGGCGAAAACCGATGGAGGTGCGAGCGCCATGACCCAGAATATTTACGACAATCCCGCCTTCTTCGAGGGCTACAGCCAGCTCGGTCGGTCCGTCCATGGACTGGCGGGGGCTGCAGAATGGCCGGCACTGCGCGCCATGCTGCCGGAACTGCGCGGGCTTCGCGTGGTAGATCTGGGCTGCGGCTATGGCTGGTTCTGCCGCCATGCGAGCGAACAGGGCGCGGCCTCCGTGCTCGGGCTCGACGTGTCGGAGGCGATGCTGGCGCGCGCCACCTCCATGACCAAGGATCCCCTTATCCGCTACGAGCGCGCCGATCTCGAGACGCTGGAACTGCCCGAGGCCGCGTTCGATTTCGTCTATAGCTCGCTGACGCTGCACTATATCGAGGACCTGCCGCGCCTTTTGGCAACCGTGCATCGCGCGCTGGTACCGGGCGGCAGGCTCGTCTTCTCGATCGAACATCCGATCTATATGGCGCCGACCAACCCCAGCTGGGTGATCGATGCCGAAGGCCGCCGCACCTGGCCGCTCGACCGCTACAGCGCCGAAGGGCCGCGCTCGACCGACTGGCTCGCCAAGGGCGTCATCAAGCACCATCGCACCATCGGCACCCAGCTCAACATGATGATCCGGCAGGGTTTCACCATCACCCATTTCGAGGAATGGGGGCCGACCGACGCCGAGATCGCCGCGCAGCCGGCGCTGGCCGAGGAGCGAGACCGGCCGATGATGATGCTGATCGCGGCACATCGATAGGCGCCCCTTTCGCGCCAGCTCGCCCCTTTCGGCGGTCTGCGGGACCTGCGACGCGTGCCTGCGGCCCGATAGCGCTTGCGCTTGGCCGCCGCGCACGCCATCACTCGCGCCATGAACGACACCACACATCGCCTGGACATGGTCCTGCTGGCGCGCGGGCTGGTCGCCTCGCGGGCCAAGGCGCGCGACGCCGTCCTGCGCGGCCATGTCCGCGTCGACGGGGTCCTGATCACCAAACCCGCCGCAACCATCCGTCAGAACGCCACGCTTGAGATCGACGATCCCGCGCAGCGCTACGTCTCGCGCGCCGCGCTGAAGCTCGTCGCCGGGCTGGATCATTTCGGCTATGACCCGACCGGCCGCACCGCGCTCGATCTCGGCGCCTCGACCGGCGGCTTCACCGAAGTTCTGCTCGAACGCGGCGCGCGCCATGTCCATGCGCTCGATGTCGGGCATGGCCAGCTGCATCCGCGCGTGGCCGGCCGGTCGCGCGTCACCATGCGCGAAGGCCTGAATGTCCGCGACCTGACGGCCGAGGACATTGGCGAACCCTTCGACGCCATCGTCTGCGATGTCTCGTTCATCTCGCTCCGCCTGGCGCTGCCGCCGGCGCTCGAGCTGGCCGAGCCTGGCAGCTGGGGCGTCCTGCTGGTCAAGCCGCAGTTCGAGGTCGGCAAGGACGGCATCAACAAGAGCGGCCTGGTTCGCGATCCCCTGGAAGGCGAGGCCGCTGTCGAGCGCATCGTTGACTGGATTGCCGCGGAGCCGGGATGGGTCGTCGACGGCCTCGTCCCCTCCCCGATCGCCGGTGGCGACGGCAATCATGAATTCCTGCTCGGCGTTAGGAAAGAAACAGCCCATGGCTGAAACCCTCACCATCACTTCCCTCGGCCATGAGGGCGACGGCATCGCCGAGACCGCGTCGGGCCAGAAGGTGTTCGTGCCCTTCACCCTGCCGGGCGAAGTCGTCACGGCCGATATCGACGGCGAGCGCGGCCACCTGGTTTCGATCATCACGCCGAGCCCGGACCGCATCGCGCCCGCCTGCCGGCATTTCACCGTCTGCGGCGGCTGCTCGCTGCAGCATTGGGCGCCGGAGAAATACCAGGCCTGGAAGCGCGAGCTGGTCGTGCACGCCTTCGCCCAGCGCGGCATCGAAACGGAGGTCAATCCGGTGATCCCGGTTGCGCCCCATTCGCGCCGCCGCGCCGTCTTCACCCTGTCGCGCACCGAACAGGGCGTCGTGCTTGGCTTCAACAAGCGCGAGAGCCACGACATCCTGGCGATCGAGGAATGCCCGCTGCTGGTGCCCGAGATCGAAACACGGCGCGACAAGCTCGCTGCCCTGGCCGACCGGCTGATGGATCGCGGCAAGCGCGCCCGCATGACCGTGGTCTCGACCGATACCGGCCTCGACGTGTCGCTGGAAGGCGCGCGCAAGCCCGGCCGTGCCGACTATGAGGCGCTCGGTCGCGCCGCGGTCGACGGCTCGATCTCGCGGCTGACGGTCGATGGCGCTGAAATCTTCATGAGCCGCGTGCCGGAAATCCGCAACGACCCGATCGTGCTCTATCCGAGCGCCGGCGGCTTCCTGCAGGCGACGGCCAGTTCCGAACTGGCCATGGCCGACCTCGTCGACGCCGCGATCGGCAAGTCGGGCGGCCCGGTGCTCGATCTCTTCTCCGGCATCGGCACCTTCACGCTGAAGCTGGCGCGGCGCTTTCCCGTTCTCGCCGTCGAGGGCGAGACCAAGCTGCTACAGGCGCTCGACCGCTCGATGCGCTTTTCCACCGGCATCCGGGCGGTGACAACCCGCCGGCGCGACCTGTTCCTCAATCCCATGGCACCGGTCGAGCTGAAGGAATTCAAGGCCGTCGTGTTCGACCCGCCCCGCGCCGGCGCCAAGGCGCAGGCCGAGACGCTGGCGAAGTCGATCGTGCCGAAGATCGTCGGCGTTTCCTGCAATCCCGCGACGCTCGCCCGCGACGCGCGCATCCTGATCGACGGCGGCTACAAGCTCACCAGCGTCACGCCGGTCGACCAGTTCCTGTGGTCGGGCCATGTCGAGGTGGTGGCGACCTTCGAGCTCGCCCGCAAGAGCGCCAGCAAGGGCCGCCCGGTGCGGTTGAGCTGATCGGCCGGCTGGGACCCGTCTGGGTGGCGGAAGCCCAGGAAAGCCCCTCACCCAACCCTCTCCCGCAAGCGGGCGAGGGCTTTTGCGGCCGGCGCTCTTCGCCATATGGCGCGACAGTCGCCACAAGCACCACCTGCCCCCTCGCCCGCTTGCGGGAGAGGGCTGGGGTGAGGGTCTGAACGCCAGGCTCAGACAGGACGCTCCCGCAATTCGGCGGCAAGAACCGGATAGAACCGGCGCGCCCTCCCGCGTTAGCTCGCAGCTTCCAAACCCATGAGGAAGCCTCGATGCCCGCCCTTCGCTATGTCGCTATTCCCAGCACCGCCGCCGCGCATTATCGCAGCGGCGGGCTCGATGCCAACGGACAGGCGCCCGAGCGTCGCCTCTCGGACGGCCAAGGCGTGCCCTGCCGTCACTGCCTCGACATCGTCCCCGCCGGATCCGACTATCTGATCCTCGCCCACCGGCCGTTCGAGACGATTAACCCCTATGCCGAACTGGGGCCGATCTTCCTGTGCGCCGACGCCTGTGTCCGCGCCGAGGAGAGCGACGCGCTGCCGCCGATGCTGACCTCGACGGCCTACATCATCCGCGGCTATTCGGCCGATGAGCGCATCGTCTATGGCAGCGGCAAGGTGGTGCCGCGCGAAAGGCTTGGCGCCGAGGCGGACGAACGGCTCGCCCGCGACGACATCGCCTTCGTCCATGTTCGCTCCTCGACCAACAACTGCTTCCAGTGCCGGATCGAGCGGGGGTGAGGCGAGCTATGGGCTCGTTGTTTCACCTCTCCCTGAGAGAGAGGTCGACGGCCGCAGGCCGACGGGTGAGGGTTTACGGCCTGACCGAGATAGAAGCCATCGTCCGAGCCTTATGCGGAGGGTTTCCTAACCCCTCACCCGGAGCTTCGCTCCGACCTCTTCCTCAGGGAGAGATGAAAAAGCGCAGCGCGTTCAGAAAAATGGCGGCCCGAGGCCGCCATTTTCACTTGTGCGGGAGAGGCGACGATCAGGCAGCCGCCAGTTCCTTGCGGCCCGCCTTCAGCGTCGCGCCGACCTTGGCAATGCGGTTCAGCATGAGATTGGCGGAATCGACGAAGCTCGCCGGCGGCACGAACAGATCGTCCTGGCGGTATTGCGAAAAGAACGGAATGTTGACCTCGCCCGCCACGACCAGACCGACCGCGCCGGCGACCGGCTTCAGCAGTTGCACCGCCCGGGTGCCGCCGGAGACGCCGCCATAGCTGACGAAGCCGAGCGGCTTGTCGGCCCATTCATGCGAGAGGTAGTCGATCGCGTTCTTGATCGAGGCCGGGAAGCCGTGATTGTACTCGGGCAGCACGAAGACGAAGGCATCGGCCGCGTCAATCGTCGCGCTCCAGTCCTTGGTGTGCTGATGCACATATTGGCGCATGCGCGGGTGGTTGGGCTCGTCGAACATCGGCAGGTTGACCGCCTTCAGGTCCACGAGTTCGGCCTGGAAGTCCTTGTGCGCGGCGGCGACGCCGTTGAACCAGGTGCCGATGGAAAGGCCGGCGCGGCCCGGACGGGTCGAGGCGACGATGGTTTGAAGCTTGAGCAAGGTGAAGCGTCCTGTGCAGATCCGATAAGCCTGTGATACCATATATAGGGCTTATCAGATCGCCGGGAGGTGAACGGTGCGTCAACCGTTCCCGCTCCGACGCGGCCGCTCAGTCGATCGGATCGAAATAGGAGCCGACGGGCGCGGCCGCGAAAAGCCCCCGCGCCTGCTGCAACAGGTCCGGCGGGATGTTCTTGACCGAGGCCTGGTGCGCCTCGGGCGTTTCCCAATGCTCGATCATGAGAAAGCGCGCGGCGTCGTCCCGGTCGCGGAACAGCTGGCAGGACAGCGCGCCCTCCGAGCCCAGGATCAGGGGCGTGATCGAGGCAAGGAAATGGGCCAGAGCGTCCTCCTGGCCCGCGAGGGCCCGAAACTCGCCAATCCGTGCGATCGCCATGACGTCCTCCCCAAGCTGCGTGGTAGAGCCTAGCCGTTCTGGCCCCGATGACGAAGATAATGATCCGCGATGGCGCAGGCGACCATAGCCTCGCCGATCGGCACAGCGCGGATGCCGACGCAGGGGTCGTGCCGGCCCTTGGTCATGACGTCGACTTCCTCGCCCTGCGCCGTGATCGAGCGGCGCGTGGTCAGGATCGACGAGGTCGGCTTGACGGCGAAGCGGGCGACGATCGGCTGGCCGGTCGAGATGCCGCCCAGAATGCCGCCGGCATGGTTGGAGAGGAACAGCGGCTTGCCGTCATTGCCCATCCGCATCTCGTCGGCGTTTTCTTCGCCCGTAAGCGCGGCGGCATCAAAGCCCTCGCCGATCTCGACGCCCTTCACGGCGTTGATCGACATCAGCAGACTGGCGATATCCTGGTCGAGCTTGGCATAGACCGGCGCACCGAGGCCGGCCGGCACGCCCTCGGCGATGACCTCGATGACCGCGCCAGCGGAAGAGCCTGCCTTGCGGATGCCGTCCAGATATTCCTCCCACACCGTCGCCGTCTGGGCGTCAGGGCAGAAGAAGGGGTTCTGGTCGACCTCGTTCCAGTTCCAGCGCGAGCGGTCGATCTTGTGCGGGCCGATCTGCACCAGCGCGCCGCGCACGCTCATGCCCGGCACGACCTTGCGGGCGATGGCGCCGGCGGCGACGCGGGCCGCCGTCTCGCGCGCCGAGGAACGGCCGCCGCCGCGATAATCGCGGATGCCGTATTTCAGGTCATAGGTGAAGTCGGCATGGCCCGGCCGGTAACGATCCTTGATGTCGCCATAGTCCTTGGAGCGCTGGTCGACATTCTGGATCTCGAGCGCAATCGGCGTGCCGGTGGTGAGCAGCGTGCCATCTTCCTGGGGCAGGACGCCGGAAAGAATGCGCACCTCGTCGGGCTCGCGGCGCTGGGTGGTGAAGCGCGAGGTGCCGGGCTTGCGCTTGTCCATCCAGGCCTGGATCTCGGCCTCGGAGATGGCGATGCGCGGCGGGCAGCCGTCGACGACCGCGCCCAGCGCGGGTCCGTGGCTCTCGCCCCAGGTCGTGACGCGAAACAGATGGCCGAAGGTATTGTGCGACATGGGCGAAGGCGCTCCCGGTGATTGGCCCCGGTTCTAGAAAGCCAGCGGCCTTCCGTCAAACGCCAGCTTCGCGCGGGCCCGGATATGCGCGAGCGGTGCATAGAGAGTGAGCACAGGACACCATCACTTGCACTGATGGTAAGCTTTGCTATTATCAGCCATAAGGACTTACACGAAAGCGTGATTACGCAAGGCCGGACGGCGCGACATGTCACATCCACCCCTACGATCCCCGCGAAACCGCCGGGCTTGGCTCCCCCTAAGCCTTCTGGCAGCGAAAGCGACCTTCAAGCGCTAAGCCGATGAATTCCTTGTGAATTGCCTTCGAACGAGAGGACTCCATTTTCCGACGCAGCCAGGAACGGGCACCGCTTCCCCCCGCGGATCGCTTCATCGGACCCTGGCTTGACCCTGCAGGAACTGGAAACCACACCATGCGCCATCTCGTTCTCGCCGCCGCGTCTGTCGCCCTTCTGTCTTCGGGCGCTGTCGCTTACGCCGCCGAAGAAGTCGAAGGCTCGGTCGAAAGCGTCAATGTCGGACACGGCACATTGACGCTGCAATCCGGGCAGACATTCACCTTCGCCAACCCGGCGGTGCTCTATGGAATCGTGCCCGGCCAGTCGGTGGGCGTGAGCTATACCGGCCGGAACCAGGGCATCACGGCTTTCGACCCCCACCCGGAGAGTGACGGCGACCACGGAAATTACTGACCTCCCCGTTGACGCTACTCTCTGAAAGCGGCGCCCGGCACCCCTCCGGGCGCCGCTATCTTTTTAGGTCCTCCCCGATGGCCGCCGACGGGGGCCCGCCGGGCCAAGGGCCTGCCCTCCGAGTCGAGTTCGTCGTCCCCGCGGGGGTTGCTGGCGAAGCGGGGAGTTCTTCTCACCAGCCAGCCCCCTTGTCTCGCTTCCACCATCCGCCAGCCGGCAAACCGCGCGGGACCATGTGGGAAGCTCGGGCAATGATAAGTGGCCGTACTTTTCATGGGCGATCGGGTGCCCGAGAGCTCGATTCGACCGGGCCCAAAGCCCGCGATCGATCCCGCCGGATCCATTTGATGAGCTTTTACTACAATAAGCAGTGACACATAATGAACAGTGCCCTTGGGTTCAGTGAACAATCCGATAGCGCTGCGCCTATCAAATTCCTAAATCAGGCAGCTTTGTAGAATTTTCGTCTCGTATCAGTCGATTATGTATTCGAAAATAGAAATGCCAGGGTCTGAACGGCCGATTTCGCAAAATATCGGGCGCTTGCAAACCGCGATGGACAGGACCAAATTCAGCTCACCGGCGACGGACTGAACGAAACCGCCCCACAGAAAAAGGGGTCGTCGCTGCAAGCGGTCGAATGAATCGACCAGGAGAAAAAAAGATGCGTAACCTTATCATTGCTGCCGCCTCCGTCGCGTTCCTTGCTTCCGGCGCAGCCGCCATGGCCGCCGAGCAGACCGAAGGCACCGTCACCAGCGTCAACGCTTCGGCCGGTACGCTGACCCTGCAGGACGGCCAGACGTTCAATTTCGCCAATGGCACCCAGCTCTACGGCATCCTGCCCGGCCAGACGGTCGGCGTGACCCACGATGGCAGCCAGGGCCTCGGCGCCTTCAATCCGAAGCCGGCCAACGACTGATCGCCCTCGCGATCTCGAGCTGAGCTTCCAGGCCGGCGTCCGGCTTCCTCCCTCCCGGACACCGGCTTGATCTACCGCCTGCCCCCCCGACAGGCGGACGGGAATGGCCCCTCCCCCGACCGGGCCAAATCACGTCGAACGCGGTTCGACAAGGAGACTCAAATGCGTAATCTGATCCTCGCCGCTGCTTCCGTTGCCTTCCTCGCTTCGGGCGCCGCCGCC